>CAKSSH010000006.1 GCA_934488695.1 uncultured Oscillospiraceae bacterium
AAGCATATCTCCGCAAAGGCTGCGACCGAGGATGCCGAGGGCAACATCGAGTATTGGTACTGTGAAAACTGCGGCAGGTATTACAGCGATGCTGCCGCAACGAAAGAAATAGCTAAGGCCGACACGGTAACGGCGAAGCTGCCAAAGTCTCCCCAGACCGGCGACGCCGGCAGCCTTATGCCGTGGATCGCACTGCTGTTTGTAAGCGGCGGTGGTGCTGTTATCGGCACAACAGTTGTAAGCAGAAAGAAAAAGTACAACAGATAATTGAGCAGCATTCCCTTGCTCCATCTTCCGAGCAAGACAAAGGCGTCGTAGTAATACGACGCCTTTTTTGTTTTCCCGGAAGTGAAAACAGCGGCTTTTAAATGGCGGACGATAAAGCTGCCGGAGATAATCAGCTTGTAAAAGATTGCAATGCACGCATAAAATTGTTAAAATCAAAGTACAACGATTTAACCGAAAGCGTTGGCTTGCAGAAAACTGAGGAAAGAATGAGGGCAACAAAACCCTTGACTGGTGGCAAAGAAAAAGGTATAATTCAAAAGGATATTAAAATATATAAAAGCGTTGGTGCTGCTCCATTCAGGGATGATGTTTTGCTGCCGAATGGAAACCGCGGGAAAATTAAAGAAGACAGCACAATAACAAAGGTGGTCACTTTTGCCGGACAAGGAACGAAAAAAGAACTGAAAGTAGCGCCATTCTTTGAAAAACAATACAAAATCCCTGCTCGAGAATGGCGACATACCCGTGGGGACGGATATGTGGTTTGTGATGATGGTAAAACTCGACACGCAGAGTTACATTGGTTTGAATGCGACAAGATAGGCAGAATAGGAATGAAAGTAAAGAGGTATTTCGATGATTAAACTTAAATATATTGGCGTATCTAACCCGATTTCTCTTATAAATGGCAAGATATATGAGTGCATAGGAGAAGAAGAAGGGGAATATCGTGTTATAGATGAGGAGGGTTACGATGAAACACAAGATATACAAGGATATTTATATCCGAAAAGATTTTTTGAAGTGGTTGACAAATAAAAAAATCTGATATAATAAAATAGACAGGAAGCATTGCAAGGCTTGGGATAGGAATAACCCACCTATCCCCTTGCCTGTCATCATAAAGGGTATGAGGTTACACCTTAATTGGTGTGACCTTTTTTATTTTGTCCGAAATGACGAGAAACTATGGCAGAGCGGAAAGAACCGCGAGAAAAAACTGAAAGTCGAAGGGATACAAAAACAATGAAAAGAGAAGACGTAAGCAAGATTTTTGCCGAAGCGACCGCAGAGCAGATTGACAAAATCCTTGATTTGAACAGTGCCGACATCGGCAAGGCAAAAAAGGTTTTGACGATTTAAAAGCGGAGTTAGACACAGCAAAGAAGACAATCGCCGAAATCAACCGACAATATGAAGAGCTGAGATACGCAAACGCTTCCGCTGAGGATTACAAGGCAAAAATGGTGCCGGAAACGGCCTTGCACAGATTTGACGGAAACTATACCCAAGAAGAAGCCGGGGCGCTTGAAACAAATGTTGTTATTTATAGGTCTTAATAATTTCCTCCGCAACTTCCTTTTTTGCAATGCAGCGATCCATGGCTTGTTTTTCTATATAGCGATGTGCTTGCGGCTCATCCATCTTCAGCTCAGAGATCAAAAGCCATTTAGCGCGGTTAACAAGGCGGATTTCCTCCATTTTTTCCTCGACGGATAGTGTCTTTTTCTCTAATTTTCTCAGTCGTTCTCTTGCGCTTGCCATCCAATCAAGAGCAAGGGTGAGAATCGGGCGAGACAGAGGCTTGGAAAGCGTAAAGACACCGTAATCCGAAACCTTTTCGCGAATGTCGTCAAGGAGCTCTGCGCGGACGCAAAGGAGCACGATCGTTCCCTTTGAATTACCAAGATCAATCGCGAATCTTATCCCCGCATCATCCGGCAGAGGAGAATTTATGATAACAAAATCGTAGTTCCGTTCGCTCCATACACGTTTTCCTTCGCTGACACTTGAAACGATCTTGATTGGTTGGTAGTGCGATTTCGGCAGAATATCTGACAGAGCGATATTCAGTTTTTCCGCCGCTGAAACGACAAGAACGCTATAACACCGCTCCTTTAGACTCATATGGAATCCCTTTCCCTGTGGACTTCGCGCAACTTATTTGCCACAGTAAATTTTCAGAATCTCAGACGGTATGTGCGCTTTAATAAAATCACTGGAAGCAGCAATTTCACGAGCTTCCAAGAGGGTGTTCGGAATTTCCTTGTAAGAGGAAAGAACCGCAGGGCTTACTGTATACAGATTGATATCCGATGGTTTGCAAAGAGGCGTTTTATTTAAAATACCATCAAGTCCAGCGTAAATCATCAGTGCAAAAGCAAGATACGGGTTGGCTGTCGGATCGGGAGATCGCAGCTCGGCGCGACGATATTCACCCACTGCGGCGGGAACCCGAACAAGCTGTGAGCGGTTTTCATTTGACCATGAAACATAGCGGGGGGCTTTATGATTTCCCAAACGTTTGTAGGAGCTTTCGCAAGGATTTAGAAATGCAGTCATCGCTCTTGCATTGCGCAGAATCCCCGCAATCATGTTGGGAAAAAGCTCTCCGTTATCAAAGGGACGCACAGACATGTTGATATGAAAACCGTTTCCGGGTGCCTCCCTCAACGGTTTCGGAGAAAAATCGGCAAACATCCCATTCCTGCGCGCAACGGTTTTCACCACTCGCTGAAAGGTCATGGCATTATCCGCAGCAATCAGGGCGTCAGCATATCGAAAATCGATTTCGTTCTGACCGGGGCCTTCTTCGTGGTGAGAGCTCTCCGGACGGATACCCATCTGCTCCAGCGTTAAGCAGATTTCACGGCGGATGTTTTCTCCCCGGTCCTCAGGCGCAATATCCATATAGCCGGCCTCATCGCATGGGATGAGTGTCGGTTTCCCGTTCTCATCAAGCTGAAACAGGTAGAATTCCTGTTCGGCACCAAAGGTAAATTCAAGACCGGCTTTTTTTGCTTCGGCAACGGCCTTCTTCAGCAGGCTTCGGGTGTCACAGGGAAACGGCGTTCCGTCAGGATGCGTGATGTTTGAAAACATCTGAACAACTCTTCCGTGTTCGGGCCTCCAGGGGAGAGGTACAATAGTTTCCGGCTCCGGATGCAGCAGCAAATCACTATGCACATCATCTCCAAATCCGATAATGGCGGAAGCGTCAAATGAAATACCATATTCAAAGGCGCGGGGCAATTCATCCGGCATGATGGCAATGTTCTTTTGTTTACCAAAAACATCACAGAAAGTCAAGCGGATAAATTTAACGTCTTCTTCCCGCGCGTATTGTAAGACCTCATCTTTTGAATATTTCATAATTCCCTCCTGCTTTTATTAAATTTGTTATATCCCTTTGTTCGTTTCCGGAAAAGCCGGGCAAGATTTCAATGGTTTCATAAATGCCTCGGTGATGCATAAAGGCTGCATTGATTGTTACAAAATTATATCATGTTTTTGCTCAGTTTGCAACTGTCGGAGACACAGTGTTCTCGAGGCTTTGCCCGGTTTTTGCCTGACCCAAAGAAATGCTCGGCGCTTTGTCAGCCCTAAATTTGCATTTTCCTCTTTCGCTCACAATTTTTTTGATAAATCTTTCAAATAGGGGTTGACAACGATGACGAGATTGTGTATAATGCTTTTCATAAAGGCAAGGGCGTCTTTGAGTGATTAAACTCGAAGACGCTCTTACTCTTTTTTAGAAGGGCAGACCAAACGGAATACGGTGGAAAAGGCAAAGGCGTCTTTTGTGTGTACACGAAAGGCGTCTTTGCCTTTACTTATTTTCAATCAGAAAAGGAGACGTAAAACATGAGAACAGTATCGGCGTATTTCGGCAGTAAGGTGTTTGATGACCGTGTTATGCGGGCAAATCTCTCGGCGGATGTGTATGCATCCCTTAGAAAAACCATTGACGAGGGAACGGAACTTGATATTCGCGTAGCTAATGCAGTGGCCGAGGCCATGAAGAATTGGGCGCTATCCAATGGAGCGACACATTTTACGCATTGGTTTCAGCCGCTGACTGGGATCACTGCAGAAAAACACGATAGTTTCATCACGCCTTCGCCGGACGGCGGCATCATTATGGAGTTTTCCGGAAAGGAACTTATCAAGGGGGAGCCGGACGCCTCCTCCTTTCCCTCCGGGGGCTTGCGCGCCACCTTTGAGGCGCGCGGCTATACGGCATGGGATCCCACTTCTTATGCGTTCATCAAAGGCAAGACGCTTTGTATTCCGACTGCTTTCTGCTCATACGAGGGTCATGCACTGGATAAGAAGACGCCGCTTCTGCGCTCCATGGAGGTTCTGAGCAAACAGGCGCTTCGTATTCTTCGGCTGTTTGGTAATGAAGCTGCCAAGCGGGTCGTTTCTTTCGTCGGCCCGGAGCAGGAGTATTTCCTGATTACGAAGGAGATGTATGAGGCAAGACCGGACCTTCGCTTTACCGGTCGCACACTCTTTGGTGCAAAGCCGCCCAAGGGTCAGGAGCTGGACGATCACTATTTCGGCGTTATCAAGCCCGGCGTCTCGGCATTTATGGAAGACTTGAACGTTGAGCTATGGAAACTCGGCATTTTGGCAAAGACGGAGCACAACGAGGTGGCTCCTGCTCAGCATGAGTTGGCCCCTATTTATACTACCGCCAACGTGGCAACCGATCACAATCAACTGACCATGGAAATCATGCAGAAGGTGGCGGCAAAGCATGGGCTTGTGTGTTTGCTGCATGAAAAGCCTTTCGCCGGTGTTAATGGCAGCGGCAAGCACAATAACTGGTCCATAGCTACGGATGAGGGGCAAAATCTTCTTTCTCCCGGAGACACCCCTTATGAAAATGCGCAGTTCCTTTTGTTTCTTTGCGCTGTGATTAAGGCGGTGGACGACTATCAGGACCTGCTGCGTATTTCCGTTGCGACGGCCGGAAACGATCACCGTCTCGGCGCCAATGAGGCTCCTCCCGCTGTAATTTCCATGTTTCTTGGCGATGAGCTGAATGCCATATTGGAAGCCATTGAAACTGACGCGCCGTATCGGGGCTCAGAAAAAATTCAGATGAAGCTCGGCGTGGATGTTCTGCCCAAATTCAATCGAGATACAACAGACCGCAACCGCACATCCCCCTTTGCTTTTACAGGAAACAAGTTTGAATTCCGCATGCTCGGCTCTTCCAACAGCATCGCCTGTGCCAATATTATGCTTAACAGCGCCGTTGCCGAAAGCCTGCGCATCTTCGCAGACCGATTGGAGAAAGCGGATGATTTTGAAACAGCACTGTACGAGGTAATCAAAAAGACAATCAAAGATCATAAGCGTATCATTTTTAACGGTAACGGGTATGACGAATCATGGATTACGGAGGCTACCGAAAAACGCGGGCTTTTAAACTATCGCACAACAGCAGATTGCCTGCCCCATTTACTGGATGAGAAAAATGTTACAATGCTTACATCTCTCGGGGTGTTCACGGTGGACGAGTTGAAGTCCCGCCGTGATATCATGCTGGAAAACTACTGTAAGAGTGTGACGATTGAGGCAAACACCATGGTCAACATGGTGCACAAGCGAATTGCACCCGCAATTACGAGCTTTACTGCGGATTTGGCAAAACAGGCCACAGAAAAGAAGGCTTTGTTCCCGGAGCTTGCGTGCAGCTGCGAGACAGAGCTTGTGCAGAAGCTCTCTGCACTGACGGACGCAATCGCAGAGAAAACGGACGAATTGGAGAATGCGATTCTAACACTTCAGGATGCCGAAGATATTGTTAAAGAATCGGAACTTGTGCGAGATGCAATATTGCCGAAAATGACCGAATTGCGGATTCCTTGCGACCGGGCCGAGCTGTTAACAGCCAAAAGCTATTGGCCCTTCCCGACTTACGGAGACGTTTTATTCAGCGTAAAATAAAAAAGCCTGAATAATTATAATTGTAGAATTCTGTTTTTATAGAAACGGCTCTGCTATTTCGGATAAACAAGCTTGGTATTGCGGGAATAATGGCCTCTCGGGAAGAACATGAAATTGACGGAGGTAATAGTATATGTGTTCCATTATGGGCTATTGCAGCGAAGACGCTGACATTGAATTGTTTGAGGAGGGCTTTTCCCGGACCATCTCCAGAGGTCCGGACGAAAGCAGGGTTGTTGATACGGGAAAAGGACTCCTGGGCTTTCACAGGCTTTCCATCATGGGATTGACACCCTCCGGGATGCAGCCATTTGAGATGAACGGTTGTTATGTGGTTTGCAACGGAGAGCTTTATGGATTTGAAAAGCAGCGCGAGGAATTGCGGGAAAAGGGATATACTTTCGCGTCCGACAGTGATTGCGAGATTATCTTACCAATGTATTTTGAGTACGGAGAAGCCATGTTCTCCATGCTGGACGCCGAGTTCGCCTGCATTCTCTACGATGGGAGAACGGGACGTTACCTTGCGGCCCGTGATCCCATCGGCATCCGTCCGCTCTATTACGGATACGATTCAAAGGGCGCTGTTTTGTTTGCAAGCGAGGCAAAAAATTTGGTCGGGCTTACGGAAAAGATTATGCCGTTCCCACCCGGCTGTTATTACAAGGACGGCCGATTCATTCGCTACACGGAGATTGCAAAGGCAGATGTTGTCTGCCATGATGATTTGGAGACTGCCTGCGGAAAAATTCGCGACAAGCTGATTGCAGGGGTCGAGAAGCGTCTTGTGTCAGACGCCAAGGTTGGGTTCCTGCTTTCCGGCGGTTTGGATTCCTCTCTCGTATGTGCTATCGCTGCCCGAAAAAGCGGTGCGCCTATCGAAACCTTTGCCATCGGCATGAGCAAGGATGCCATCGATCTGAAATACGCAAGGCAGGTCGCAGAATACATCGGAAGCCACCATACAGAAGTTTATATGACGCCGGATGACGTTATTTCCTCTCTTGAGGAGGTGATTTGCATTCTCGGAACCTATGATATTACGACCATTCGTGCGAGTGTGGGGATGTACCTGGTATGCAAGGCGATCCATGAGCAAACGGATCTTCGCGTGCTCCTTACCGGAGAAATCTCCGATGAGCTTTTCGGCTACAAGTACACGGATTTTGCGCCTTCTGCCGAGGCGTTTCAGGAGGAGGCCGAAAAACGTATCCGAGAATTGCATATGTATGACGTGCTCCGAGCAGACCGCTGCATTTCCGTTAATTCCATGGAGGCGCGCGTTCCTTTTGGCGATCTGGATTTTGTGCGGTATGTGATGAGCTTGGACCCCAAAATAAAGATCAACAAATACAAGAAAGGAAAATATCTCCTCCGCCATGCCTTTGAAGGACTGGGCTATCTGCCCGATTCCATTCTGTGGAGGGAAAAGGCAGCCTTTTCTGACGCTGTGGGTCATTCTATGGTGGACTATCTCAAGGAATACGCGGAGGGTCAGTATTCGGATGCGGAATATGAAGAAAAGTTATATAAGTACTCCCACGCAAGACCCTTTACCAAGGAATCGCTTTTGTATCGGGAGCTTTTTGAAAAGTATTATCCCGGCCAGGCGGAAATGATTGCAGACTTCTGGATGCCGAACAGGTCATGGGAGGGCTGTGACGTCAACGACCCGTCAGCACGCGTGCTTTCCAACTACGGAGAGAGTGGGAGGTAGCAAAGCACATGAAAGTCTTTATGGGTGGAAATGGTGAATTTACCGGAACGCGGGGCTATCCGACATACCCCGTATAGCGTATGCCATCTTATCAAAACCGGAGGCAACGGTAAAGCGGCAGTAAAGGAGGAGAAGAATGACAAAGTACATTTTTGTGACCGGAGGTGTTGTATCCGGCTTGGGGAAGGGAATCACGGCTGCTTCGCTTGGAAGTCTTTTGAAGGCACGCGGATTCAAGGTTGCCGCACAAAAGCTTGACCCATATATCAATGTGGATCCGGGCACTATGAGTCCGTATCAGCACGGAGAGGTTTATGTTACGGAGGATGGCGCAGAAACCGATTTGGATTTGGGACACTATGAGCGGTTTATCGACGAGGATTTGAACAAATACTCCAATCTGACTACCGGAAAGGTCTATTGGAACGTGCTTAACAAAGAACGGCGTGGAGAATATCTCGGCTCCACCGTTCAGGTGATTCCCCACATTACGAACGAGATTAAGGAGTTTGTATATAGTGTCGGGAAAAAGACGAGTGCCGATGTGGTGATAACCGAGATTGGCGGCACCATCGGCGATATTGAATCTCAGCCCTTTATCGAGGCAGTGCGTCAAATATCGTTGGAGGTTGGCCGAGAGAACAGCTTGTTTATCCACGTAACGTTGGTCCCCTATCTGCGGGGCTCGGAGGAGCACAAATCCAAGCCGACTCAACATTCCGTCAAGGAGCTGCAGGGTATGGGCATTAACCCAAATCTCATAGTTCTGCGCTGTGATGAGCCGCTGGAGGAATCTATTTTCCGGAAGATTGCACTCTTCTGCAACGTAAAGCCCGACTGCGTGATTGAAAACATCACTCTTCCAAATCTTTACGAAGCACCGTTAATGCTGGAAAAATCCCACTTTTCTGAGGTGGTTTGTCGGGAGCTTGGCCTTTCCGCACCGGCGCCGGATCTTACGGGGTGGAAAGAACTGGTGGACCGAATCAACAATGCGCAATCTTGCTGCGTGGAGATTGGCTTGGTGGGAAAATACGTTGGTCTGCACGATGCCTATCTGTCTGTAGCAGAAGCACTGTATCACGCCGGGTATGCCTATAAGGTCCGCATTAATATCCATTGGATTGATTCGGAAGAGATTACGCCCGAAACAGTGCGGGAAACACTCTGTGATCTGGACGGGATCATCGTTCCGGGAGGCTTCGGCAGCCGTGGTATCGATGGGATGATTCTTGCTGCCAAATATGCCAGAGAAAACGATATTCCTTACTTTGGCATTTGTCTTGGAATGCAGATTGCAGTCATCGAATTTGCCCGAAATGCCGCCGGAATACAGGACGCCAATTCCGGCGAGTTCAACGAACAGTGTCAGAATAAAGTAATCGACTTCATGCCGGGTCAGAGCGAGGACATTGATAAGGGCGGCACGCTGCGACTTGGTGCATATCCCTGCGTAATCAGAAAGGATACCATAATGGAGCGATGCTACGGCAGGCGGGAAATCAGCGAGCGTCACCGTCACCGCTATGAATTTAACAACGATTACAGGGAATGTCTTGTATCCTGCGGCCTGACCCTGAGCGGTGTTTCCCCCGACGGCAGGCTGGTGGAGACCGTGGAGCTGTCAGACAGACCGTTTTTTGTGGGTGTTCAATATCATCCCGAGTTCAAAAGCCGCCCCAATAAGCCCCATCCGTTGTTTCTTGGCTTCATTGAAGCAGCAAAGGCGTGTGCAAAGGATAGCGCCAAATGAGCAACCGCGAGGTGTGTGATTTGCTGCGCGTTTATGCCGGCGCCTATGCGGGATGAAAGGAGCTGTGGGTATGCACTTTACGAAAATGCACGGTTTAGGCAATGACTATTTGTATGTTTACGGAGATGTTCCGGATAATATCACAGAACTTTCGCGAAAGCTTTCCGATCGACATTTCGGCGCCGGCGCGGACGGGATGATTTATATTTCCCCATCCGAGGTAGCAGATTTTAAAATGAGAGTTTTCAATGCCGACGGTAGCGAGGCAAAGATGTGTGGGAATGGTATTCGTTGCGTGGGGAAGTATGTCTATGATAAGGGATATACAGACAGAACACATTTGACCATAGAAACACTTTCCGGAATTAAAAGGCTTGATATGCAGTTATATTCCGGAAAGGTAAAAAATGTGACGGTTGACATGGGGCAGGTAGAAGTAGAAAAAGACATAGAATTGACGATAAACGGAAACAAAATTAACGGGACACCGGTAGCGGTCGGAAATCCGCATTTTGTTGTTTTCGTCCGTGACATAGAGAAGGCTCCTCTCCGTACAATAGGCTCGCTCATTGAAAAACATGAGGCTTTTCCCGGCGGAGTGAACACGGAGCTTGTACAGGTTATGGGGGATAACGTGCTGCGCGTGCGTGTTTGGGAACGGGGCAGCGGTGTGACAATGGCGTGCGGAACCGGAGCCTGTGCCGGTGCGGCTGCGGCGGTAAAAAAAGGATGCTGCAGCCCGGATTCGGTTGTGTCTGTTGTGCTGGATGGCGGTGTTTTGGAAATCAATGTGGGTAATCATGGAAATGTTTTGATGACCGGTCCTGCAGAATGGGTTTATGAGGGAGAAACGGTGATATGATTAAGCCTAATATGCATTATGCAGATTTAAAGGAATCTTATTTTTTTTACAATATCACACAAAAAACGCAGGCATTTTTGCAGGAAAACCCAGGTCGGCATCTGTATCGCATGGGTATCGGAGACGTATCTCTTCCCTTGTGCGATGCTGTGATTATTGCCCTGCATGAAGCAGTCAACGATCAGGCGGAAAAGGAGCGGTTTCAAGGATATATGCCGGAATGCGGGGATCCTGCTCTGCGTGCCATCATTGCAGACTATTATTGCAAACGCGGCGTTGCGATTTCTGATGATGAGGTTTTCGTTTCAAGCGGAGCAGGCGATGAGCTGGGAAATATTCTGGACCTGTTTGACCAGAACAACAGCGCTTTAATTATTGAACCGGCTTATCCTGCATACGTTGATGCAAATATTATGGCTGGCAGAAAAATCATTCACCTGCCCTCCGGAGAGGGCGAGGGCTTTTTGCCGGATCCGAAAGAAGAAGCTAAAGCAGATATTATCTATCTTTGCTCGCCTAATAATCCTACCGGGGCTGTGTTTACGAGAGAACAACTTGGACGGTGGGTCGATTTTGCAAACAAAAACGGCTCGATTATTCTTTTTGATGCTGCCTATGAGGCATTTATTGAAGACGATATGCTGCCGCACAGTATCTTTGAAATAAATGGTGCCGACACCTGTGCCATTGAGATCTGTTCTCTTTCAAAAACCGCCGGTTTTACGGGAATGCGGCTTGGATATACCGTGATTCCAAAAGCGCTTCAACGAAACGGAATGTACTTCAATGACATGTGGGTCCGTAATAGAACGACAAAAGCCAACGGCGTATCTTACATTATTCAAAAAGGGGGCGCGGCCGTTTTCACAGAGGAGGGACAGCGACAAATACGCAAGAATATACAAGTTTACAAAGAAAATGCTTACAGGATCATGGATACCTTGAATCGGCTCGGCATCTGGTATTGCGGGGGAAAAAACGCGCCCTATATCTGGCTAAAATGTCCGAATGGCATGGGAGGCTGGGAGTTTTTTGATTTTCTGTTAAAGAAAATTCAGGTTGTCGGAACTCCGGGAGAAGGCTTCGGCGCCTGCGGAGAGGGGTTCTTTCGATTTTCTGCATTCGGAAGCCCTGAAGATACAAAAGAAGCGATGAAACGGCTGGCAAGCCTTTTGGAAAGGCAATGTTAGCCGAAGGTTTTTCTGATACAGTAAAAATAATAGGAGATTAGAGCATGCTGCCGCGCGGCGGGCGTCGGAGGTCGCTTTGACTTTTTGTTTACCGGCCTTTTCTTGACAGAATAATGAAAATGATGTATCATAATACAAACCGACGCGGCAATCCGGTATGCCGGGGCCGGTCGGGAAAGAACCGAAAAAAGTTGCCTGTGCCGTCGGAGGGATGCGAATGAACAGATTTTTTCAAAAAATGGCTGAAACGCTGTGGATAAACGGCCTTTGCAAATCCAGATTTATTCCTTCAAAAATTCGCTACCGCTTTTATCGGCTGGGCGGTATCAAGATAAAAAAATCGACTGTTCGCGAAGCAGTCACCTTTGACGGCCTTGATATTACGATCCATCAAAACGTTTTTATCAACCGGGATGTGTTTATCAATTGCCGGGAACATGTTGAAATCGGCGAAAATGCCGGAATCGCATTTGGCACTATGATTTTAACAGCGACTCACGAAATCGGCGACAGTACGCTGCGTGTCGGGCCGCACTATAGACGGCCGGTGAAAATCGGCCGCGGGGTTTGGATTGGTGCGCGGTCCATTATTTTGCCGGGCGTTACGTTGGGGGACGGCTGCGTTATTGCCGCCGGCTCGGTGGTCAATCGGGACTGTGAGCCCGATTGCCTGTATGCCGGGGTGCCGGCCAAAAAAATCCGGACGCTTGAAAAATAAGCGCACTCGTGTTTCGGCTTGAAAAAACAACATAAAAAGGGCGCCTGCATACGCAGGCGCCCTTTTTCAAGCGTTCCGGCCGTTTTGGCGAACGAATTTGTAAAAACACCGATGCGACATCTTCAAGCAAAAGGGCACCTTGCTCTTCGGCTTGAAAAATCGGCACCCTGCGGCGCTGTCAAGGCCGGCTTTTATTGTTCCCTGCGCATAGGCTTGCTTCACGGCTGGCGCAGGGCTTTTTCCTGTTCGGCGTCCGGGTTTACGACGATGGTTTTAAAATCGGTATAAATAACGCGCCCGGGTCTGGCTCCGGCAGGCTTTCGGACAAAGCGTACCGGCGTATAATCGACAGCCACCTTGCCGCTTTGCCGCGCGCGGCTGTTATAGGCGGCCAGACAGGCGGCCTCGTACAAGGTTCGCTCCGGGACCGGTTTTCCCTGCGTGACAATAACGGTATGAGAGCCCGGAATCTCACGGGTGTGCAGCCAAAGATCGTTGCGCGCGGCTTCTTTGAGCGTCAGCCGGTCATTTTGCAGATTGTTGCGGCCGCAGAGAATCCGAAAGCCGTCCGACGAGAGGTATTGCAGATATGGTACGGCGGATTTTAGCCGATTTTTGTCCGACTGCCGCTTAATGTAATGCCCCTCATACAGCTCGGCGCGGATGGCGGCCAGTTCGCTTTCGCCGGCGGCACGGGACAGAGCGTCAAAGACCGATTCGATGTACCGCAGTTCTTCTTCGCCGGCACAAAGCAGCTCACGCAGCTTTTTTTCGGCGGTATCGGCCTTGCGATATTCGTTGTAGTACTTTTGCGCGTTCTGCGCCGGAGTCAGGCGCTCATCCAGCGCAATTTCGACAAGCGGTGCCTGCGGCTGGTAAAAATTGGGCAGACGGATCGATTGCTGACCCTTGTGCAGCGAGCTTAAATTGGCGTATAAAATATCGCCGTACTGACGCAGACGCTCCTTATCGCGGGTCTTTTCGAGGTCGATGCGCTGATTGGCAAGTTTGCGCTCTAATCGCTCGGTAATATTCAAAACGGTTTTGAAAAGGTCCCCGCTTTTTTGCCGGATTCGCTCTGTGCGTTCGCGTTCCCGATAAAAATCATCCAGCATCTCCCCCGGGGTGTCGTAGACACGGGTGACGACGTCGGCGCCGTATTGGTGCAGCGGTAAAAACGAAAAGTCCCGCGGGCGTCCGCTTGTTTCAAAAACGGCGGTCGGCACCGGGTCCTTGAGGGCTTCTTTTAGGCGCCCGACGGCGAAAAACAAGCGGTCTAACTGTTCCGGCGACAGGGTGTCGGCCGGCAAATCTTCTGTGCGCAGCGCATAAAACGTAAGCTCCCGGCAGACAATGGGCGACAGACCGCTGCAGCTTTGCAGCAGTGCTTTGGAAAGCGGCTGCGCACTTTGCCGCAGGGCCGCCTCCAATTCGTCCCGACGGCATAGCCGCAGATCCAGCTTATTTTGCGCAGGCGGAAGCTGATAGGTCGTTCCGGGCAAAATCAGGCGAACAGCGGAGGTTTCCGGGCCGACGCGCCGGACAGCGTCCACAATACGGCTGTTTTCGCCGAGCAGAATTAGATTGCTGTTGTGCCCCATGATTTCAAGACAAAGGGACAGGGTAATACGGTCGGCAAGCTCGCTGAAAACCTCGAAATCCAAAAACAGGACTCGATCCAGCCCCGCTTGGCGCACCCCGATGAGCTTTCCGCCGTTTAAGTGCTTGCGCAGCAGCATACAGAATACCGGCGGGGTTTGGGGGTTTTCGGGAGTCAGGGCGGTTTTTTGGATCCGCGCGCTGCCGGCGGCACAGGACAGCAGCAAGCGGCAGCCGCCGTTTTTTCGGCGCAGCGCCAGAATGATACAATCCCTGGCCGGCTGAAAAATTTTTTCCACCCGCGCACCGAGACAGTCTTGCTCGATTTCCCGGGCCAAAACGGACAAAAAAGCTCCGTCCAAAGCCAAAATACCGCCCCCTTTCACATTTTTCTTATCTTAGCATATTTTGCGGTTTTTTTCAATGGTAAAATGCGCTTTTTAATTGACAGGCCTCTTGAAAACGGCTATAATAAAGGTAATTATGAAAGGAACGGGAGGGGTTTGCGGATGCATAAGGCGCTTTACCGAAAATGGCGTCCCCAGGTCTTTGAGGACGTGGTCGGGCAGGATTATATCGTAGCAGTGCTCAAAAATCAAGTGGCTGCCGGCAAAATCGGGCACGCCTATCTGTTTACCGGCTCTCGCGGCACCGGAAAAACCACCTGTGCCAAAATTTTTTCGCGAGCGGTCAATTGTCTTCAGCCGCAAAACGGAGATCCCTGCGGCAGCTGTGAAATATGCGGCGAGATTTTAAGCGGCGCGGCGACCGATGTTGTGGAAATCGACGCGGCCAGCCACACCGGTGTGGATAATATTCGGGATATTATTGAAGAATCGGCGTTTTTGCCGGTTTTGTGCCGCTATCGGGTGTATATTATTGATGAGGCTCATATGCTCAGTCAAAGCGCCTTTAACGCGCTGCTGAAAATCATGGAAGAGCCGCCGGAGCACGTCATTTTTATTTTGGCCACCACCGAGGTGCACCAAATTCCGGTGACCGTGATTTCACGCTGTCAGCGTTTTGACTTTCAGCGGATCCGCGACGAGGAAATTCGGGCGCGCCTGCTGCAGGTAGCGGCGGCGGAGCAGATTGTGCTGGAGGAGGATGCGGCTGCGGTCATTGCCGCTTTGGCGGATGGCGGTATGCGGGATGCACTGTCACTTTTTGATCAGTGCGCCTCCTATGACAATCATGTTACCTGTGAGAGCGTTTCCAAGGTTTCGGGTCAGGCCGACCATGCGTTTGTGGACGCACTTTTGCAAGCGGTGTGCGACGGAGATACGGCACAGGCTCTGCATCATAGTGCGGCGGCACATCAACGATCTCTGTCGGTTTCGTATATTTTGGCCGAGATGATAGCCGGGTTTCGGGATGCGATGATTTTAAAATCGGTCGGCGAACAGGCGCCCGAGCTGTTTTCTGCCGGCAGCGACCTTGCGCTTGCCGGAAAGCTTGCCGCAAAAATGTCGCTTGCCGAGATTTTGAACTGTCTGGACATTCTTTCGGATGCCCTTAACACCTTAGGCCGCTCGGCTTACCCGCAGATTTTGTTTGAACAGAGTCTCATTCGTTTGTGCACAGCGCCGGCCGGGGCGGATCCCGCCGGACTTTCGGCCAAAGTGCAGGCATTGGAAAAGCGGCTGGGCACGGTTCCGGCAAACTTTTCGCCTTTTTCCGCACCGGCGACAAAGTCGGACGAAAAAAAGCTCCCCGAGCCGCATGCTGCGGAAGCGGTCAAACAGAAAACGCCGGGAGACGGGCAGACGCCGGCGCCGTCCGAAAAAAGCCGGCTGAAAAACAATGCCGAGGCCCCGGCCGGTGATCCGGCCGGACAGTCGAGAGAGACAGCGCCGAAGACAGCGGCTTCATCTGCTGCCGGTGCTGAGGACGGGGCGCCGATTGCTTTTGAGCTTTGGCCGCAGGTGCTGGAGCTTCTTTCCAAGAGCAATCCGCCGCTTTGCGGCAGTCTGCGCAGCGCTAAGGCATACCTGGGTGGCGACGTGGTTTATATTGATACCAATGATTTCACCTTTTCTCTGCTTAAGGGCAGTGAGCACAACCGAACGACCCTGAAAGCGGCAATTGCCCAAGCCGCCGGCCGGCCGCTTTTGTGCGCGCAGTATAAGGAAAAGTCTGCGCGTCCGGCTGCCGGCAGCGCCATGGAGGAGATTTTAAAACGAGCGCGCCGCAACGGGGTGGATGTTTCCGAGAGCTGACGGAAAGGGAGAGATGAT
The DNA here is from genome assembly GCA_934488695.1 of uncultured Oscillospiraceae bacterium. Classification (GTDB taxonomy): domain Bacteria; phylum Bacillota; class Clostridia; order Oscillospirales; family Ruminococcaceae; genus SIG578. Next base: position 16,047 of record CAKSSH010000006.1, read on the forward strand.
GTGAACGAGCTGTCCGGTTTGTTGGACCGATTTGACCGTATTGTGATTTTTGACACCGAAACCAGCGGGCTTGATTTTATAGGCGATCAGATTATTGAATTGGCGGCCATTTGTCTTATGAGAAACGAGCGGGGCAAGGCGGCGATCGTTGATGAGATGGATGAATTCGTGCGTCTGCCCGAGGGACGGGTGCTGTCGGATACGATTGTGCAGTTGACCGGAATCACCGATGAAATGCTGCTGGAGCAGGGCATTTCGGAGCGGGCGGCAGCTGACCGTTTTTTGCGTCTTATCGGGACGGGACGCACCCTTCTGTGCGCACATAACGCACAATTTGATTTAATGTTTACCCGCCGCCTGCTGCGTGGCGTTCGCTTTGAAATCCAGCCGCAGTTTTTGGATACGCTGACAGTCTACAAAGACCGGCGCCCTTATCCGCACCGGCTGAAGGACGCTATTGAGGCATACGGACTGAGCGGTAAGGTGCAAAACAGCCATCGAGCCATTGATGACGTCCGGGCGCTGTTGGAGGTGCTGATTGCCATGGATATGGAGCGCACCGATTTGGAGCAGTATATCAACTTGTTCGGCTTTAATCCCAAATACGGGATCAGCGGGGATAAAATTCGCGGCGTTCACTATTTGCCGCAGGCTTTTCATGATCGAAAAACGGTAGTGGAGCAGACGCTTTATGCGTATTATCGCGCCTGCCCCGGCGCCGAGGTATAATGAATAAAGGAGAAAAATCAATGAAAGCAAGACTTCCTCAGGGTTACGGGTCGTCCGGTATGAACCCGAATAATATGCTCAAACAGGTCCAAAAAATGCAGGCGGATATGCAGCAGGCACAGCAGGAGCTGGAGCAAAAGGAATATGTTTCTACAGTCGGCGGCGGCGCCGTCGAAATCCGAATGAACGGCAAGAAAGAGGTTTTGGCACTGCATATTCAGCCGGAGGTGATCGATCCGGAGGAGGCCGAAATGCTGGAGGAATTGATTGTTGCGGCAGTGAATGACGTTCTCGGAAAAATTGACGCCGATTCCAGCGAAACCATGCAGGGCATTACCGGCAATATGCCGAATATTCCGGGTCTTTTTTAAGACTTTTGTCATTTTAAAGTTTTCACCGAAAGGAAAGGCGCCTTATGAGTGCTGTTGTTCCGAGCCTTGAAAAGCTCATTGAACAGTTTGAAAAGTTGCCCGGAATTGGCAGGAAATCCGCACAGCGAATGGCTTTTTATGTTTTGTCACAGCCTTTTGAAAAGTCTCGGGATTTTGCCAATGCTCTTGTTGAGGCACATCAAAAAATCCGTCGCTGCAAGGTGTGCTGTAATTTATCGGAGCAGGAGGTTTGCCCGATTTGCAGTGACCCCATGCGGGACCGGAGCACCCTTTGCATTGTGGAAAGTCCCAGGGACGTTATGAGCTTTGAGCGGGTGGGGGAGTATCGTGGGCTGTATCATGTGCTGCATGGCCTTATTTCTCCGCTGGACAATGTAGGCCCTGAGGCCATTTGTATTCAACAGCTGCTACAACGGCTGGAGGACGGCAGCGTCCGGGAGGCCATTATGGCAACCGGTGCGACCACTGAGGGTGAGGCGACCGCCATCTATATATCGACCAAGATTCTGAAGCCGCGCGGCATCCGGGTGACTCGCTTGTCTTACGGGATTCCGATTGGCAGCAATCTTGAGTATGCTGATGAGATGACGCTTTGCCGGGCGTTAAAGGACCGCAACGAATTTTAAAAACGGAGGGTGCGCACATGGAAAAAGACGCCCGTTCGATTGCGCAGAACCGCAAAGCGTTTCACGACTATTTTGTGGTGGAAAGCTTTGAGGCGGGGCTGGAGCTGTTCGGCACCGAGGTCAAGTCTCTGCGGCGTGGCAATGTAAATTTAAAGGATTCCTATTGCGAGATTGATCATGGGGAGCTTTGGGTGCATGGAATGCACATCAGTCCGTATGAGCAGGGAAATATTTTTAATCGAGACCCGCTTCGGCCTAAAAAGCTGTTGATGCATCGTCGGGAGATTGACCGGCTCTTGGGTGAAGTAAAGCGGGAAGGGTACACCTTGATTCCGCTGTCCTTGTATTTTAAGGGCAGTCGGGTTAAAATGCAGTTGGGTCTTTGCAAGGGCAAAAAGCTTTATGACAAACGAGACGATGCGGCTCGACGGGACGCGCGTCGTGAAATTGAACGCGGGTTAAAAGTCAGACAAAGGGATGTATGAAATGAAAACAGAAACCATTTTCTTGACTGCTCGAACAACAGGCGCGTGCGACTTTGTGCCGACGCTTGACTGTTACATTCCGTCCCCGACCGGGATTACGGATAATAAGCCTAAAAAGGCGATTATTATCTGCCCCGGCGGCGGGTATCATTTCAGAGCCGCCTGGGAAGCGGAGCCGTACGCGCTGTGCTTTGCCGCTGCCGGAGTGGCCGCCTTTGTGCTCAATTACAGTGTGGCCCCGGCCGTGTTTCCGCAGAGTCTTTGTGAGGCAGCTGAGGCAGTGCGCGTGGTACGGACGCATGCGCAGCAGTGGGGGATTGATCCGGACAAGATTGTGATTTGCGGCTCCTCTGCCGGCGGACATTTGGCTGCCAGCCTGGGGACGATGTATGACAGCCGTCCGGTGCTGGAGGCATTGGGCGGCGAAGCAGCGCTTTACCGGCCGAACGGTATGCTGCTGTGTTATCCGGTGATTACCGGAGGCGCGTTTGCTCATCAGGGGTCTTTTCAAAATCTGCTGGGCAGCGCTTATTCGTCGAAGCGAGCTCGGGAGCTCTCGATTGAGCATTTGGTGTGCGCCTCAACACCGCCGACCTTTCTGTGGACGACTTTTGAGGACGAGACAGTGCCGGCCGAGAATAGTATTTTAATGTTACAGGCCCTGCGACGGAACGGTGTTAGCTGTGAGTTCCATCTGTTCCCGCACGGAAACCACGGATTGGCACTGGCTTCTCCCGTGACCGCGACGCCTCATGATGAGGCTTGTGTCTGGACTGATCTTGCTATCCGTTGGCTGCGAAATCTTTGAATGTAAAGCGTAAAAGAGGCAAATAAAATGATTTTTGAAAAAATCCAGGTACCAATTCAAACTGTCGGCAGTAACGGCGCGAAGGCTCAACTGCATGCATATATTCCGGACATCAGTGTGGATGCGCGGGAGCCGCTGACCTTTCCGGCCTGCGTTATTTGCCCCGGCGGCGGATATGAGTATGTTTCACCGCGCGAGGGAGAACCTGTTGCGTTAAGGCTGGCGGCTGCCGGCATTGCCTCCTTTGTGCTGTATTACAGCACAAAACCCGCCGTCTTTCCGCAAAGTTTATGCGAGGCAGCATGGGCGGTTTCCGAGGTTCGGGCGAATGCCGCACAGTGGCATATCGATCCCGAGAAGGTCATGATCGTCGGCTTTTCAGCCGGCGGACATTTGGCTGCCAGTCTCGGCACAATGTATGACAGTCCGGAGGTTTATGCCGCCCTAGGGAAACGGGCCGCGCTTTGCCGGCCGGATGGTCTTGTGTTGGGCTATCCGGTGATCACATGGGGCGAGTGCGCTCACTGCGCCTCATTTAAAGCTTTGCTGGGAGCCGATTTCTGTGAAAAAAGGGCAGAGGAACTGTCACTGGATCGGCTGATTTGCAAAAAAACGCCGCCGGCGTTTATTTGGCACACGGCGGAGGATCGCTGCGTGCCGGTTGAAAACAGTCTGCGTCTTGCGTCGGCTTATGCTGCACAGGGTGTCGGCTTTGAGCTGCATGTTTTTCCGCGCGGCACACACGGGCTTTCTTTGGCAAGTCGCGAGGTTGCACATGATGAGAGCCAGATTGTCAAGGAGGCTCAATGCTGGATCGATATGGCTATTCGCTTTATCAAAAACGGTGAAAAGGGTTTACAATAATATCGAATGGTGTATAATAGAATTGGGAGTTGATCTGGGGGCGTAAAGGGTTCGACGGGGATTTTAAGCCCGGATAAGCGAGTAGAGGTTCGGAACCTCTTAAAAAGCCGAAACTTAAAATTAAACGCTAACAATAACAAATTAGCTTACGCTGCCTAAGTAATGGCAGCCGTCTGCACCGGTAGGACCACGGACCGGCTGCGGGCGTCACTTTCGTGGTGAACGCGGCGAGCAGGCACCCCGGGGCTGGCCGCGGATAACGGGGTTACCGCTGTCCGAAGCCTGTTTATCGGCGCCGAACAGCGGGAAATCAAAAGATAAACTACACTCGTAGAAAGTCCCGGTAAGGAATTTTCGGACAGGGGTTCAATTCCCCTCGCCTCCACCATTGAAGTATAATCCGAACCCGCACGGTTCGGATTTGGAGAGTAAATCTCCACCAAACAAAGAAAAAACCGCTATTTCATGCGGTTTTTTTCTTTTTATGTACGAATTTTGTACGAATTTCTGTCAAATCACTATCGTCTTGAGAGGTACATTGCCGAAATACCGGACAGCTTAACAAGACAGATAACTAATGATGATTTGCCGTTGATGAATGGTTGCTAAAGACTGAAAATCGCAATAACTATTGCCTAAAGCTTATAGAATGCGCATCTGACAAATTAAATTTTTTTGGGGGCACGCCTATGAATCGCCAAGGCTTAAAAAAATATATTGCGGAAAACTATCATGTAAGCGCGGACTGTCCGTGGTGCCAATATCCGAATTACGAAGTGTTTCGACATGGCGGCAATCGAAAATGGTTTGCGGTGATTATGGACGTGCCGAAAAACAAGGTCGGGCTGCAGGGCGAGGAACGAATAGAGGTTGTAAATTTAAAATGCGACCCCATTCTGGTGGGCGCTCTGTTGACGGAAAAAGGCTTTTTCCCTGCATATCACATGAGCAAGGACAGCTGGATTACGGCTGCGCTGGACGGGACCGTGCCGGACGAAAAATTAGAAATGCTGTTGGATATGAGCTATCGGGCTACCGCTCCTAAAATACATAAAAAAAGATGATGTCAACGGTCGGTCAGTCGATGGCTTTATTGGTATGGCTCAGCTTCGGCCGGACGCGATTAAGAAGCGTTTTTCAAACACCTGTGCTCTCAAATTAAAGCATCTTTTTGTCGTGGCGCCACAAGCAATGCACAAGCTTGCGGTGCTTTTTTTGTCCTTTTAGTCCGTCATGCTTTTTGGGGCAAATACGAACCGGTGCGGGAAAAGGACCTGTCGGGCGCTGTTTTAAAAAGTAGTTTTCAAAAAAGGTTGACAAATTTGCGAAATATAATTATAATAATATAAAAATAAACTAAATTTCGCAAAGAATAACCGGGAGATCATTGCCCGGCGGTTTTAACAAGCTAAAATTTCCAAAAAACGGGGCGCTGCAAAATGGGGCAATATTTTTTAATGAGTGAAAATTTCGATAAATGCTGTGCAACGCAGTTCGGTTTGGTGCCGTTTGCCGGGCCTGTTGCGATGAATCCGCAGGATAGAACGCTTTGGGTTGAAAAGGAATTGTATGATTTTGGGGCGGGAAAAGAATACGGATATTATAAAATGCCTATGCCGGATTATAAGGCTTTGTTGGAGCTTGTGTTGCACAATGCCGAGCGGGACGATGTTTATGGTGCTGCCGCGGTTATTCTGGACGAGTTTTCGGATGATTTGCTGTGCCTTCTTGAAGAAATGATAGCGTCCGAAGAGTATAATGATGATTTTAAAAGGCTGGTCGACGTATTTCGGCTTTCGAGCCCGATTAACCGATGTCGAAAATTCGGTATGACGCCGGAGCAGTGCCACCGGATGGGGGAGCGCTGGCGTGCAGTGGCACAGGCGGCTGACCGATTTTTGGGTGACAGGGATCAAACATGATAAAAAGCTTTATCCACCAAAACAAAACCGGCGTTCCGTCTTTTTGGCGGAACGCCGGTTTTTATTGACCGTTTGAAAAAGCTTCATCCATTTCATCTTCTTCAATCGCTGCGCGAATTTCTTCGTCGGTCGCTTGAATCCGGTGCTCAATAATACCGCCGCCGTAGGCGGCAATCGGAACAGTTCGGACAGGCGGCTTTGATTTCACGGCGGTCATTCTGGATTGTCCGACAAACCGGATCAGGTCGCCGAGCACGGTAATTCGGTCATCCTCCGAGAGGGAGCGATAATAGTCCAGCAGCTTTTTTTCGTCTGCAGACAGGGAGGGCTGCGCTCCGAGCAGCTCCGAGACCGGTATCTTCAAAAAATCAGCAAGAATAAAAAGCTTGGAGACGGACGGAGAATTGACAGACCAGCGCCGGATAGCACCGTTTCCGAAACCGAGACGCTTTTCGACCGCAGCGCAGGAATAGCCTTTTTTTTCAATGATTTCAACAATATGCCCGACGTCCAGCACCAGAAACACACTCCTTTCACGACAGAAAACAAAAGAAAGATATTGACAATTCTCAAATTTGAGACTATAATAGAAATATAAAGACAAAAAACGACAAAATTCTCAAACGCGGAAGAAAGAAAAACCGAAAATATTAGAGATATTGCGAAAACGCGCTACATAGAAGTATTCGTACTTTCTATATTATACAACAAATATGAGAAGTTTGTCAAGAATGAAAGGAGTAATATGATCCAATAGTCGTTTTTTCTAAATAAGTGAACTTGTTTTTCAAAGAAGGGAGCCGACAACATGACCGTTCATTATTCGTGCCCGCAATGCGGGAGATTTTCAAACACAGACAGGAGCAGGCGCAAACAAGAGGCGGCGGCACGAGTGTGGCGTCGCAGCCGGCGCCGGTTGATACGCCGAAAAAAGATGTGTTTTCAAAACAAAAGCCGCCGACAGCCGGAGGTCGATTTCCGGTGCCGGCCGCAGATGGCGCCGCTGTGTTTTGTCGAAAAAAATTCCTCCCGAAGCGCGCCGGGTGGAGATGGTTTTAGGGCACAGGCGCAGAGCTGTTGTTTAAACGGTTGATACCGGATTAACTCCCGCTTTGGGACAAAAGAGATTTTCGGGTCTGTGCAAGGCCCTGTTTTTAGCTAAATCCGCTTGCTGTCTTGAGACGGCAAGCGGATTTTTCAAAGAGGATATCTCGATTGGGGCAGCAAAAGTCTGTTTGAAGGGTGTCAGTTGGTTTGGAATGCCGCCTCAGATTGGATAGCTCTCCGGGCAGTATTTGGGATTGGATCGCGTTTCGGTTTGGATGTCGTCACGACCCGGATGGCGCCGAGGTTTAAGGGCGATGACGGTCCGGCAGGATTGAAAGACGTTGTACCGCCTCCATACACCGCTTGTGGTCCAGTGTAAAATACGCGGTAAACAGTGCATCCATGACGGCAAACTGGCTGGTGCGCGATGTAATGGCAATTTTGTGCAGCGGACTTTCCCGTGTCTTGGAGTAAAGCACCAGATCGGTCAATGCGCAGATGGAGCTGCCCGGAAAGGTGGTAACGGCGGCACTCGGGATTCCGAATTTTCGGGCAATGCGCAGCACGCGGCAGGTGTCGGCATTTTCACCGGAATGAGAAATGCCGATGACAAGATCTCGCGGGGAAAAGCGGGCCAGTGTCAGTGCGGCGTCATGCGGTGTTTCACAGCAGGTGGCAGCGCGCCCGACCCGCTGCAGCTTGAGCGCCATGTCGCGGCAAACCACATAAGAGGTGGCAACACCGAACAGCAAAATGTTTTCCGAGGTGCGGATTTGTTCGGCAACTGCTTCCAGCGTTGGGTAGCAAAGATCCTGAAGGGTCAACTGAATACAATCCATATCGGCGTTCAGCACTTTTTGCACCTGTTGCCTCAGGGTGCTGCCGGATTTTTCAAAATCCAGCACAAAGTCCTCATGGCCGGAGCGACGCCCCGCCAGGTGCAGCCGAAGCGCTTTGTATCCGTCAAAGCCCAGGTGCTGAGCCAAGCGCACCACAGTGGCAACACTGACGCCGGCTTTTTCCGAAAGGTTTTTGACGCTGAGCGTCAGCGCCAGATCCAGATCCGATATGAGGTAACTGACCAGCCGGCGCTCGCCGGCCGTGAGATCACTGTAATGTTCGGTCAAAAAATCAACGGCATCCTTGCGCATAGGCTCACTCCTTTTTTCTTTATTGTATTGGATTTGTGTTCAAAAAGCAAGTTTTTCCGAAAAAAACCTTGACAGCACCCGTGGGTTGAATGTATAATTATTACAGTTAATTATATGTGTTGTAATTTTGTTACATTTTATTAAAGGGTTACGATGGAGGCATTTGTATGGCGATTTTACTGGCGGCGGATATCGGCGGCAGCAAAACGGCGCTTCGGGTTTTTCGGGAGGACGGAAAGGTATTGGCTGTTCGCAATGCCTGCGGCGCAGGGTTTTCGCAGGACAGCTGCGAGGACATTCCGGCACTTTCCGAGGCGCTGACGGCGTTGGTGCGAGAGTTTCCGGACATTGCGGCGACGGCGGTCAATCTCGGTGGAAAAAACCGGGAGCAGATCGAGTCGATTTTCAGAAAAGCGTTGCCCGGAACGCGACTGGCAGTTTACCGGGAATCGGAGGCGGCAGCTGCGCTGGCATTCGGTCAAAAGGTCGATGCGCCGGTGGTGCTGCTTGCCGGGACCGGGACGATTGCGGTGGCTGCTGCCGAAAACGGCGTTGTTATCGGAGGCGGCTGGGGCGCCAACATCGGAGACGGTGGTTCAGGCTACGATATCGGCTTGGAAACGCTGCGCTATTGTCTTTGCTGCTTGGACAGACAGGAGCCGCTGTCACCGCTGGTGCAACAGGTGACAGGGGAATCACAGCCGCTTTGCGTAACGTCGGCAGAGGCGTATTGTGTGGCACGAGACGCTGTTCGTCAGCGGCTACAGCCGTTTGATCGTGCGCATATTGCGTCGCTGACAAGGATTTGTGCACAGCATGCGGCCGCCGGAGAAGCCGACGCACTGATGATTTTTCGGGAAGCGGGTCTGCGTATGGGGCGACTGGTGGCAGACACTGCTCGCAAGGCGGGTCATCGGTCTCTTTCGGGGGTTGCCGTGTCGGGCGGACTTTGTAATATTCGTGCTTTTTTCAGTGAAACCTTTCAGGACACGGTACAGGAGGTTTTGCCGACAGAGCGGTTTATTTATTCGGCAGACGGCGTGCTTCAGGGGGCCTGCATTTTGGCCCGGCAGCTGCTTTAATTATATTAAAGGGGGAGTTTTAGTTGTTTCCGAAGGGGTTAATTGTTTCCTGCCAGGCATTGGAGGGGAATCCGTTTCGTAATTCCGAGGGCCTTGCCATGATGGCGGCGGCAGCCGAAATCGGCGGAGCTGCAGCTATCCGCGCTAATGGGGTGGAGGATATTCGTGCTATTCGTGCTCGAGTAAAAATTCCGATTATCGGGATAGATAAAAAGAAGGACGCTACCGGTCGGACTGTTATCAGCCCGGATTTTGAGGGTACTTCGGCAGTAGCAGCGGCGGGCGCGGATATTATCGCGCTGGATGCCACCTTTTTTCACAGCGATATTCGGTTGGATCCGGCAGAACATATCCGCCGAATCCATGAGCAGCTGCAACGTCCGGTGATGGCAGATATCAGCACGGCTGCTGAGGCACGCGCTGCGGCACAGGCCGGCGCGGACGCAATTTCCACGACGCTGGCGGGCTACATTCCGGGAGCGCTGCACAGCGATGAAGAGCTGTATCAGCCGAATTTTGCGCTTTTACAGGAAATTTTGGATATGCATTTGCCGCTGTCTGTGATTGCTGAGGGGCGTTTTTGGCGCGCTGAAGATGTTGTTCGCGCGTTTCAAATGGGAATTGACGGCATGGTAATCGGAAAGGCTATTACCAATCCGATGGCCATTACACGGTACTTTATTCAGGCGATTCGGAAAGGCGGGAATCAGATATGAGTCAGTCGACCGAAGCATTAAACGAGGCACGCCGCCATTTGTCGGAGGGCACGACCGAGGAGGTTTTGCGGGCCATTAACGATGAGGATGCCACGGTGGCCGGTGTTGTTGCCGGCTGTATTCCGCAGGTGGCACAACTGGTGGACGCTGCGGTGACCTCACTGAAAGCGGGCGGCCGTATTTTCTATTGCGGCGCAGGTACCAGCGGTCGTTTGGCCGTAGCTGACGCAGCCGAATGTCCGCCGACCTATGGGGTGGCTTCCGAAACGGTGCAGGCTGTGATTGCCGGCGGTGCCGGCGCAATTGTCAATGCAGCCGAGGGCTGCGAGGATGATGAGGCGGCCGGACAAAAAGCTTTTTCGGATGCGGGTTGCCGCGCCGGGGATGTTGTTATCGGCATTTCAGCGGCCGGAAATGCACCGTTTGTCTGCGCTTTCCTTGAAAAGGCCAAAGAAGCCGGCTGTGTCACCGGCGCAATCACCAACAATGAAAACACCCGTCTGAGTCGGATTGCCGACGTGACGGTTATGGCGCTGACCGGGCCGGAGGTTGTCAGTGGATCTACCCGGATGAAGGCGGGGACGTCTCAAAAAATGATTTTGAATATGTTCTCGACTGCGGTTTTTGTCAGGATGGGTTATGTTTTCGGAAATTACATGGTGAACATGAAGGTTTCCAACAGCAAGCTTCGCCGGCGCGCCGTGTCGATTGTGATGGCATTGACCGGTCTTGATGAGGCGGGCGCAATCGCACTTTTGGAGCAGCATGACTTTTTTGTGCGCGGAGCACTGGAGAGTTTTTTTCAAAAATAATGGGGCACGCCCCGGAAAAGAGGAAAGCAAGATGAAAGCAGAAATTGCAGCCGGAAGGTTTTTGACCGGAGCGATGTATGCCCCTTTCTGTCGAACGCTTGCCGCGCCGATGGAGGAGTGGGACAGCGATTTTAAAAAGATGGCAGAGTGCGGCTTTACCTGCGCGCATGGCTTTGCCGAATGGCATGATATTGAGTACGAAAAAGGAAAATTTGATTTTACAGCCATTGATCATATGGTAGATTGTGCGCACCGTAACGGGATTGTTCCCATCATCAATATTGCAACGCAAAACAGCGTCGGCTTTTATTCGCCGCGCTGGTTGATGGAGGAATTTCGCGGGACAGGACGCGGCTTTGTAGACAGTAATGACGGGCAGATGGTACAGGGACAGTATACCGTTCCTTGTATTGACGACCCGGTTTACGGCGCCTACGCCCGGCGATACCTTGCGGCAGTTGCCCGGCACTTTGCCGGCGATGAGCGCGTCGGCGGTTATGTGTTGTGGGGAGAGCCGGTGTTGATGCGTCCCGGGCATTGGGAGGCTGCGATCTGCTATTGTGAGCATACCGTTCGGAAATTCCGCGGCTGGCTGCGTCAACGCTATGGGAATATTGAGGCGCTGAATGCGGCATGGTGCACCGAGGGGCCGTCGGACTACATTGATTTTGAGCAGGTTTGTCCGCCGACCGGGGCTTGCCGTCAGCTGGGCGGTTTCGTATCTTGGGATGATTTTCGGGAATTTATGGAGCAGAATTTGGCCGACCATATCAAGGCGGCGGACCGTATTTTCAAAGAAAACGGCGCAATGCAGCCGACAATTTGTGAAATGCTGACCGGAATTCATAACAGTATTGATTCGTGGAAGCTGGCACAATGCACCGATATTATCGGTACCAGCTGTTTTGAGCGGCCCGGGCGGATTTCGGCACTCTATATGAGCATGGCGGACAGTATGGCAAAGGCGCTTGATAAGACCACCTTCGGCGTTGAGGCCAGCGGCGCTTCGGTACGGTACATGGGGGTGCGTTCCCCTTCGGCCAATGAGCTTTGTACCACGCTTTTACAGCGGGCGGCACACGGTGTTCGGGGGCTGATGTACTGGACCTGGCGTCCACGCTTGAGCGACACAGAGGGGAACGATTTCGGCATGGTACGGCCGGACGGAAAGGTGTTGCCTAAAACGCGGGAGCTTGGTGAGCGGGCTGCGGCGTTTTCTCAGCTGTATCCGATTTACGAAAGATCGCAGCGCACGGCTCAGGTGGCGATCTTTTCCTCTCAGTCCATTAACCACCTGATGGATCATGAAAACATGACCGGCAATTATATCAATGCGTTGATCGGCGCCAATTATATGATGCAGGATCTGCATGTCAATGCCGATTTCATTTGTGAAAAAGAAATCTTGCGCGGCTCTTTGCAGAAGTATCGGGTGCTGCTGCTGCCCTGCTCTTATATTTTGTCGCCTGAGGCGGCGGCGGAAATTGAACAGTTTGTTAAAAACGGCGGCCTTTTGATTGCGGATTACCTTCTTGCCGACAAAATGCCGGGCGGCATTTGTTATATGTCCCTGCCGGGCGGCGGCTTGGATCGAGTATTCGGCATTGAACGCGATGATATTCTGCTTTTAGAGCACAAAAGTCAGGTTTGCGAAAACAGTTGGGGCGCCCGTATCAACAGTGTATTGGAGCTGGTTTCGCTCACCGGGGCAGAGTCGCTGTGCGATTTTTCGGACGGTGTTCCGTTGGTGACCCGCTGTACTTACGGAAAGGGGCAGGCGGTTTACATCTGTTCGCAATTTTTCTCGGGTTATATCGCATCCCCCGGAGTGGCAATGCGGGAAAGTCTGTTGCCGTTTTTGCGGCAGGCAGGAATCGTGCCGCATACCCGTTTGCTGTCTGCGGATGCCGAGGAGCAAAGCGCACTGATTACAACGGCGCTTTTTGAAAAGGCGGGCGGTGCTCTGTCTGCTTTGACGGTGAGTAATACTGCCTTTCCGGCGCTTGAGGAGACGGTGTGTCTTCCTGCCGGGGAATGGCAGGTCTTTAAAAAGGACGCAGCCTTTCGGCTGGAAAGCGACGGGGACGAAAGTCGGGTCACATTAACGCTTGAGGGCTTTGAAAGTGCAGTTATTTACCGCCGATAGGATTAAAAAGTCCGGCCTCCGCCGAAAGCGGGGGCCGGGCTTCTTTTGCAAAAGCTTTGATAGTACGGTAAGGGCGACTGCCGAAAATGGGCGGGCACAAAAGCGGAAAACCGAGCCTTGATTACCGCAGCTACAAGACCGGGTAAAAACAAATGTCGCTGAGCTGAATGGCGGTTTGAGAAAACCGATCCTCCGGCAGAAAAGGCGGAGGGGATTCCAGGGTTAGAACCGAGTCATATCGCAACTCTTCCATTTCGGCCAACGGTAGTGACAGCGTGGCGACCGTACCGCGGCCCTCTTCGCTTTTAAGATGAAAGCTGCCGCCGTGGGAGGCAATATAATTTTTGCTGATATAAAGCCCCAATCCCAGCCCGGGAATAAAACGCTCCCGGTGCGAGTAGGTGAAAAACGGAGTGCCGACCCGGCAAAGAATGTCACGGGGCATGCCGGCACCTTTATCGGCAACACTCAAAACAACATTTCGCCCGATTCGGCGCAGCGATACGGTAATCTCGTTTCCGTCTCGGGTATATTTAATGCTGTTAAGCAGCAGGTTGCTTAACACAAATTCCATTCGGACGAGATTGATTTCCACCGGCAGCGCTCCGTCTTCTTCGATATGAAGATGAACAGGCACCCGGTTTTTGTTATCCATACGCACAACAGCGCGGATAAATTGCGTGATAAAATCCGAAAAATCCATCAAATGAAAGTCGGTATGGTCATTATGCTGAGACAACTGCAGGGCGCGGGAAAGATTCCCGGAGGCTCGCAGCAGCTGGTAACAGTTTTGGTTGATGCTGTTAATATATTCGCAGAAACGATCCGAAAGCTCGGGATCCGGCAGGTTGGACAGTGCATATATAGAGGTAAACATCAAGGTCAGCCGGTCACGCAGCTCGCGGTTGAGAGCCAGCTGGCATCCCTCCGCATATCGTTTTTCGGACTCGTTTTCCGATTCGGGCGAAAACAGCAGAGCGGCTCCGCAGAATTTCTGCTCCGAAAACAGCGCCTGTAGAGTAAGCTCGGCATTTTTGCGACCGGGCAGGTCGTGCAGCAGCCGGTAGCTTTTTTCAGCCTCCAGGTAATTGCGCAGCGTTTTAAAATCCACATCCGAAAAAAGCAGACAGAGCTGAACGGGATCCTCAAAACAGGGAAAACTTTTCCGAAGCGTTTCGTTGATATAGGTGACCTTAAACGTATCACTGAGCAGAGCAAAGCACAGCGCAGAGGACGCAAAGGTTTTTTTTAGGACCTCGGCCTGACCGTTCACAAACGTCCCTCCTTCCGAAAAATAAGCACATTTACATTATAATCTGTTCTTTTGCTTTTTTCAACAAAATAATCTGTTTTTTGACGATAAACTCCATAGAATTTTCTTGTTAAAAGTTTGTCATTTTTATCAATGCGCACAATTTTTGAAAATATTGAAAAAAATTTTTAAAAAACATTGTACTTTTTTTCCATTTGTTATAAAATAGAAGAAGTAAAAAATTTAGGAGGTAAAATTCCATGGCAGTTAAAGTTGCAATTAACGGTTTCGGCCGTATCGGCCGTCTGGCTTTTCGTCAGATGTTTGATGCGGAGGGCTATGAGGTTGTCGCGATCAATGACCTGACCAGCCCGAAAATGTTGGCACATCTTTTGAAGTATGATACCGCGCAGGGTTCTTTTATCGGACGCATCGGCGAGGGAAAGCATACCGTTGAGGCGACCGAGGATTCCATTATTGTTGACGGAAAAGAAATTAAGATTTATGCGTGCAAGGACGCGAACGATTGCCCCTGGGGCAAGCTGGATGTAGACGTTGTGCTGGAGTGCACCGGTTTCTACACCTCTAAGGAAAAGTCGATGGCGCACATCAATGCCGGCGCTAAGAAGGTTGTTATTTCGGCTCCTGCCGGTAAAGACCTCAAGACAATTGTTTACAATGTAAACCATAATATTCTGACTGCGGAGGATCAGGTGATTTCGGCTGCTTCCTGCACCACCAACTGCCTGGCTCCGATGGCGGATGCGCTGAACAAGGCCTATCCGGTTGTTTCCGGTATTATGACCACGGTTCACGCCTACACCGGCGATCAGATGATTCTGGACGGCCCGCAGCGCAAGGGCGACCTGCGTCGTGCCCGTGCCGGCGCGCAGAACATCGTTCCGAACAGCACCGGCGCTGCCAAGGCTATCGGCCTTGTTATCCCCGAGCTGAACGGCAAGCTGATCGGCGCTGCACAGAGAGTTCCTGTTCCCACCGGCTCCACCACGCTGCTGGTTGCCGTTGTTAAGGGTCGTGACATCACCAAGGAGAGCGTCAATGCTGCTATGAAGGCCGCTGCGACCGAGTCCTTCGGCTACAATGAAGAGGAAATCGTTTCTTCCGATGTTGTCGGTATGCGTTACGGCTCGCTGTTTGACGCGACCCAGACCATGGTGGCTCAGATTGATGATGACACCTATCAGGTTCAGGTTGTTTCTTGGTATGATAATGAAAATTCTTATACCAGCCAGATGGTCCGCACCATTAAGTATTTTGCCGAGCTGACCAAATAAGTTTTTGCTCTATAAGAGCGGGCTTTCCGAAAAGGAAAGCCCGCTCTTCTTTTTTGAGAGAAGGATGAATAGAATAGTAAAAAAGCTTTGGAGGTGCCGTATGAAGAAAAGCGTGGTGTTAAGGCCGATGCCGTTTCTTTTAAATTTATTTTTGACCCTGGGCGGCGGGGCGTTGGTCGGCCTAGCAACCCGACGGAATCCGGCCTGCGAGGCGCTTTGCCGTCCACCGTTTTCGCCGCCCGGTTGGGTGTTCGGCCTTGTTTGGAACATTCTCTATTTTTTGATGGCGGTTTCGGTCGCCTTGATCATCAGTCGGGCAGGGTGGGACAACACAGCAACCAAGCTGTTTTACGGGCAGCTGGCGGTCAATTTGTTTTGGCCTCTTTTGTTCTTTTCTTTCGGCCAGTTGACCTTTTCGTTTGTCTGGCTTCTGCTGTTGATTGTTTTGACGGCAGCCATGCTTCGAGCCTTTTTCAAAATCAGCCCAACGGCGGGGGTGTTGCAGCTGCCGTACCTGCTTTGGCTGCTTTTTGCCGCGTATTTAAATCTCGGTTTTGCCGTGCTCAATTAAGGGGAGGGGAAACGGCGGCGTCATGCCGAAAATTCTTGACAATAATGGGAATAAGCGATAAAATGTATTAACGGTATATTTATTTTGAGGACGGAGAAAAATTATGGATTTCCAAAAATTAGCCGACCTTCTTTATCCCGATAATGCGTTTGAGGTGGAAGAGGTTGAGAAAAAATATCCTAAAAGGACGCTTGCACCCGGCGCCTGCGTCACGCGTCTGGCGCCCAGCCCGACCGGGTTTGTTCATTTGGGGAACCTTTTTCCGGCAGTGACCGGCGAACGCTTGGCACACCAAAGCGGCGGTGTTTTTTTTCTGCGGATTGAGGACACCGACCAAAAGCGAGAGGTGCCGGGAGCTGTGGAGCTTTTGCTCAAATCTCTGGAACGGTACCATATTCTTTTTGACGAGGGCGCTACAGCCGAGGGCGAGCGCGGGGAATACGGCCCGTATTATCAGCGCCGCCGCGGTGAGATTTATCGAGCTTATGCTAAGCGTCTGGTGGCGCAAGGGCGTGCGTACCCCTGCTTTTGCAGTGAAGAGCAGCTGGAAGAAATGCGTGCGCAGCAGGAGCAGCAGCGGGAAAATTTCGGCTATTACGGGCGTTATGCGCGCTGCCGGAATTTAAGCTTTGAACAGATTGAGGAGCATTTGAAAAACGGTGACCCGTTTGTGCTCCGGTTTCGCTGCGAGGGCGACCCGTCCCGGATGGATCATATTGATGACTTGATCAAAGGTCGTCTGGAGTTTCCGGAAAACGACATGGACCATGTTTTGCTCAAGTCGGACGGAATCCCGACCTATCATTTTGCGCATGCGGTGGACGATCATTTGATGGGGACCACCCATGTGGTGCGCGGGGAAGAATGGTTGTCCACCCTGCCGTTTCACGTGCAGCTGTTCCGGGCGCTGGGCTTTGAACTGCCGCATTATATGCATATTGCACAGCTCATGAAGTTAGACGGTGAAAACAAACGCAAGCTTTCTAAGAGAAAGGACCCCGAGGCGTCGCTTGCCTATTATTACGAACAGGGGTTCCCGGCACGCAGTGTGATGGAGTATCTCATGACATTGCTTAACTCTAATTTTGAAGAGTGGCGGCTGGCGCACCCGATGGCAGCGCTGGAGGATTTTGCTTTCAGTGCCGATAAAATGAGTGTTTCAGGTTGTCTATTTGATATGGACAAGCTGATGGATGTCAGCCGAAACACGATAGCAACCATGACGGCGCAGGAGGTGCTGGAGCAAGTGACTGCCTGGGCCGCGGATAACGACGAACAGCTTTACCGCCTGTTTTGTGATGATCCGGCCTATGCCCGTGCTATTTTGTCAATCGGCCGCGGCGGAGAAAAGCCCCGGAAAGACATTGCAAAATGGAGTGAAATCCGGGAGTATGTGTCGTTTTTCTATGATGAATTGTATGAGCCCGGTCGGGATTTTCCGGAAAACGTTGCCGAAGAGGATCGGAACGCAATTTTAGAGGGCTTTGCGGCCGTATATGATCCAAAAGAGGACGGACAGGCTTGGTTTGAGCAGGTAACGGAGCTTTCTCAGTCATTAGGATTTGCACCTAAGGTCAAGCTGTACAAGAAAGATCCGGAGCTGTATAAAGGTCACGTCGGTGATGTCAGTATGGTCCTGCGTGTTGCGGTGACCGGTCGAAGAAATTCACCGGACCTTTGCGAGATTATGCGCATTTTGGGCAGGCAGCGGGTCATTGAGCGCCTGCACGCTGCCCGCACCTGAAAACTTCAAAACCGAAAGGGTTGTTTTGCTTGGAAGAAATGGCGTCAAATTTTATTTTAGATATTATTGATAAGGACCTTGCCGAGGGAAAGGTACAGGAGATCCATACCCGGTTTCCGCCCGAGCCGAACGGGTACCTGCATATCGGCAGCGCTAAGGCAATTTATATCAACTTCGGGATTGCCAAAAAGTACGGCGGGAAGTTTAATCTGCGGTATGACGACACCAATCCGGCCCGTGAGGACGATGAGTATGTCCGGGCAATCGAGGAGGATTTGCATTGGCTGGGCGCTGAGCCGAACGGCGGCATTTTTTACGGCTCGGATTATTTTGAAAAATGTTATGAATTTGCCGTTCAGCTGATTCGGGACGGAAAGGCCTATGTGTGTGATCTTTCGGCTGACCAAATGCGGGAGTATCGTGGCAGTCTGACGGAGCCGGGCCGGGAAAGTCCTTACCGCAACCGCAGTGTTGCAGAGAACTTGGCGCTTTTTGAACGGATGCGCAACGGCGAGTTTGAGGATGGTGCCTGCACGCTGCGTGCCAAAATCGACATGGCCTCGCCCAATATGAATATGCGCGACCCGGCGATTTATCGAATCAGCCGGCAGCCGCACCATCGGCAAGGAAACCGCTGGTGCATCTATCCGTTGTATGATTTTGCCCATCCGATTCAGGACGCGCTGGAGGGAATTACACATTCGCTGTGCTCCTTGGAGTTTGAAAACCACCGGCCGCTTTATGACTGGGTGGTGGATAACATCGGCTTTGAAAAGAAGCCGCACCAATATGAGTTTGCACGGCTTAATGTCACCGGTGTGGTGATGAGCAAGCGCTACCTGCGCGAGCTTGTGGAAACCGGACGGGTTGACGGTTGGGACGACCCGCGAATGCCGACCCTGTGCGGCTTGCGCCGTCGGGGCTATACGGCAAATTCGGTGCTGGACTTTGTAGCGCGCGCCGGTGTTTCCAAGGCGTACAGCGTAGTGGATTATGCCTTGCTTGAACACTGTGTGCGAGAAGAGCTCAATCTGTCGGCACAGCGCCGTATTGCCGTGTGCGACCCGATTCGGGTAGTGATTGAAAATTATCCCGAGGATCGGGAGGAGTTTTTTGAGCTTCCGAACAACCCCAACGATGCAGATGCCGGGACCCGAAAGGTAGCCTTTAGCCGGGAGCTGTATATTGATCGCAGCGATTTTGCTTTGGAGCCGCCGCCCAAATTTTTCCGTTTAAAGCCGGGTGGGGAAGTTCGGCTGATGGGCGCCTATATCATTCGTTGTAACCAAGTGATTCAGGACGAGAGTGGTGAGATTGTTGAGCTGCGCTGCAGCTGCGATCTTGCAACCGGCAACGGAAACCCCGTGGATGGTCGCAAGGTAAAGGGGACGATTCATTGGGTGTCGGCGGCGCATTGTGTCGATGCGCGTCTGTGCCTGTACGACCGTTTGTTTACGGTGGACAACCTAATTGAGCTGCCCGAGGGCGAAAGCTATTTGGACTACCTCAATCCGCAGTCACTGACGGTGTGTGAGCACGCAAAGCTGGAAGCATCGCTTGCGGATGCAAAGCCCGGTGATCGGTTCCAGTTTGTTCGGATGGGGTACTTCTGCAAGGACACCCGCAATCAGAACAGCTTTAATCGTACGGTTACGCTGAAGGATAGTTTTAAGCCTCAGCAGAAGTAATTTTCGGCTGCCGGACTTGTGTGCCGGCAGCCGTTTTTTGAAAGGAAAACGCCATGCTGAATACCACTTTATGTTATCTTGAGCAAGACGGCGCATATTTAATGCTGCACCGAATCAAAAAAGAAAAGGATATCAACAGCGGGAAGTGGATCGGCGTCGGTGGAAAGTTTGAGGCGGGCGAAAGCCCGGAGGAGTGCGCGCGTCGCGAAATTTTAGAAGAAACCGGCCTGCGTGTTTCCGCTCTGCGCTTTCGCGGTATTGTAACCTTTGACTGTCCGCCGCATCCGACCGAATATATGCATCTGTTTACTTCGGACAGCTTTTCGGGCACGCTCAGGGACTGTGCGGAGGGCGTTTTGCAGTGGGTGCCGAAGGAGCAGGTTTTTAGTTTAAGCCTTTGGGAAGGGGATCGGCTGTTTCTGGATCTGCTTGCCCGGGAGGTACCGTTCTTTTCGCTTAAGCTCAGCTATTGCGGAGATGTGCTTACGGCAGCATTTTTAAATGGGGAGCGGGTGCAATGAACATTTTAGTCAGTGCCTGTCTTTTGGGGGTCCCTTGTCGATACGACGGAAAAAGTCGTCCTTGTGCTGCGCTGCTTGCGCTGCGCTCAAGGTGTCGGTTGATTCCGGTGTGTCCCGAAACAGCCGGCGGACTTCCGACGCCACGAACACCCTGTGAACGATGTGCGGACCGGGTTTTGGATCGAGACGGTCGGGATCGGACGGCAGCCTATCAAAAGGGCGCGGCGTCTGCGCTGAAGGTTGCGCGGCGTTTTGGCTGCACGGCGGCGGTTTTGAAATCTAAAAGTCCCTCTTGCGGGTGCGACGGTATTTATGACGGAAGCTTTTCCGGAACGCTTACCGACGGGGTCGGGGTGACGGCGCAGCTTCTTTTGCAAAACAAAATTTCGGTTTACAGCGAAGAACAGCTGGCGCTTTTGGAGGCAAGGCATGGAATATAGAATCGTAAAAAGCCGCCGCCAAACGATGTCGATCGAGGTGACGAAGTCGTTGGAGGTGGTGGTTCGCGCGCCTCTTTGGGCTTCTGACAGCCGCATTCACAGTTTTGCGCGCGCACATGAAGCATGGGTACAGCAGGCACGGCAGCGGGTTTTACAAAGGCTGGCGGAAATGCCGCCGGAACCGACGCCGGCACAAGCGGAGCGCCTAAGGCGTACTGCTGAGACTATTTTGCCGCAGCGGACGGCGTTTTTCGGTGAAAAAATGGGTCTGCGACCGGCCGGGGTGCGAATCACCGGAGCACGGACTCGGTTTGGCAGTTGCAGTGCTAAAAATCGCCTCTGTTTTTCTTATCGGCTGATGGGGTATCCGCCGGAGGCAATCGATTATGTGGTCGTCCATGAGCTGGCGCATTTACAGCATAAAAATCATGGGCCTCGGTTTTACGCTCTGGTTGCCGAAATATTGCCCGATTACGCGCGGCGGCAGGCCTTACTGCGCAAAAATCCCCGGTGGGACGGTTGAAAAATCCGACGGGACATGGTATAATAAAAAAAGTTTATTTTGATGTGCGGGGAGGCGGCAGCTTGATTTATTTGGACAACAGCGCAACGACCGTTGTAAGCCCGCAGGCGGCGCAGCAGGCGCTTTTAATGATGACGCAGCAGTTTGGAAATCCGTCCTCTCTGCATCGTGTCGGCTTTGCGGCGGAGCAGGCTGTGAGGGAGGCTCGTCGCAGTCTTTGCGGCGCACTTTTGTGCCGGGAAGGCGAGCTGTATTTTACAAGCGGCGGGACCGAGGCAAATAACTGGGCAATTATCGGAACAGCGCTTTCTCAGCGCCGCCGCGGCAACAAGGTGGTAGTCTCGGCAATCGAGCATTCTTCGGTTTTGGCTGCAGCAGAGCGTTTGGAGCGTGCCGGCTTTGAGGTCGTTCGTATTTTGCCCGACAGAAACGGCGTGATCGGCGCCGATCAGGTATCGGCAGCCGTTGATGAAAACACCGTGTTGCTGTCTGTGATGCTGGTGAATAACGAGGTCGGCTCGGTGATGGATGTTGCCACCTTGGCGGCGGCAGCTCGGCGGAAAAATCCGAAAATCGTGGTGCATAGCGACGCGGTGCAGGCCTTTGGCAAAATTCCGGTGCAGGTTGGCAGACTCGGCGTGGACCTTTTGTCGATCAGTGCCCATAAGATTCACGGTATGAAGGGGACCGGCGCACTGTTTGTGCGTAAGGGAACCCGGATTGAACCCATTATTTTCGGCGGCGAACAGCAAAACCGTATGCGGCCCGGAACCGAAAACGTGCCCGGAATCGTTTGCTTCGGCGCGGCGTGCCGACAGGCGGTGCAGCAGCTGTCCGAAAATCTCATCAAGGTCAGAGGCTTGCGCGATCGGTTACAAAAAGGTCTTTCGGCTGTGCCGGGTGTTGTTATCAACAGCCCGGATGACGCATGTCCGTATATTTTAAATTTCTCGACCCGGGTCATCCGTTCCGAAACATTGCTGCATTTTTTGGAGCAGCGGGAAATATATGTTTCAAGCGGCTCGGCCTGTGCCAAGGGGCACCGCAGTCATGTGCTGGCGGCGATGGGTCTTGACGATCTCGCTGCAGATACGGCGATTCGAGTTAGTTTTTGTGCCGAAAACACCGAGGAGGATGTGGACGCGCTACTTGATGCAGTGCAAAAAGCAGGGGAAGAGATTCAGAAAATTCACCCGTAAAAGGCGGAACGGAGCAAATCATGAAAGAAATTATTTTGATTAAAAACGGTGAAATTGCGCTGAAAGGGCTTAATCGCAGCAGCTTTGAGGATGCAATGGTGCGTAATATTCGTCGCCGTACGGCGCATTTGGGCCGTCTGGAGGTGCATAAGGCGCAGTCGACCGTGACATTGGCGCCTGCAGATGAAACCTTTGACATGGATGCGGCGGTTGAAATTGTCGGCCGGGTGTTCGGCGTCGGAGCCTTTTGCCGCGCTTGTGAAATTGAAAAGGATATGGGAGTTATCTGCAAAACGGCGGCAGAGTACCTCGGTGCGGAGCTTTCCGCCGCGCGCACGTTTAAAGTGCTGGCCAAGCGCTCGGATAAGCGGTTTCCGTTAACCTCACCGGAAATTTGCCGTCAGGTAGGCGGTTATCTGTTGTCCCGTTTTCATCAGCTGAAGGTGGATGTTATCGATCCCGAGATGACGGTTGTAGTTGAAATTCGTGACCGATACGCCTATATTCATTCTCGTCAGCTGCAGGGGGCGGGCGGTATTCCGACCGGGACCGGCGGGCGAGCCATGCTGCTGATTTCCGGCGGTATTGACAGTCCTGTGGCCGGTTATATGATGGCTAAAAGAGGTCTGGAGCTTTCGGCGGTGCATTTTGCAAGCCCGCCGTACACCAGTGACCGCGCACTGCAAAAAGTTCGCGATTTGCTCGGAAAAATGGCGTGCTACTGCGGACGTATTAAATTGTACACCGTTCCGTTTACCGAGATTCAGGAGCAGATTCGAGATCATATTAAAGAGGAATTTTCGACCGTGGTCATGCGGCGATTTATGATGCGCATAGCATCGGAGATTGCCGGAGAAAACCACGCACAGGCCTTAATCACCGGAGAAAGTCTTGGGCAGGTCGCCAGCCAGACACTGCCGGCCATTTGCTGCACCGATGCAGTGGCCTCTATGCCGGTTTTTCGACCGCTGATCGGGATGGACAAGGAAGAAATCGTTGCCGTTTCCCGAAAAATTGACACCTTTGATATTTCAGTCCAGCCGTTTGAAGACTGCTGCACTGTTTTCACCCCGCGGCACCCTAAAACGCACCCGACGTTGGAGCAATTGGCCGCACAGGAACAAGCGCTTGATGTTCAGACGTTGGTACAGGAGGCCTGTGAGCACACGCTGTGGGAATTTATTTCGGCGGATACGCTGGTTTAAGCGTAAAGGAGGAACAGCATGAAAGCACAGATTATTACGGTCGGCGATGAAATTTTAAGCGGTCGTCAGACTAATAAAAATGCGCAGTATCTTGCCGCGCAGCTGACAGCGCTCGGCCTGCAGGTGGTGCAGCAGCAGAGCGTCGGTGACAGTGTGCGCGAAATAAAGGCGGCGCTTGCCGGGGCGCTTTCCGAAAGCAATGTTGCGGTTTTAACCGGAGGGCTCGGGCCGACGCCGGACGATGTCACCAAGGATGCAGTCTGTGATTTGTTGGGTATCGAGATGACGGTGCACGAGGAAAGCCGCCGGAAAATCGAGCGGTTTTTCCTGCATCGCGGTGAGAAAATGCCCCCCAATAATCTCCGGCAGGCGATGCTGCCGGAGGGCAGCATTTTGGTAAAAAATGACCGGGGTCTGGCGCCGGGGTGTATTCTGCAAAGCGGAGATCAGTGTATTGTTTTGTTGCCGGGCGTTCCGGAAGAAATGCAGGGAATGTTTGAACAGACGGTACGCCCTTTTTTGCAGAAAATGACCGGACAAAGCACAGTTTGCAAATGCGTCAATGTATTTGGGATGACCGAGTCCTTGCTGGCGGCGTCCCTTTCGGATTTAATGGAAAAAAGATCTCCGGCTGTTGCGACCTACGCCAAAAAAGGGCATACAGATATTGTGGTGCGCGCATCGGCGGAGGATGTTAAGGACGCGATTTTAAAGGTTGACCTTGCCGTAGAGGAGATCGAACGCCGCTTGGGCGACTGTGTTTACGGGGTCGATGAGCCTTCCCTGCAGCACAGAGTGGTAGAGCTGTTGGCGGCGCAGAAGAAAACGCTGGCGACGGCGGAGTCCTGCACCGGCGGGCTGATTTCTGAAAAGATAACCGATATTCCGGGCGCGTCGCTTTGCTTTAATTACGGCTTTGTGACTTATAGCGAGGCGGCTAAAAAGGCGATGTTGGGCGTTTCGGATAAAACGATCCGGGAGCATGGCGTCGTCAGTGCCGAAACGGCCTGTCAGATGGCGGTTGGAGCGATGAAAAAAGCCGGAGCAGACATGGGCGTTTCCGTCACGGGCTATGCCGGTCCGGCGGGAAGCCTGGGAGAACCGGTCGGCCTTGTGTTTGCTGCAGTTTGTACGCGGGACACGGTTTGGGTACGACGGCTGGAGCTCGCACCCCGCGGCGACGAAACGCGCGAGCAGGTTCGCCGGCTTGCCGGTCTGCACGCTATGGATATGGTTCGGCGGGTGCTGCAAGGGATCCCGGTTTATCAGGCGCAGCGCTTGCCGGTTTCTGAGATTGATTGTAACGACCGAGCAGAGCAATCGGTGTTTTATCATGCGGCTGCTCCGGCTTCGGAGGCGGAGCGGGAAATCGAATCGAGCAGCGCGCGCGGCTTTTTTGGACGCTTGTTTCCGCTGCATGACGATTCACGGGCCGTTAAGGTGCGCAAGACCGCTTTTTTAACCGCCAGTGCGGCGCTGTTAGTTTGTGTCCTGTATATTGTCGGATTTTTCTTGGGTATTTTGCAAAATCGTCAGCTCTACCGCAATCTGGACGCAATGCGCCTGAAAACGCCGGGCAGCGCGGTCAGCTTTCCGCAGGATTATTTAAAAGAATTCGGCTTATTATATGCCGAAAACGAAGAAATTGCGGGCTGGATCAGTATCAAGGACACCGAATTGAGCTACCCGGTTATGCAGACGAGCGATAATGCTTTTTATTTAAATCATAATTTTTACGGAAAAAAGGACCGGCACGGAACACCGTTTATGGACTGCCGAAACGACCGGAAAACATTGGACGTCAACACGGTTATTTACGGCAACAACATGAATATGGATAATCAAATGTTCTCGGTGCTGGAAAAGTATTATCGGGGTGCCGACGCGCTGACATTCTATCGGCGTCATCCGATTATTAGCTTTGACACCACCTATGAAAAAATGCAATGGATCATCTTTTCGGTGTTCACCTGCAATGTGGACGCCAGGAATGGGGATGTGTTTGAATACTACAACATGCTCTCGCCGAAGGATACCGATGAATTCAATACGTTTTTAAGGCAAGTCCAAAGCCGATCGGTGCTGGATGTGCCGATTGATGTGGATATTACCGACCGCTTGTTGACACTTTCGACACAGTATGATGAGTTTGACGGGCAGCGTTTGGTTCTTGTCGCACGGCGGGTGCGCAGTGGCGAAAAGGCGGAAATCGACGTCAATTCCGTCAGCACCAAGCGCGGAACGATCCCGGATGTGACATCCAGAAAAACAAGTCGTCCCGGCGTCAGTGCCTCCTCCGCTCGCACCGAAACCGCTGTTTCCAGAGAGAGCCGGCCGGCCGGGTATTCAAGCCGTGGACGTGAAACAGTCAGCTACACGACCTGGAGCGGCCGCAGCTCTTCTACAACGAGTTCCGAAAAGCCGGTAGAAAGCTTCCTTGATAGTTCTTCCGAGAATGTTTCTACTTCTTCTCATGCCTCTTCAAGTGAAAAGGAGCCCTCCAATGCGCCGAACAGCAGCTCTTCTTCGGAAGTATCATCCCAAGAGGTGTCCTCCTCGGTTTCCTTGCCGAGCGAGAATGTGGAAGAATAACAAATTTAGCACGAAAACGGCTTTAGAACAAACGCTCCCGCACACAGGGCCTGTGTGCGGGAGCGTTTTAATTGTAAGACGGCGTTGTTGCGCTGCTGTAAAGCTTTTCGAGTCCGTAACGCTTGCCGAACAGTAAATCATATTGAAACAAATAGTGCTTTTGTTGCTGGGCTTTTGCGGCGTCTTCTATATCGTAACAAGCGACGCCCTGTTCGTCCAAATAAATATCAAAGGAAACACCGCGCAGATAATTTTGCTGCTCCAGTAGATAATCAAAGAAGGCCGGACGATCCAGGTCATACCAACGGCAGATAGACGGAATCAGCTGGTAAAAGCTCATATGATTGGCTGTAAAATGCATGCTTGTGTAGTTGTCCCAGACAAAGAAAGGCGTTGAATATTTTTTTCGGGCATCCTCTGCACTGCTTTCGGGATCATTCATATAACCGCTTTTAATATAAATTTCGTCGCTTCCGCCCAGAGAGCCGAGATGGTCGCCAAACATACAAATCACCGTCGGCTCATTGACCTGCGAAAAATAATCAATCAAATGCTCCAGCGCGGTGTTCGCATCGCGAATACCGGTGGCATAGGTGATCAAGATGCCTTCTTGTTCCTCGGTCAGCGCACTACAGGAAAGTTTGGCGCGGTAATTTTTAAGATATTGTCCGTTGGTGAACGAACCATGGTTTTGCATGGAAACCGAAAAATTAAAGAACGGCTTTCCGCTGGGAAGATTGGCCTCATACTGCTCAATGATTTTGTTTACAAGCTCGTCGTCTTTGATAAGTCCCCGCCGACGCAAAGGGTTTTCAAAGCTGTCCTCAGCCAAAAAAACGTCAAAGCCCATATTCGGATAGGCAATATCACGATTCCAAAAGCGCTTGCCGTAAGAATGGATGGCGACAGTGCTGTAACCCATATCACGGACAAAGGAAACAAAGGTCGGTTGTTGCTTGTTGAAGTACTGCTGATACGGAGTGCAGCCGGAGGGCAGATAGTTCATGGCATAGCCGGTCAGCACTTCAAATTCCGTGTTACAGGTCCCGCCGCCGTATTGCTGGCCTAAAAGCTGCCCGGAAATATAGTTTTTCTTGAGATAATCAGTGCAGGCAAAGATGTCGTCCTCAAAGGTAACGTTTTCGCACAGAGAAATATCGGCATAGGATTCGCTCATTAAAAAGATAAGATTCGGACGAATGGCGCCGGTGCTTTGGTTGCGGTAGCCGCGAATTTCAGAGGCGGCACGAGTGACGCTCTCTTGGTGATAATCCTCAGGCTTTTGCGGAAAAATGTACTTGGTGTTCATCACAAAGGACTGCACAAAGCCGTTACGTTTGCTGGCTTGATTTTGTCGGAAGGCACTTTCGGTAATGCCGAAAAACTCCATAATAACGGTATTATTCAAAACAAAGAGCACATAACAGACAAGCACCAGAGCCGAGGCGCCGATTTGCAGGGCAATCTGCCGCCTGCGGCGGGCGGTTTTGCGATGAAAGCGAAGGATTTTTTTGCGAATGAAGATCAGCCGTACCGCAAGCAGTCCCGCAAAGCCGAAAAGCAAGAACAGGACAGCCATAATCATTGAGGCGGTCGGAATCAGCTCTACCTCATCGGCAATTTTTGCGGCGGTGCCCGCAAGACTTAAGTCCCAGGGGTACAGTGGCTCGCTACGATAGGATTTTTTAAAATAACAGGCGATACAAAGCGCAAAATCCAAAAGACCGATGATAAGCAGCGGGAAATCGGTCCTGCGGAAAACGGAAAAAAGGAAAAATTGAAGAAAAAAGAATAAAATAGAGGTAAAGAAAAAAGGCTCCGGATAGTTGTATGCCCAAGAAAAGGTCTGGGCCAAGCTGTTCCGAACGATCCATTCCGAGCTGAGAGTCAACAGCATGGAAAAGAATATCATCATTAAAACGCGCACAATGGCAGTGTCGTGCCGATGAAAGAAAGAAAGACATTTTTGCCTGAAGTTCATGAACGGTTCCCCTTTATTAAAGCGGTTATTTTACTCAACCGGTGTGTTTTCTGCAATTTTTCGGACGTAATGAGAAGGCGGAACGCCCTTGATTTTTTTAAAGACTCTGGAAAAATAAAGCTGATCCTCAAATCCGACCGAACCGGCAATTTCTCCGATGGAAAGCGGAGAGCTGCGCAGCAGAACGCAGGCTTGGTTGATTCGGTATTGGGTCAAATATTCATTGGGGGATAGCGCTAAATGCTGTACAAAAATACGGTAAAGATGGCTGCGGCTCAGGCCGACATGGTCGGCAATGTCCGAAACATCAATATTGTTGGAATAATTGCATTGAATAAACTTGACGGCGTTTTTAATATAAATGCGCGCCGATGAGGATTCCGGCTGCGGTCGAGGCGCTGCATGGATCAGTCGTGAAAAAACTTCAAAAAGGCCGGAGATGGTCCGCGTTTCCTGCTCGGGCTGAGTTCCGAAACCTTCGTAAAGAGAAATCATGGTTTTTTTGAGCTTTAGCGCATCTTCGTGAGAAAAATGAATGACCGAATTTTCGGCATCAAAGGCGGTTAAATCAACAAGACGCGAGGCGTCTGCGCCGTTAAAGCCCAGCCAACAGTATTCCCAGGGGTCCTGCTCGTCGGCCCAGTAAGCGACCAGAGTTTGCGGGCGAATGATAAAGGCGCTGTCAGGCAGCACGGTATGGGTTGTTTCACCGACTTGGAAGTACCCTTTTCCGGAAACCACCAAATGAATGAGAAAATAATCCCGGACGGCCGGCCCCCAGCTGTGTCCGCCGCTGCATTGCTGGTATCCGCTGTTGTACACATTGATACCGACGTTTTCAAGCATGGGTGAGTATAACGAATGTTTAAAATATTTCGGCGTCATTTCATCACCTTCTTAAAAAACAGTATAGCATTTTATCTTTAAAAAAACAACATATCTCCATAAAAATAAAAAAATATTCGTTCGGAATTGCGGTAGACAAACCCCCCGGAATGTGTTATACTAATAAAAAAAGCAGGCGGAGGGAACAACATGCAGGAAATCGGCCTTTTAAAACAGGCGATTTTAGACGGGCGGCAGGATGAGGTTTTTGCACACCTGTACGGAGAGGCGGCGGTGCCCGAGCAGCGTACTCGGTATGCAGACGCGCTGGACGCTTTTGCAAAGCTCTACCCGGAAAAGAAAGAGGTTGCTGTTTTTTCGGCACCCGGGCGCAGCGAGATTGGCGGCAATCACACCGACCATAATCACGGTAAAACGCTGGCTGCCGGAATTCATTTGGATGTTATCGGAATTGTCGCTAAGAGCACGCGGCGGTTGGAGGTGCAGTCCAAGGGCTTTCAGCCCGACCGGCTGCTTTTGTCGGAAATGGATTACGATCCGGCAGAGGAAAATAGTGCCAAGGCGCTTATCAAGGGCGTTTGCAACGGATTTGCCGAGCACGGATACACGTATGGCGGCTTTGTGTCATACACAACGTCCGATGTTTTGAAAGGCTCCGGTATTTCCAGCTCCGCGGCCTTTGAGGTGTTGCTTTGTACGATTTTAAATCATCTTTACAATGAGGATAAGGTCGGCGCGGTTGAGATCGCCCAGATCTCTCAATATGCCGAGAACGTCTTTTTCGGCAAGCCCTGCGGCCTTTTGGATCAGATGGCCAGCTCGGTCGGCGGGTTTATTGCGATGGATTTTGCCGACCCTGCAAACCCTTTATACGAAAAAATAGATTTTGACTTTGCGGCGGAAAAGCATGCGCTTTGCATTGTAGATACCGGCGGAAATCATTCGGATCTGACCGGAGAATATGCTGCTATTCCGGCTGAAATGAAGGCGGTGGCTGCCTGTTTCGGGCAGGAGACGCTGCGCGGTATTACCTATGACCGAATTGTTGCGCAGGCCGCCGAGCTCCGGAAAACTCTCGGGGATCGTGCGATATTGCGCGCGTTGCATTTCGTTTGTGAAAATGACCGGGTTGACGGGGAGGCCGACGCGCTGAGAGACGGTCGCTTTGCGGACTTTTTGGAGCTTGTAAAGGCCTCCGGTCGCTCTTCCTTTATGTATTTGCAAAATGTGTATACCAGTCTCAACACGGCGGAGCAGGGCTTGTCCTTGGCACTTTGCGTCAGTGATGGGCTTTTGGGAAAACGCGGCGCGTATCGGGTGCACGGCGGCGGCTTCGGCGGGACTATTCAGGCTTTTGTTCCGTTGGATTTGCTGGATAAGTACCGCGCAACGTTGGACGGCGTTTTCGGTCGAGGCGCTTGCAAGGTGCTGCGGATTCGCGCCGAGGGCGGCATTTGTGTGTTTGATTGATAAATTCGCTTTTGCAGCAGGAGTTTTAAAAGCCGGTGCAGTCTCTGAACGAGGCTGCACCGGCTTTTTTGTCAATAAATGCGCAGCAAGCCTTTAAGGCACCTCCTTTCGGTGACGTTAAAGGAGGGCACTTTATTTTTTCATGCGCCGCTCTAACAGCTTTACCATCTCGACCGTCGGAATGATGCATACGGCAAGCAGCAATGAAATACCGTACTCCCGGAAACCGAGATTTACAAAATCAAACGCTTGGGACAAAATCGGAATTTCAATCATGGAGGCGGTCAGAATCAAAGAAAGGAGCATGGCGCCGTACAGAAGCGGATTGCGTCCGCGCAGAGTGAAAACAGAGGCGCGTCTGGAACGCATGTTTATGGAATGGAAAATCTCACACAGAGACATTGTCAGAAACGCCATGGTAATTCCGTGGTTGCTGATAATTAGGCCGGCTTCGGTGACAACATCGGGGTCAAAGCCGCGGCCGATAAAGTAGGAAAGCAGGGTCAGAAGGGTTACTAAGGCGCCCTGATAAATCACATCAAAGCCCATTCCGCCGGAAAAAATGCCTTCATTGGCACTGCGCGGATGTCGCCGCATGATGTTCGGCTCTGCCGGCTCCAAACCGAGTGCCAGCGCAGGCAGACAGTCGGTAATGAGGTTAATAAACAGCAAATGCGTCGGCTTTAAAATAACAAAGCCGAGCAGGGTAGCGATAAAAATGGAAAGGACCTCGGCAAGGTTGGAGCTGAGCAGAAATTGAATGGCTTTTTTAATGTTGTCGTAAATACGCCGTCCTTCTTCAACAGCTGTAACGATGGTGGCAAAATTGTCGTCCGAAAGCACCATGTCGGCTACATTTTTGGTAACGTCGGTGCCGGTAATTCCCATCCCGATACCGATATCGGCGCTTTTAATAGAGGGAGCGTCATTGACGCCGTCGCCGGTCATGGCTGTGACCTTGCCTAATGCATTCCAGGCATTGACGATACGGGTTTTGTGTTCGGGCTGTACGCGGGCGTAAACCTTAATATCTCGGACGCGGCGCGAAAATTCCGCCTGGCTCATTTTTTCAAGCTCGGCGCCGGTGATGGCTTGGCTTGGATCGGTGGCAATGCCCAGCTCCATAGCAATGGCCAGAGCGGTGTCCAAATGGTCACCGGTAATCATGATCGGGGTAATTCCGGCATGGCGGCACTGCTCGATGGCCGCTCGGACTTCGGGGCGCACCGGATCTATCATGCCGACCAGACCGATAAAGATGAGCCGGCGCTCCAAAAGTGTGGGATCGTTGCAGGCAGGCGTTGCGTCGTAAAATCGCTCGGCACAGGCCAGCACCCGCAGCGCGCGGCCTGCCATTTCGTGGTTTATCCGAAGGATTTCGGTGCGCCGGCTGTCACTGAGCGGCTCAATACCGTTTTTGGTTGCAATATGTGTGCAGCATTTCAGCAGGGCGTCCGGGGCTCCCTTGGTGTATTGAACGATTTGGTCACCAGTTCGGTGCAGTGTAGACATCATTTTTCGCTGTGAGTCAAACGGCGCCTCGGCAACCCTCGGAAAGATTCTTTTTAAATCATTTTTATTTTGACCGCGGGAGAGTGCAAAGGCAACCAGTGCCGCCTCGGTCGGCTCTCCGGTAATATGAGAACTGCGTTTTGGGTCTATTTCGGCGTCGGTACACAGAGTCATGGCTCGGCAAAGCAGCACGTCGTCCTCACCAAAATGCTCAACAACGGTCATTTTATTTTGAGTCAGCGTTCCGGTTTTATCCGAGCAAATAATTTGCGCGCAACCCAGGGTCTCTACGGCGGTCAGCTTGCGAATAATGGCATTTTTGGCCGAAAGACGAGTTACGCCGATGGAAAGAACCAGGGTGACCACGGCCACCAGTCCCTCCGGGATTGCCGCCACCGCAAGGCTTACTGCGGTCATAAAGCTGGAAATTCCGAAAGAAAGGTCAAGCGGCAGCCCGTGCAGCGCGTGCTGTGCCAGATTAAAAGCAAAGATGAAAATACAAATACCGAGAACCAGCCGGCTGAGGATTCGGCTGAGCTGTGAGAGTTTTTTTTGAAGCGGCGTTTGTCCTTCACGAGCCGTGGAAATAGCGCGGGCTATTTTGCCCATTTCGGTGTCCATGCCGCAGGCGCAAAGAACTGCTTTGCCGCGTCCGTAAACCACCGTGCTGCCCATGTACGCCATATTTTTTCGATCTCCGAGGGGCGTTTGTGTTCCCGCTGCCGGAGCAATCATATCGATAAATTTGCTGACCGGAACGCTTTCTCCGGTCAGGGCTGATTCCTCCAATTTTAGACTGGCACTTTCAAAAATGCGGCAGTCGGCCGGGACAGCGTCGCCGGCCTCTAACAAAATAACGTCCCCAACAACCAGGTCCTCACTTCGGACGGTCTGTATCTGTCCGTCACGCAGAACATGCGAGGTTGCTGCGGATATTTTTTGCAGTGCTTCAATAGCGCGCTCCGCCTTGCTTTCCTGATAGACGCCGAGCACTGCGTTTATCAAAACTACGATTAAAATGATCAAAGCGTCGGTCGGAAAAGGCAGGGCAAGCCCGTCGGAAAGCGCTTGGGCAGCTTCGGTCACGGCGGAAATGATTGCCGCAGCCAGCAGAATCAAAATCATAGGATCGCGCAATTGGGATAAAAATCGCTTGAACAGAGAGTCTTTTTTTGGCTGTTGCAGACGATTTGGCCCGTTTTTTTCAAGACGACGTGCCGCCTCTTTTTCCGAAAGGCCTCGCTCCTGCGTCTCCAGTGCCGCAAAGACCGATTCACAGCTTTGTTCGTAATATTGCATACCAGCCATCCTTTCTTTTTCGGGGGGAGAAAAAAGCTCATGTATGGAAAGTCCCATACATGAGCCTTTTTATTTCAATTCAAGCCGGACGAAAACGCCATGTATGTTTCGCTTGAATACGTCGGCAT
>CAKSSH010000007.1 GCA_934488695.1 uncultured Oscillospiraceae bacterium
AGCATTTTTCTGTAAAAACAGAAAATAATGCTTGCATTTCCAAAAAGAATCGTATATAATAGCAAGGTAGGGTTTTGCGACCCGATAAAACAAGCCGGTGTGTCGGAATGGCAGACGATGCGGACTCAAAATCCGTTGGTAGCAATACCGTGTGGGTTCAAGTCCCACCACCGGCACCATATTGACGGATGAAATAGGCCTTGGGCCTATTTCATCCGTCTTTTTTATGCGGAAACCTGATTTGGCGGGCAGAGCTTTTGTCAAGGCCCTGCGTTTTTATGGCTTGGCATGGCAGTGGTATGCGCATTTCGACGGTGCGGACTAACGGCTGTTTACGTTATCATAAGCGCCTAATCGTCATCAAAAATCTCGTCGTAATCGGCCATCTCATCAACCCATGATGCGTCATATTTGGATTTGCCCATCTGCGAGCTGCAGTTAGGGCAGACTGCATAGGGCTTATCGTACATTGCGCCGCAAGCGGAGCATTCATACTCATCCTTTTTGAATAAATGAGTATGCTGTGTCCAATA
The DNA here is from genome assembly GCA_934488695.1 of uncultured Oscillospiraceae bacterium. GTDB lineage: Bacteria > Bacillota > Clostridia > Oscillospirales > Ruminococcaceae > SIG578. Next base: position 534 of record CAKSSH010000007.1, read on the forward strand.
TTCCTTGCTCACTTTTTCTCACCTCAAGTCAAATGTTTTATGAGCTCTTATTATACTCGGTAAAGAGTAATGCGTCAACGAGTTTCCGGTAAATCATGGAAATTCGATAGTTTTACCGAAACGATTTGGGCCATAAGAACAGGAGCTTGGCAGCCGTTGGTTATGCAAATATCTTTATTGACATATGCTGTCTGCCGAGTGGCGAAAGCCGTTCCTTTTTGCTTCGGCTGTATTTGGATTTGAACCAAAACTTCTCGGTGGTGTCGATGTTCTTGCAGGTTCTTTAGCAAAAACGCGCAGCGCCGGTTTTTTAGTAGCAAAAAACTGGCTTTTTCGGAAAAAGATGTTATAATAAAAGAAAAAATTTGCTTAAAAAATGACCCGAACAGCATTGTTTTCGCAGTAGAGAGCTTGCAAAAGCGGCGGCGGGTTGGTATAATGATTATAAATTTATAAAAAAGGACTGGCGGTATGTTTAAACAAAATACTCCGTTTGATATTATCGGGATGGGGGAGGTTATGCTGCGGCTTTCTTCGCCCGGCAAGGAAAAATTGTCTCAGAGTGAGATTTTTGAAAAAAATGTGGGCGGCAGCGAGCTGAATGTCGTCTCCGGTGCGGCAATGCTGGGGGCGCGCAGCGCCCTTATCACGAAACTTCCGAATAATAAGCTCGGGCATTTTGTTCGCAATAAAATTCGCTACGGAAATGTCAGTGATGATTATATTGTTTATGATGACAGTGATCAGGCGCGTTTAGGGGTGTATTATTACGAGAGCGGTGCTTATCCGCGCAAGTCGTCGGTGATTTATGACCGTGCTCGTTCCTCCATGTGTTCCTTGAGGTTGTCTGAATTGCCGGCGGATTTGTATGATAAGACCAAGGTCTTTCATATCAGCAGCATTACATTGGCGCTGAATCCGGAGCTGCGCAGGCAAGCGCTGGAGCTTCTTTGCCGCTTTCATGACGCAGGAGCCCTGATCTCGTTTGACGTAAACTATCGAGCGTCGCTCTGGGGAGAAGAGGAAGCACGGGAAGTTGTCGAAGAGGCTTTCCGGTATGTGGATTTTTTGTTTGTTTCGGAAGAGACTTCTCGCCGAATGCTGCGCCGAGAAGGCACGCTGGAGGAAATCATGCAGGGCTATGCGCGGGATTACGGCTGCAGGCTGGTGGCAACGACTCGGCGCGAGGTGGTGTCTCCCATGCGGCATAATTTTAATTCTAAGATTTATTTTGATGGTCGTTTTTATGAGGAAGAGCCTTATAATAATATTGAGGTGATTGACCGTATCGGTAGCGGTGACGCTTATCTTGCGGGTGTGCTCTACGGATTGATTAAAACCGGTGATGTACAGCAGGCGCTGGAAATCGGCAACGCTTCTTCGGCGGTTAAAAACACCGTTTCGGGGGATATGGCGGCAAGCAGTATTGAAGAGATCCGCGGTGTGATTCGCTCGCATAAAGCAACCGGCCGCCAGGACGAGATGGTGCGCTGAAATAAAAACAGGGTGAAATGGGGCGGATACGGATGCGTGAAATAAAAAGAAAGCAAGGCTGCTTTATTGTGCTGGAGGGGTTGGATGGCAGCGGAAAAAGCACGCAGGCACAGAGCCTTGTTCAGTTTCTTTCCCAAAAGGGAATGGTTTGTCATTTGGATCGGGAGCCGACAGACGGTCCGGTCGGCCGGCTGCTCCGGTCGGCTTTGCGCGGCGAATGTCAGATGGACCCAAGGACGTTGGCGTTGCTTTTTGCAGCCGACCGACTGGAGCACGTTACCGCGCCGGAAACCGGTATTTTAGCGAGACTACAACGCGGAGAATGGGTAATCAGTGACCGGTACTATCTTTCTTCTTATGCCTATCAAATGGCCGATATGCCGCTTTCTTGGGTGTGTCGGCTCAATCAACCGGTCACGGCTCTTTGTCGGCCGGATATGCAGCTTTTTATTGATTCGGATCCCGAAATCTGTCTTGCCAGAATTTCCGGAAACCGTGCCGATACGGAGCTTTTTGAAAATCGGCAGCGGCTTGAAATGACTCGGGACAATTTCTTCAAAATTTTTCATCGGTTGCAGCAAACCGAACGGATTGTAACGGTGAACGGAAATGTTTGCCCGCAGGAGGTTTTTGGGCAGCTTTGCAATGCAATTGCACCGCTTCTGCCAAAAGAGGATATTTAATCGCGCAGCAAAAAAGGCTGTAAAAACAATGTGTTTTTACAGCCTTTTTTATTTTTTAAAACGATCAAACAACGCTCGGTGAAGGGCTTTGGCTTGCGCTGTTCGCGCTTCGGTTTCTTCCGGCTGATAAATAAAAAAGCACGCGTCTTGAGAAACAAAAACAGCACCCGGCTGCGCGGGATCCAGCGATTCCAGTGGAACGGTAAGGGTGTTTTTGCAGTCATCCTGCAGCACGGCAAAATCCCCCTCAATCCTGTCCAGGGTGTAAAACATCAGGCAGCCTCCTTTTGCTTTTCGACTGTAAAGGTTACTCGCTTGCCATCTGAGACAGCAGTAATGCAGCCGTCCAAATCGGTGCGGTAAACCGTAATCCTCAGATTCATTAGATTTTCAAGCGTTTGCGCAGAGGGATGACCGTATTTATTGTTTTGCCCAACCTCAATGACGGCATATTCCGGAGCCACCGCCTTTAAAAAACGCATGGAGGACGAAGATTTGCTGCCATGATGTCCGAGCTTCAAAACTGTGGCGGAAACGTCAAGGCCGGCGTCCAGTAGGTCACTTTCCGCTTTCTCTTCAGCGTCCCCGGTAAACAGAAAAGCGGTTTTTCCAAAGCTGAGCCGTGCAACGATGGACCAGTCGTTTAAGCTGCTATAATCTGTTCGGACGGGGCCAAGCAGAGTCAGCGTAGCTTCGCCGACGGAATATTGCGCACCGACCCGTGCCGGGATCAGCTCGACCGAGTTGTTTACCATCGCTTCCAGCAGGTCGATGTAGGAGCGGGTGTCCGGAACGACGTTATCCGAAAGATCGGCAAGAATGATTCGTTTGGTCGGGATCTCGTTAATCACCGTATCTAAGCCGCCGATGTGGTCAGAGTGGGCGTGCGTTCCGATCACATAATCAAGCTGCCGTACCCCTAAACGCCGGAGAGCCAGCACAACATCAGCGCCGCGATTACTTTCTCCGGCGTCAATAAGCACGTGTGTGCCGCCGCAGGAGATCAAGGTGCTGTCTCCCTGGCCGACATCCAGAAAGGTCACGGTGCAGTTGCCCTCTGGGGGAATAACCGCTTGTTTTTTAAAAGAGAACAGGTCGTCCTTATTTTCAAGGACGTAAAACAGCAATACCGAAAGGGCCAGCAGTGCCGTCATGGCCGGGCCAAGCTTGCGCTTTAACGGCTTACTCAAAGATTTTACTCGCTTTCTTTCATTTTCTTTTCGTTCCATTGATCATGTGTGATGAGAACTTTACGAGGCTTGCTGCCCTCATAACCGCTGACAATGCCGCGCTCCTCCATTTGGTCTACCAGCCGCGCAGCGCGGGCATAGCCGACCTTGAGCTTGCGCTGAAGCAGAGAGGTGGAGGCCTGTCCGGCTTCTAAAACACATTCGACGGCGTCCTTCAACAGCGGATCCGTCTCTTCGTCGCCGTTCTCGCCGGCGGAAGCGGCGCCCTTGTCGCGAGCTGCCTGACGGTCAATTTCGTCAATAACCTTTTGGTCGTATTCGGCCGACTCGTTGTTTTTAATGTAGGCAACAACATCCTGAATCTCTTTTTCACTGACAAAGCAGCCTTGAATACGCTGCATACGATCGGAGCCATAGGGCTTAAAGAGCATATCGCCGCGCCCCAGCAGCGCCTCGGCGCCGCCGGTGTCAATGATGGTACGAGAGTCTATTTGCGAGGAAACAGTCAGCGCAATGCGGCTTGTAATGTTTGCCTTAATAAGACCGGTAATTACATCTACCGACGGCCGCTGGGTGGCGATGACCAAATGCATGCCGGCAGCACGCGCCTTTTGTGCCAAACGACAAACCGCCGACTCAACATCTCCCGGCGCCGTCATCATCAAATCGGCAAACTCGTCAATAATCACGACGATTTTCGGCAATCGATGCAAATCGTCGCTCCGCTCGGCCAAATCGTTGTAGGAGCTCAGATCCTTGACATTGCATTCGGCAAAAAGCTTATAGCGATTTTCCATTTCGTTCACGGCCCAACCCAGTGCGCCGGCGGCCTTTTTGGGGTCGGTGACGACCGGAACCAGCAGGTGCGGGATACCGTTGTAAACACTGAATTCAACCATTTTGGGGTCGACAAGCAGCAGACGGACATCTGCCGGAGAAGAGCGATACAGCAGGCTGATGATCATGCTGTTGGTGCAGACGGATTTTCCGGAGCCGGTAGTGCCCGCAATCAACAGGTGGGGCATTTTTGCAAGATCGGTCGTAATAATGTTGCCGGCAATATCCTTGCCAAGCGCAACCTCTAAAGAGCTCTTGGCTCCTTTAAAAACCGGGGAGGCCAGCACTTCTCGCAGGGTTACCGGGCTGACAATACTGTTAGGCACCTCAATGCCGACGGCGGCCTTGTTGGGGATCGGGGCCTCAATACGGACATTGGTGGCCGCTAAATTCAATGCAATATCGGCAGAAAGCTGAGTGATTTTGCTGATACGAACTCCGGCTGACGGCTGCAGCTCATAGCGGGTCACCGCCGGCCCGCGGGTGGCTCCGAGCAGCCGAGTTTTGACGCCGAAGCTGGCCAGCGTATCGATCAGACGCTCGGCGTTTTGCTGCATTTCGGCTTCGTGATCGCTTTGACGCTGAATCCGAGGTGCTTTGAGCAGGGTGATCGGCGGGAAAGTATAGACACGGTTTTCGCCGCCGTCGCTATACAGAGAGGTTTGTCCGTCGGTTTCCTCCGAGGCAATCTCCTGGTTGGGCGCCTCCAAAGCGGGCTTTGCAGGCTCCGCGGAGGTCCATGCTTCATTCACAGCGTCCGTTTTCGGAGAATCGGCGACCGGCGGAGCGTCCTGCTGATTTAAAAGGCGGTCCTTGGCCTCACGAACCCGAGAACTGCGGCGCTGCGGTGTTTGCGTTTCTTCCAGCAGGGTGCGCATCGAATCTCCCTCTTGCGAGGCGTCCGGCCCCAGAGGAATATCGATCGGCCGATAATCTTCCTCCTGTGTATATTCGGTGTTTTCTCGCTGAGAAAGCTGCTGTTGATACACTTTTTCAAGCTGACGTGCCGGACGGGTTACCGAGCTTTTGAAAAAGCTTATAATATCGCCGATGGTAACACCGAAAATAATAAACAGAAAAATGACAATCACAATGCAGATGACAACGGCGGCCGCGGTTTTACCAAACAGCGAAAACAGGCTCCAGCCGAACAAGGCGGCTGCCAGTCCGCCGCCGCGGAGCTGAGTGCCGAGGGTGTACAAATTTAAAAACTTTTGAAAAAAGTTTTCTCCCTCCGGCAATATGCCGAAAAAGATGTGAAAAGCGCCGCAGACCAGAAAAAGCAGCACGACAGATTGGAATATTTTACTGCGGACACTGCCGGCCTTTTTCTCAAAAGCCAGCAAAACGGAGATCAGCAAAGTCAGTGGCGCAACTAAATAGGCCGCGGCACCGAACAGCCCGAAAAAGCCGTGGTGCAGGATCGACCAAAGACGCTCGCCTTCCAAAAAGGTCAACACGCCTAAAATCAGGGCAATGCCAAACAGAATCAGCGCCCAGAGCTGACGGGAGTAGTCCCGGGCGGCGGCACGTTCGCGGCGGGTGTCGGCCGCCTTTTTCGCAGCTGTGCTGCGGGCGGACTTGGACCCGGCCTTTTTGGAGGTTTTAGAAGAGGGTGCAGTGCTCAAATTTTTCACAGCCTTTTATGTATTTTAAAGTCCATATGTAAATGCCTTGCGGCATTTTATGTTGAAGCATGAGAATCGGTGCCCGGGTCGGCTTTGTTTGGATGCCGCCCCTTCTCGATCATGGAAAAAAGACAATCCACCGCATCGGAAAGCCCGCCGACGGAATCAATAAGCCCCTCGCATACGGCTTGCTTGCCGGTTAGGATGGTGCCGACGTCATTGGCGATTTCGTGGTTGTTCATCATTAGCTGACGAAACCGGCTTTCCGAAATCCGGGAATTGCCGACGACAAACCCCGTAATACGATCCTGTATTTTCTCAAAATAGGAAAAAGTTTGAGGAACGCCGACTACCAGCCCGTTAATGCGCACCGGATGGATGGTCATGGTCGCCGACGGGACGATAAACGAATGGCGGGAAGAGACGGCCAGCGGGACCCCGATGGAGTGGCCTCCGCCCAGGACCAGGGAAACCGACGGCTTTTTCATACCGGAAATCAGCTCGGCAATTGCAAGACCTGCTTCCACATCCCCGCCGACGGTGTTGAGAATAATCATCAGTCCGTCGATTTTCGGGTCTTGTTCCACCGCCACCAGTTGCGGAATAATGTGTTCATACTTGCTTGTCTTATTTTGCGGCGGCAGAATATAATGCCCCTCGATTTGACCGATAATGGTCAAGCAATGAATGGTATAACAGCTGCCCTTTTGGGTGACCGAGCCGGTTTTGATTATTTGTTCCAGCCGTTCGTCCTCGGATTCGGCGTTCTCCGGCGGATTTTCCGGCGGTGATGATATTTCGGGTATGACCTCGCTGTTTTTCGGCTGCTGCATGCTTTCGTCCCCCTTTACGGTTTACTGAAAGCTATTGTTTGCAAAACCGGCCGAATTATTCCGAGGATTTTTCTAAATTATACCTTGTTTTTCCGAAAAAGTCAATGACCGGCAACGGAAAAGAGCCGTGAGGAGCAGCATCGAACAAGGGCCGAGACACCCACAGCCGAGAAGTTTTTTATGCGGCAGTCCGATGTGAAAGTCTTGTGTTGTCGGAAAAAGTATGATATGATATTTAAAAAGTGTTTTTTGCTGAAAAACAAGGCTTAAAGGAGGTGTCCGCATGCAGCGCACAATTGAATCGGAGGCCCGTCCGTCCTTGCCGGACACCCCGCCTTTTTTGCGCTTTCTTTGGGTATTGCTGGCAGTTTTTTCCGGTCTTTGCCTGTTGATTGCCCTTTTTCTGTTGACACTTGCTTTGCATGCCGGACCGGACGGAACGGTCGGCTTTTTCGGCTTGCGGTGGTCGGCGCCGGCGGACGCGCTTTTATTGATTTCGGAAAAGCAATATGCCGGTGAAACGGTCCAAAAGCTTCTTTTGACCCTGCCCGGAGCTGCCGGATTTTTAAGACAGGCGGGCAGTTGGGCGGTTTGCTTTTCGGCGCCGGCGGCATTTTTGTTTCTGGGCAGCTTATCAGCCGAAATATATCGAGCTGTTTTCACGCGTACTTGTCTGGAGCTGCAGCGGCCGTTGCGGCTTGAGCAATGCTTTTTTCGGGAATTTGATACGGTCGAAACAGCAACAGAGGAGGCGCACGACGATGGCGAGAGGGCTTTGAACGCCGACGCGCAGTAGAGGCACCCTTAGTATTACATTGCAACGTAAAAAAGTGCCAGCAACAAGGGAAGGGTGTTTTCCTCTTGGCTTAACAGCAAAATCAGGGAAAGGAGCATAAGGCGGTCGCTGTCCAGCCCGAAGCCTTTCATTAAGACGGCAAGCCGCTGTGCTCCCGGCAGGACAGAGAGCAAATCTGGAGTTTTTTGAGCGTCCTGCGCCTTGTAATTCGGCAGAATATTGCTGTTTGTTTTTGAAATATCGGGGGATGCGGCTGCCTCGGAGGGCGGAGTGTTGCAGGGCTGCCGTTCAGTGTACTCCCCGTCGGGCGGCTTTGTGCCGGAGGGCAGGGGCGGACTGTCCGGGCGACTGACGGGGTCACCCGGAGGGTCCTGCGGCGCAAGCCGGGCACGAGCGTGCATTTGCCGCGCCCGGCGAATGGCGTCGGCTTTCATTTTGTCCATATCATATTCGGAAAAAACAGGCTCCTGCGGCATCGGATCTCTCCTTTTATCCGAAAAAATCTGAGACAGAAAAGCCGTGCTCTTCCAAAATCGGCAGCAGTGCCATGATTTTTAAAAGAGAAACGGCTTTATCAATTTTGGGAGCACGCTGCGGGCTGAGCAGCGGACGCAGTGCCAACAAAAGGTTGGCGGCGCGGTCATCGGTTTTGGCGCCGGCAATGGCAGTAACGAGGGGCAGCAATTTTTTCATGTCAACGCCGGGCAGGAGTGCGTCCGGCGCGACAGGCGGTGCTGTTTTCTCCGCACTTTCCGCGGCCGGCTCCGGGTTTTTCTTTGGAGCAAGACCGAGCGTGCTTTTCAGTTCGCTCATTACTCGGCCGCCTTCGGCAGTTTTTAAAAAATCCGAAACCTGGGATAACAGTCGGTCATCAATCTCCATGGGAACCGTCTCCGAAAAATTGCTGCAAAAGTTTTTTGGCTTTGGGGGAGGAAAGGATTTCCTGCGTTTTTTGAGGGTCTCCGAGAATATCGGAAACGCGGTTGCGATCTTCTTCGGAAAGCTTTTGCAAAAGCTGTTCGCTTTCCCGGCTGTTGGCTGCTTTTTGAAGTTCGGATCGATCCAGGTGCAGCCGGTCGGCTGCCATACGTAATAATTCATCTTGATTTTGTGCGGACATAAAACCACCTCTTTATAAGCTTGCTGCTTTATTCTATGTTCCGAGGCGGCAAAATAGACGAAAACCGAAAGGAAAGAACGATATGCGCATCTTGGTCTTGTCCGACAGTCACGGAAAAACTCGGAATTTTATAAAAGCCGTCAAGCAGCATCGAGACGCTGAAAAAATTTTCTTTTTGGGAGACGGTCTGCGCGATTACGAGGAGGCCTGTCGTCAGTTCCCGGACCGTATTTTTTACGCCGTGCGCGGGAATTGCGATTTTTGCGCGAGGCTGCCGGATGTGGACACGGCTCCGACGCGTTACGGGAACATTTTTTATACGCACGGGGACAGATTTTTCGTTAAAGGCGGGTATCAGCATTTGTTGTCGGCCGGTCGGCAGACCGGAGCACGGTTGCTTCTGTTCGGGCATACGCATTGTCCGCTTGCACGATACGAGGACGGCATTTATTTGTTTAACCCCGGCAGCCTTGCACAAGGCAGCTATGGGCTTTGCGATCTGTTGGAAAGCGGGATATCCATGAATCATTTGTCGATATAAAAAACGGAGAAACAAGCTTTTGTGGCGATTTTTCGTGGAACGAAGCCTTTTACGAGCTCTGCCGTAAACATTCCTGCCGGGCGTTTTATCCCTTGATTGAGCCGGTGGGCATGACTGTTTTCGGTGAAAATGGACCGGCGGTTACACTTCTTTCGGAAAAAACGCGCGAAAAATGTAAAAAAGCTTTGTATTTTGTCGGAGGGTATGTTATAATCAAACTGGTATGTTGGCAATTATTTTGATGGAGTGATGGATATGGAAAATAAGAACAAGGTGAATGTGAAAATTTACGGGACCGACTATACCATTCTGACCGAGGATTCGGAAGAGTATTTGTTGGAGCTTGCCTATGAGTTGGATGGGGACATGAAGAAGCTTTGCCAGCGCAGTTCCCGGATCACGGCAACTGCGGCGGCGGTTCTTTGTGCGTTGGATTATTTGGATAAGCGAAATAAAGAGGTTGAGACCAGCGACCGTATGCGGCTGCAAATCAACGATTATATTCAGGATACCGCCAAGGCGCGTATCGAGCTGGATGACGCGCGCCGCAAGATTGAGCGATTGGAGCGGGAAATTGATCATTTGAAATCGGAAAGACACTGAGGCGGGAGCATATGCAACCGGTTTTTCGGAAGGTTCCCGAGATTTTGGCGCCGGCCGGCAGTTTTGACGCTTTGGTTGCCGCCGTCCGTTGTGGGGCGGATGCGGTTTATTTGGGCACCAAAAGTTTCAGCGCACGTGCCGGCGCTCAAAACTTTGATGGGGAAGAGCTGCGGCGTGCCGTGGCTTATTGTCATGAACGGTCTGTGCGGGTGCATTTGGCTGTAAATACTGCGCTTTACGATGACGAGCTGCCGGCGGCTGCCGCTTTAATCGAGCAGGCGGCAACGCTGGGGGTTGACGCGTTGATCGTGGCTGATCTCGGGGTGTTGTCGCTGGCACGCCGTGTTTGCCCGGAGCTTGCGCTGCACGCTTCGACGCAAATGGGAATTGCCGGCCCGGACGCTGCACGCATGGCACAGCAGCTGGGCTGCAGCCGGGTGGTGTTGGCGCGGGAGTTGTCGCGCGCCGAAATAGCGGCTGTTGCTGCGGTGGAAGGCATTGAAACCGAGGTTTTTGTGCATGGCGCAATGTGCATGTGCGTATCCGGACAATGTTACCTATCGGCGGTGCTCGGCGCCCGCAGCGGAAACCGCGGGCGATGTGCACAGCCTTGTCGGCTGCCATTTCGGCTGGGCACGGGTGGAACAGAGCATGCCTTGAGCCTGCGGGATTTGTCGCTTCAAAATGAATTGCCGGCTCTTTGTGAAATGGGCGTTGATTCTTTTAAAATCGAGGGCCGGATGAAGCGCCCGGAATATGTAGCGGCTGCGGTGTCTTTGATTTATGCAACACTGCACGGACAGAACTGTGCCGAGATAGCAGAGCTTGCGCGGGAGGTGTTTTCGCGCAGCGGCTTTTCAAACGGCTTTTTTAACGGAAAAATCGATGCGCGGTTGTTTGGGTTTCGCACGCGGCAGGACGTCGAGAGTGCACAGAAAGCACTGCCGCGACTACATGAGCTGTATCGACGGGAACGGTCGTCAGTTCCGATTGATATGACCCTTTCGGCAGCCGGAGACGTCGCTTCTCTTTGTGTGACGGATCTGCAAGGGCACCGAGGCATTTCCGAGGGGCCGGCAACACCGGGAGGCACGGCCGACGCGTCGGCCGTGCGCCGGCAGCTTGCGCGGCTGGGGGAAACACCGTATTATTTACGGCAGTTAAAGCTGCCGGCTGTGTTGCCGGCCTTGTCCTGTGCTCAGCTCAATGCACTGCGTAGGGATGCGGTGCGGCAGTTGAGCGCACAGCGGCAGCAGCCGGTCGGCCTCCGAACGAATTCGGTTCGGCCGCTTCGGGCACAGAAAAGAAAGACGCGTCCTCAAATTTTGGCGGCACGTTTTGAAACGCTGCAGCAGGCGGCTGCATGCCGGAACCTGTGTGATGATTTTTGGCTCCCCGCACAAGCTGTTATAAGGGCAGAGGAGCTGCCGGTCGCGCCGGAAAAGGTTTGCGCAGTGCTTCCCCGTAGTGGTTTTGCCGGAGACAGCTTTTGTAAACAGCTTTTGGACGGACTTGAAAAAAAGGGGATTCGGCGGGTCTGTGTGCAGCATATCGGTCAGTTGCCGCAATGTCTTGAAAGAGGCTTGGAGCTTTGCTGGGGCCCTTTTTTGAATCTTTTTAATCGAGAAACGTTGGCTGCTTTGGAGCAATGTGGCGTTCGGGCGGCAGTGGCTTCTTTTGAAATGCCTGCGCATAAAATTGCTTGTTTGGAAACGTCGATGTCTCTCGGGCTTTTGGTTTACGGGTATTTACCGCTGATGATAACACGCGCTTGCCCGGTTCGGGCAAGGTACGGTTGTGATAAATGCGGCGGTCGAGGCGGCTTTTTGACCGACCGGCAAGGCAAGCAGTTTCGCCTTGTTTGTCGAGGCGGTGTCAGTGAGCTTTATAATACGGTACCGTTGGTGGCGCCGGTTGAACAGGAAGCTTTTTCCACAGCTGATTTTTGGCTGAGTTTTTTCACAACGGAGTCTTCGCAGCAATGTCGTGAGATTCTTTTGCGACTGCGGTCAAAAAAGGACGCCCTTTCGACTCCGCCGTTTACCCGCGGTCTTTATCAAAAAGGAGTTTTTTAGAAAAAAATTGAAAAAAATCGCGGTTTTGTATTGAGAAAAGGAAAAAATAGGGTTATAATATATGGTGATTCCAACAAACGTCGGATGCCTGAGGGAAAGAAAGGAATGTTTAATATGTTTACCAAAGATATCGGGATTGATCTCGGAACGGCCAACACCCTCGTTTATGTCAAGGGGAAGGGTATTATTATGCGTGAACCCTCGGTGGTCGCTAAGGATGTTAAGAATAATACGGTGAAATTCGTCGGTCGTGAGGCTAAAGAGGTTATCGGCCGAACGCCCGGCTCTATTGTTGCGGTCTGCCCGTTGAAGGACGGCGTGATTTCGGATTTTGCCATTACGGCAACAATGCTTAAAATTTTTATTTCTAAGGTTATCGGGAATTCGGTTTTCAGCAAGCCCCGCGTGGTGATCTGTATTCCTTCGGGCGTTACCGAGGTGGAAAAGCGCGCGGTGAAAGACGCGGCCTATAAGGCAGGAGCGAAGCAGGTCAGCGTGATTGAAGAACCGATGGCGGCGGCAATCGGAGCCGGTCTTTCGATTTCAGAGGCCGTTGGTAATATGGTGGTGGATATCGGCGGCGGAACCAGTGAGGTTGCGGTGATTTCGCTGGGCGGTATTGTCACGGCACGTTCGGTGCGTATTGCGGGAGACCAGTTCGATCAGGCAATTATCAGCTATATTAAGAAAAAGTATAACCTGCTTATCGGTGAGCGGACAGCGGAAGCCGTCAAGATTGAAATCGGCTCGGCTTATCCTTACGAAAATGAGGACAGCATGGAAATCAAGGGTCGTAACTTGGTGGACGGGTTGCCGAAAAATATTAAAATTGAGGCTAATGAGATTCGCGAAGCGCTGGCAGACTGCTTGTCGGCGATCGTGGATGCGGTGAAGGCAACGCTGGAAAACACGCCGCCTGAGCTGTCGGCCGATATTATCGACCGCGGGATTACCCTGACCGGCGGCGGAGCACTGCTACGCGGGCTTGACGACTTGATTCAGAGCGAGACCGGGATCCCGGTGCATATCGCCGACAATCCGCTGGACTGTGTTGCCGAAGGCACCGGTATGATGTTAGAGGACATTGATCGCCTCAGCGATGTTCTGCTGGACGAGGATTGATGACACAAACAAGAAGGGGCGCAGGCGTTTTTTTCGCCTGCACCTGTTTTCTTTTTAATGACGGAAGGGAGGAGACCGTGTGCGGGATTTTTTTAAGGGGAAAGCCTTTAAAATCATCGTTTGTGTTTTGGCACTGATTTTCGGTGCGATGATTTATCAGGCGGTTTCCGGGAATTACGCGTCGGTACCCGAGGCGGTGGTCGGCACGGTGGTCACGCCGGTCGTCGAGCTTTCCGGCAAGTTGAGTGATAAGGTGGCGGGCTTTTTCAATATGCTGCTGACTGCCCGCGAGACGCGGCAGGAAAACGAGCAGCTTCGCCGGGAGCTTTCCGACGCTTACGGTAAGCTCGGCGATTTGGAACAATATCGCAATGAAAATCGGCAGCTTAAAGAGTTTTTAGGGGTCAAAGAGCTGCATGAGGATTTTGAAATGCAGCCGGCGACCGTCATCGGTCGCGACAGCGCCGATCGGTTTGACAGCTTTATTATCAACCGCGGCAGCCTGCACGGCGTTTCGCTGAACGACCCTGTTATTACCTCGGAGGGCTTGGTCGGGCTGGTTTCCTTTGTCGGGCCGACCTACAGCACGGTCACGACGCTGCTTGATGACGGTATCAATATCGGTATCCGAAATGCGCGGACCGAAGAAACCGGCGTGATCAGCGGGACGGATGCGCTTTCTCGAGAAGGAAAAACCAAGCTGCGGTTATTGCCGAGGGACACATCTCTGCTGTCCGGAGATGTGATAGAGACCTCCGGCGTCGGCGGTGTTTTCCCTGCCGGTCTGTTGGTCGGAACAGTGGAAAGCCTGCACGCCGAAAATTCAGGCGTTTCCATGTATGCAAAAATTCGACCGATGGTGGAGGTCAGTCGAGTTTCCGATGTGATGGTCATTACCGATTTCTTGGGAAAACAGTCGGCGGTGCCGGATAAAAAAGATTCGTAGAACGGGGGATCCCGGATGAAAAATAAAACGCGCCGGAGCGTCAAGTGGGCATTGTATCTGCTTTTTGCCGTTATTTTGCTTTGCTTTCAGTGCGCACCGCAGAAAACGCCGCTTTTTGAAGGAACCTTGTTTTTATTGCCGCTTGCCGTTAGCATTGCCTGCTTTGAAAAGCTTGTTCCGGTGGCGGTAATGGGCACCGCTTGCGGCTTTTTATGGGATTACAGCGCCCGGTGTCTGTTCGGCTTTCATGCACTGGTGCTTTGTGTTTTGTGCGTTGCCGTTTCGCTGGTGCTGCAGTTTTTGCTGCGCTCGGTTGTCTGGAATCATCTGCTTTGTATTGCGGTCGGCACCGCTTTGTATGAGCTTGTGTTTTTCTTTTTCTTTCGGTTGCTTCCCGGCTCGGGAGAGCTTTGGAAAATGCTGTACAGTCACTGCTTGCCGGTTTTTTTCAAAACAATTTTGTTCGGAGCGGCAATTTATTTTGTCGTCCGAAAAATTTACAGAATTTCCCCGTCTGCCGAAGCTTTTGGGCAGGACTGATATTCCGGGCACGAAAAAAGGAAGGAAGGAACAGCGATGAAAATGAGAAAAACGTCATTTTCCAGAATCACAGCCTTAGCTGTGGCTTTGGCTGTCATTTTTTCTCTGTTTGTCGTTCGCCTTGTACAGCTTCAGTTGGTTCAGGGCGAGAGCTTCCGAAGCCTTTCGGATGTACGGTACACCCGGGAGGTGACGGTGAAGGCTGCCCGCGGCGAAATTGTGGATCGTAACGGAATTCCGCTGGCGGCAAACCGGACCGGATATAATGTCATTTTTGATAAAAGCTATATTAAAATGAGCGAGGCCAATCAAATTATTCTGGAAGCCGCCGGAATCATTCGGGATCAGCAGGAGCAGTACTGTGAATCTATTCCGATAACCGGCGAGGCACCGTACACTTTTTCTTCGGGCCGCGAAACGGCGGTGCTGTCTTTGAAAAGCCGTATTGGGCTGCAGGATTATGCCACCTTTGAAAATGTCTGGGAGGCTCTGTGCCGGCGCTATGATATTGAAGATGCGTTGTCAATCGAGGAAAAGCGGATTATCATGGCTGTTCGGTATGAAATGGAAGTGAAGGGCTTTACGGTCAGCACGCCATACACTTTCGCCGAAGATGTTTCAATGACAACGGTGTCCAAGGTGCTTGAAAAAAGCATTACGTATTCCGGAATCAGCATTTCGGAGGAAAGTCGCCGCGAGTACGCCGACGGGACGATTGCACCGCACATCATCGGAACCATCGGTCCGATTTATGCCGACGAGTATGCCAAGCTCAAAAGTCAGGGCTACAGTTTAAACGATTTTGTCGGAAAAAGCGGTATTGAGAAATACTACGAGAGTTATCTGCACGGGAAAGACGGCATTAAAGTGATTGAGTTTGACCAGGAGGGCAATGTGGTCGGCTCCCGAATGAAGGTGGAGCCGGTGCCCGGCTGTACTGTGGTGCTGACGCTGGATTCCGGCCTGCAAAAAACGGCGCAGGAATCTCTTGAAAACCGTGTTCGTACCATTGCGGCAACCTGTGCCAAGGGCAAAGGGGCCGAAGCAAATGCCGGCAGTGTGGTCGCACTTAATCCGCAGACCGGCGAAATTTTAGCGGCTGCGACCTATCCGTCTTATGATTTAAATCAATATTACAGCAATTATAATGAGCTGTCCAATGACAATTTGAAGCCGCTCTTTAATCGCGCCTTTAACGGCGCTTACGCACCCGGCTCAACCTTTAAGCCCTGTATGGGGGTGGCCGGACTGGCCAGCGGGACTATTACGCCTGCTTCGACCGTTAACTGCCAGCGGGTTTATCAGTATCTCGGCATGAATTTTACCTGTATGCACACGCACGGAAATCTGACGCTTCAAAATGCCTTAAAGGTTTCCTGCAATATCTTTTTCTACGATATCGGCCGTCGAATGGGAATCGACACCATTTGCGAATATGCCGCCGGTTTCGGTCTCGGCGAAAAGACGGGGCTGGAGCTGCCGGAAAATATCGGTCGGATGGCCAGCGCACAGTACCGTGTTTCCAAAGGCGGAAAATGGTATCCCGGCGATGTGCTGCAGGCATCGATCGGCCAGTCGGACAGTATGTTTTCTCCGCTTCAAATGGCGGTTTATACCGGCACAATCGGGAATAACGGCGTGCGTATGGAAGCACATTTGATAAAAAAGATTGTCAGCTATGATTATGAAACGGTGGTTTATGAACATCAAAACACCGTTTTGTCAACAATTGAAAACAAAAACAATGCGTTTGAAACGGTGAAAAACGGCATGTATTTGGTGTCCACGCAGGGAACCGGACGCAGTGCTTTTGGCAGATACGCTTTTCAGGTCGGCAGCAAGACCGGCTCTCCGGAAAATTACGGCAACAAGGCAGCTAATGCTATTTTTACGGCAATGGGACCGCTTGAGGACTGCAAGCTTTCGGTTGCTGCGGTCATTGAGTACGGCTTTAACGGAAATAAGGCGGCGCAGCTGGTGAAGGAAATTTTTGATAAGCATTTCTTCGTGGCAGAGGAGCATAATACGCCGACGGCTGAAAATGCGCTGCTGGTTTAAAAAAGTCGCGCATAGGCCTTTACTTTTTTGTAAAAACTTGGTATGATATAGGTATATATCGGAAGAAACGAGGAACAAGCATGGGGCGGGTAATGCTGGTCACTTCCGGCAAGGGAGGAACCGGAAAATCAACGGTTGCGCTGAATTTGGCACTTTCTCTTGCAAAGGAAGGCGGCAAGACCGTACTGTTGGAGATGGACAGCGGGCTGCGCTGTCTGGATTTAATGCTCGGAATTGATGGGATTGTTTATGATCTTGGGGATGTTTTGCGCGGTGCGTGCAATGTGCAGCAGGCGGTTTATCCGGCGCTTCAGGGCGTCAGCCTGGTGGCTGCCGCGGCAGAGGTTGGTTTTCTGCCGGACCGTGAAAGACTCTCCCAACTCTGCCGTTACCTGGCCGGGCAGTATGATTTTGTGATCATGGATACGCCGGCCGGTCTTGGTAAAATGCTGGATACGGCAGCAGCGGCGGCGGATGAGGCACTGATTGTCACCAATCTGACACCGGTCAGCGTTCGGGACGCCGAGAAGGCTGCAGATCAACTCGGCGCATGCGGTCTTAAGCAGCGGCGGCTCATCATTAACCGAGTGCCGAAAAAGACACCCTACCCGCGAGAAATTATGGATGCAGACGATATTATCGATCGCGTCGGAACGCAGCTGATTGCGATTGTGCCGGAGGATCCGGTGCTGCAGCAGGCAGCGCATCTCCGAACGGTGCGGGACAGTAAGGGGAGCTTAGCTCTGGAAGTGTTTGAACGGCTTGCAAAGAGACTTTGCGGACAAGATGTGCCGCTGCTGATTCAATAAAGATGGAAAGAGAGGGACCACTTGTGAACATTGCCCTGATTGCACATGATGCAAAAAAAGAAATGATGATTCAGCTCTGTATTGCCTACAAGAAAATTTTGAGCGAGCATCATTTGTACGCCACGGCCAAGACCGGCAAAATGGTGTCGGACGCCACGGGACTGGAAGTTGTCAAATTTCTTTCCGGGGACCAGGGTGGCGATCAGCAGATTGCGGCTAAGATTTCCTGGAATGAAATTGACATGGTGCTCTATTTCCGGGACCCCAATAATCCGAACAAGCGGGAAACAGATCCCTGTGATAATAATATCATTCGTCTTTGCGATGTCAACAATATTGCTATTGCTACCAATATCGCCACTGCAGAGGTTTTAATTCACGGACTGGAGCGCGGCGATTTGGACTGGCGGGAAATTGTAAAAAATCATCGGTAATAATGGCTGTGAACGGAAGGAAGAGGGCAACGCGGCGTACAGAGAAGACGCTCTTTTGGCTGAGAGGCGTCCCGCCCTGCACCCTTAGGGACATCCGGGAGCCGGTTTGTGCTGCGCTTGCAGTGCAGACCCCGTCGACACGGTTATCGTCGCTTGAGTGGGGCGCTTTTTCGCCCAATCGGGGTGGCACCGCGGGCAGCAGCCCGTCCCCTTATGAAAGGCAGCAGTGTCTTTTGTAAGGGCTTTTATTTTTTCAGATGAGGAGAAAAAAGTATGGCAGAGTATTTAAGTCCGCCGCGCGGCACACAGGATGTGCTGCCGCAGCAAAGCGGTTGCTGGCAGTATGTAGAGGAAACAGCAAAAAAAATTGCTGCGCTTTACGGCTTTCGGGAGATTCGCTTTCCGACCTTTGAGCACACCGAGCTTTTTTGTCGGGGTGTGGGCGACACCAGTGATGTCGTTCAAAAAGAAATGTACACCTTTGAGGATAAAAGCGGCCGAAGCATTACACTGCGTCCGGAGGGAACGGCGTCGACAGTTCGTTTGGCGCTGTCCGGCGGTTTGCTCAGCGAGGCTTTGCCGCTCAAGGTGTGTTATCTGACCTCTTGTTTTCGGTATGAAAAGCCGCAGGCCGGTCGGCTGCGGGAGTTTCATCAATTCGGCATGGAGTGCTTCGGCTCTGCCGACCCGATGGCGGACGCTCAGCTGATTGCGGCAGCGGATCAGATTTTTAAGACACTGGGTATCTCCGGCCTTCGATTGGAAATAAATTCCATCGGCTGTCCGAAATGTCGGCAGGAGTACCATGCTGCGCTTCGAGCGTATTTTGAAGGCCGCAGCCAAGATCTTTGCGAGACTTGTCGGGAACGTCTTTACAAAAACCCAATGCGTATTTTGGATTGTAAGAGCCCGGTCTGCGGCAAAATTGCCGCAGAGGCGCCGCGCGTTATTGACTTTTTGTGCGAGGAGTGCCGGGACCATTTTGAAAAGGTACAGCAGTATCTTCTTTTGATGCAGATTCCGTTTGTTGTAAACCCGACCATTGTGCGCGGGCTGGATTATTACACCAAAACGGTCTTTGAGTTTGTCTCAGACCAAATCGGTGCACAGGGCACGGTTTGCGGCGGCGGCCGATACGACGGGCTGGTGGAAACTCTCGGCGGGCCTTCGACCTGTGCATTGGGCTATGCCGTAGGCTTGGAGCGATTGCTGCTTTTAATGCAGGCGCAGCAATGCCCTGTTCCGCAGCAGCCCGCACCGGATATTTATCTTGCGCCCATGGGGCAAAAGGCTGTTGAAAAGGCTTGCGTGCTGACAGCACAGCTGCGTGCCGAGGGCTTTTGTGCCGAGAGTGATTTGATGGGCCGCGGCATTAAGGCACAAATGAAGTATGCCAATAAAATCGGTGCGGCATATACGGTGGTTTTGGGGGATAATGAGCTTGAACAGGGCCGTGCAAGGCTTAAAAATATGAAGAGCGGGCAAGAGAGCGATATTGATTTGGGCGATGGGTTTATCCGGGCTTTTTATGACCAAAAACTGCAAAGTGCCTATGAGAATGTCGCCGCCGGTTTTGAAAAATTGCAGCAACAGCGTGGAGGAGAGCAAAATGGAAAATGACAGCATGAAGGGCTTGAAGCGGACACATTATTGCGGCTCGCTGCGGATGGAAAATGTCGGTCAGCAGGTGGTGGTTTGCGGCTTTACGGCTCGCGCCAGAAATCTTGGGAATTTGCAGTTTATCGATTTGCGTGACCGAACCGGCATTCTCCAACTGGCTTTTGATGAGACTACGGACCGGGCACTTTTTGAAAAAGCGCGCGGTGTCCACGGCGAATATGTGTTGATGGCGAAGGGGATTGTGCGAGAGCGCGAATCCAAAAATCCGGAGCTTGCAACCGGAGATATCGAGGTAGACGTCAGTGACCTTCGGGTTTTATCCAAAGCGCAAACGCCGCCGTTTGAGATTTTGCCGGACTCTTCCGTGAAAGAGGAGCTTCGCCTGAAATATCGCTATTTGGATTTGCGTCGCAGCGATTTGCAGCAGAATATTTTAAAACGGCATAAAATCGTTAAGGCGGCTCGGGATTATTTTGACAATAAGGGATTTATTGAAATTGAAACGCCGATTTTGATCAAGTCGACGCCGGAGGGCGCGCGGGACTTTTTGGTGCCCTCTCGGGTGCACGGTGGCAAGTTTTATGCACTTCCGCAGTCGCCGCAGCTGTATAAGCAGCTGCTGATGGTTGCCGGTTTTGACCGGTACGTTCAGTTTGCGCGCTGTTTCCGTGATGAGGACCTGCGGGCGGATCGTCAGCCGGAATTTACCCAGATCGATTTGGAAATGTCTTATGTAGACATTGATGACGTCATGGAGATTGGCGAGGGCTTTGTTCAACATATTTTCAGAGAAGCGCTGGGCGTAGACATTGAGCTGCCGTTGCGCCGAATGACATATCGCGAGGCAATGGAGCGGTACGGCTCCGACAAGCCGGATCTGCGTTTCGGCTTTGAGATCGAGGATCTAACCGACCTTGTTCGCGACAGCGGATTCTCGGTGTTTTCTTCGGCGGCCGTGTCCGGTAGTGTTCGCGCTATTTGTGTCACCGGCGGCGCCGAGGTCTATTCCCGCAAAGAGCTGGATAAGTTGACTGAAAAGGTCCGCGGTATCGGCGGCAAAGGGCTTGCGTGGGTCAAGGTGCATGAGGATGGGATCCAGAGCAGCTTCGGTAAGTTTATGACCGATGCGGAAATGCAGGCGATTTTGCAGCGCATGCAGGCAAAGACAGGCGACCTTTTATTGATTGTTGCCGACGAAAAGAATAAAACCGTGCTGTCGGTGTTGGGAATGGTGCGGCTGGAGGCCGGCAAACGGATGCAGGTAATTGATGAAAATCGCTGGTGCTTCCTTTGGATTACCGAGTTCCCGTTCTTTGAATGGGACGAGGAGACAAAGACCTATGTGGCTATGCACCACCCGTTCACCTCGCCGATGGAAGAGGACATCGATAAGCTGGATACTGACAAAGGCAATGTTCGCGCAAAGGCATATGATTTAGTGCTCAACGGCATTGAGCTTTCCAGCGGCTCTATCCGAATTACAGATCCGGCGCTGCAAAAGAAAATGTTCAATGCGTTAGGGCTGTCAGACGAGGAGTCCTACCAAAAATTCGGTTTTTTAACCGATGCGTTTACTTATGGCGCACCGCCGCACGGCGGTATGGGGCTGGGGTTGGATCGCCTCATCATGCTGATGCTGCACGAGGATAATCTGCGGAATGTCATTGCTTTTCCAAAGGTGCAGAATATGATGGAATTGATGACCGAGTGTCCGTCCGATGTGGACGATGTGCAGCTGTCCGAGCTGCATATTGCATCGGTTGACGATAAAAAATAAAAAGGCCGGGCCTCTCTGCCCAATGCTTGCAAAGAGGCCCGGGACCTGCTTTCTCAGTTGTCGTTTTTTCTAAACAGCAGAGAAATGCACCAAAGCCCCGCCAAGCCGACCAGCGTAAAGATGATTCTGCTGATCATACTGTCGGTTCCGCCGAAAATAAAGGCGACCACATCAAATTTAAAAAGGCCGATGCTTCCCCAGTTCAGCGCTCCGATAATGGAAAGAATCAGCGCAATGGTATCGATGATTATCACGGCTTTTGCCCTCCTTTACCTGTGTTTTATGTCACGAAATTATTTTTTGTAAAAGAGGGCTTTTTATTCAAAATAAAGGAACGGAAGATGAAAATGTCAAAAATATTTTGGAAGCCGTCCACCTTGATGGCGCCGGT
This sequence comes from uncultured Oscillospiraceae bacterium, assembly GCA_934488695.1. Lineage (GTDB taxonomy): Bacteria > Bacillota > Clostridia > Oscillospirales > Ruminococcaceae > SIG578. Next base: position 22,031 of record CAKSSH010000007.1, read on the forward strand.
TCCGGCGGTGCTGGTCAGTTGCGGGACAATGGAGCAGCCGAATGTGCTGACCGTTGCATGGACGGGAATTGTCAATTCAGACCCGCCGATGACCTATGTATCGATTCGCCCGGAACGGTATTCTCACAAAAAAATATGCGAAAGCGGCGAGTTTGTCATTAACTTGGTGCCGCGTTCTTTGGTGCGTGCTGCCGATTTTTGCGGCGTGCGTACCGGAGCCAAAATGGATAAATTCAAAAAAATGAAATTAACGCCCGCTTGCTGTCAATGCGTTTCGGCACCGGCGATCGAACAAAGTCCCGTTTCGCTGGAATGTCGTGTTACTGAGCGCAAAAATCTCGGCACGCATGATCTTTTTCTGGCACAGATCGTGGCTGTTCAGGTCGATGATCAATACATTGACAAGACCGGCCGTCTGCGGCTGGATCAGTGCCGACTGACGGCATACTGCCATGGAGAATATTTTGATTTAGGCAAAAAACTGGGCAGCTTCGGATTTTCGGTGAAAAAGAAGAAAAAAGCTTAATTTCCGCCGGAGTAATAGCGTGGAACGCTGCCGATAATAACAGTTTCGGCGAGCGGTAACTGTGTTTGAATGCCGGCTGAGGTTAGGTAGCCCGGAAAATAGCAGCAAATGTTGACTGAGACCGAAAGAACAAGCCTGTGCAGCGTTTGATTGATACCGGCTTGTTCAAAATGGCTTTCAATTTCTGCGCGGACGGTACCGGTACTGCAGACGTTGAACGGAATAGCCGGCCCGCACTCTGACAGAAATTCCGGACCGATCAAGGTGCCGAGCGGCAGAGAAAAGCGAAACTTCTCAATGTTCTGCAGCGCATCACTCACGGATAACGCAAAGGCGGACTTAAATTTGTTGACAGCCACGGTGTCGATTTCAATAGAGGCAATTATACCGTCGTTGCCGTATCGAATATGGACAAGATCACTATAGGAAATGTTTTGTTCCTCAATCTGCATAAGCAGTGCGCGGTTTAGGAGAACGGTGGTTTCAATACGGGCGCAGTCTCGAACCTTCCGCTTAATGGCAGGTCGAAATTGCATATCGCAGAAGATCAGGAGGATGGCAATAATCAGAAAAATTGCCGCCAGCCGAAAAAACACGTGTTTTTTGTGTCGTCGGCGGGGGATACGGCGCATGCCGTCACCTCTTTTCTCAAAATGCCGTTTTTCTTTTATCATATGCACCATCTGAAAAAAACTTGAAAAAGAAAAGGAGAGCTTTTATGGACAGCAGAGACCAATACATTTCGCCGCTTTCTGCCCGTTATGCCAGCAAGCAAATGCAGGCCGTTTTTTCCGACAGGTTTAAATTTACAACCTGGCGTCGGCTTTGGATTGCACTGGCAAAGGCTCAACAGCAGTTGGGACTTCCAATCACCGATGAGCAGATTGCCGAAATGCAGGCGCATTGCGAGGATATTAACTTTGAGGTGGCCCAAGCACGGGAGCGAGAGGTGCGCCATGACGTTATGAGTCATATTTATGCCTTTGCACAGCAATGTCCGAAAGCAGCACCGATTATTCATTTGGGCGCCACCTCGTGTTATGTCGGGGATAACACCGACGTTATTATTCTGAAAAATGCATCGGAAATCTTGCTGAAAAAGCTATGCCAGGTGTTGCGGAATCTCGGAGAATTTGCTCGGAAGTACCGCGAGCTGCCTTGTCTTGCTTATACGCATCTGCAGCCGGCGCAGCTCACAACCGTCGGCAAACGGGCAACCCTTTGGATGAACGAGCTTGTAATGGATATTGAAAATCTGGAGTTTCAGTTGCGGCAGCTGCGGCTTTTAGGGTCTAAGGGAACGACCGGAACGCAGGCAAGCTTCATGGAACTGTTTAACGGCGATGAGCAGAAGGTACAGGCATTAGAAGATAGCATTGCAAAGCAAATGGGCTTTACAGGCTGCGTCCCGGTTTCCGGACAAACGTACTCTCGCAAAACCGACGCATACTTCCTGTCAGTGCTCTCCGGCATTGCGCAAAGCGCATACAAATTTTCCAACGACCTTCGGATTTTACAGTCATTTGAGGAAATGGAGGAGCCGTTTGAAAAGAATCAGGTTGGCTCGTCCGCCATGCCGTATAAACGCAATCCGATGCGTTGCGAACGGATATCCGCGCTGGCTCGTTTTGTCATAGCGGACGCCGTGAATCCTGCAATGACTGCGGGTACGCAGTGGTTTGAGCGTACACTGGACGATAGTGCCAATAAGCGCCTGGCGGTCTCCGAGGCTTTTTTGGCGGTCGACGCTATTTTGAATATCTATATCAATGTAACGGGCGAAATGGTTGTATATGACCGGGTCATCCATCGTCGGGTGATGGAAAAGCTTCCGTTTATGGCAACCGAAAATATTTTGATGGAATCGGTCAAACGCGGCGGGAACCGTCAACAGCTGCATGAACTTTTGCGGGAACATTCTCATGCAGCTGCTGCAAACGTCAAGCTTTTCGGCAAACCGAATGATTTGATTGACCGGATTGCAAATGACAAGGCATTTCCCTTGACACGAGACGAAATCGAAGCACAGTTGGATCCGGCATTGTATACCGGACGCAGCAAGTCGCAGGTGGAAATATTTTTAAAAACGGTTGTGGAGCCGTTGCTGGATAGGCTGCATCTGGATAAGGTGGAGTCTGAGCTTACGGTTTAACAAAAAATTGCACAGAGAGGACCGGCCCTTTTTCAGGGGCCGGTCCCGGTGGTTTCAGGAGCCCTTTTCTTTAAAAAGAGAATTAAAACACTTTACAAAGAAGGGCTGGGCGAGTATAATATTCATAATATTATTTTTGCGGAAACAAAACAGGGAGGCGTAAAATGGCTTATTTGAGCGATATCGAAATTGCGCAGCGCTGCAGCATGGAGCCGATCGGACAGATTGCGCAGCGGGCACATGTGGCCGAACAGTATGTGGAATCGTACGGCCGCTATAAAGCTAAAATTGACCCGGCGCTGTTGCAAGAGACCGACCGTAAGGACGGCCGGTTGATTTTAGTTACGGCAATTACTCCGACGCCGGCCGGCGAGGGTAAAACGACAACCACCATCGGATTGGCGGATGGGCTGCGTCGAATTGGCAAGGATGCCGTAGTGGCGCTGCGGGAGCCGTCTCTCGGCCCGGTATTCGGGATCAAGGGCGGCGCTGCAGGCGGAGGTTATGCACAGGTGGTGCCGATGGAGGACATCAATCTGCACTTCACCGGCGATTTTCATGCTATCGGTGCTGCCAACAATTTGCTGGCAGCCATGCTGGATAATCATATTCAGCAGGGCAATGCGCTTGGAATCGACCCGCGCAAAATTACCTGGAAGCGCTGCGTTGATATGAACGACCGGCAACTTCGCTTTCTTGTGGATGGGCTTGGCGGCAAGGCAAACGGAACCCCCCGAGAGGATGGCTTTGATATTACGGTTGCCAGCGAGGTCATGGCGGTGCTGTGCCTTTCTTCGTCCATTGAAGATTTGAAAAAACGCCTTTCCGACATTATTGTGGGCTATACATATGATGATATGCCGGTCACCTGCGGCCAGTTAAAGGCTGCCGGAGCGATGACTGCGCTGTTAAAGGACGCTCTCAAGCCGAATCTGGTGCAAACGCTGGAGGGAACACCCGCTTTTGTGCATGGCGGTCCCTTTGCAAATATCGCACATGGCTGCAACAGTATTATGGCAACCCGGATGGCAATGAAGATGGGGGACTATACCGTTACCGAGGCCGGGTTTGGCGCGGATTTGGGCGCCGAAAAGTTTTTGGATATTAAATGTCGCATGGCCGGTTTTCGGCCGGATGCAGTGGTCATTGTTGCAACGGTACGGGCGCTTAAAATGCACGGCGGGCTTCAAAAACAGCAGCTGGCCGAAGAGGACATTGAGGCATTGCAGCAGGGCCTGCCGAATTTGCTTCGGCATGTTTCTAACATGAAAAACGTTTACGGTCTGCCTGTTGTGGTTGCGGTAAACCGTTTTCCGACCGATACCGACCGGGAAATCGACACCATCATCACACGGTGCAGAGCATTGGGTGTGCAAACGGTTTTGTCGACTGTCTGGGCAGATGGCGGAAAAGGCGGAGAAGCGCTGGCACGTGAGGTCGTTCGCTTGTGTGAGCAAGAAACCGGAGATTTTCACTATGCCTATGAGCTGGATTTGCCGCTGGAAGAAAAAATTACCCAAGTGGTTCGGAAGGTTTACGGGGGAAGCGGAGTGCAGTTTCTGCCGGCAGCCCGCAAGCAGCTGGATCGTTTGACGCAGCTCGGATTCGGCGGCCTGCCGGTCTGCATCGCTAAGACACAGTACAGCTTTTCGGATGACCCGGCTCTGCTTGGCGCGCCGGAGGGCTTTGTTGTAACGGTGAAAAATATCAAGGTATCGGCCGGCGCCGGCTTTGCAGTGGTGTTGACCGGCGATATTTTAACTATGCCGGGGCTGCCAAAGACGCCGTCTGCCGAACGTATCGATGTGGATGAAAACGGGAAAATCACCGGTCTGTTCTAACGGATTTTCCGTGTTCTTGGCCGAATAAAACGAAAAAGGAGAAAACAAAATGGCTTATTATTTCAGCGAAGTATCTCATACCTTCAATGAGTATCTGTTGGTACCGGGCTATTCTTCATCCGAGTGCGTTCCGGAAAAGGTGTCCTTAAAGACACCGCTGGTAAAATTCAAAAAAGGGGAAAAACCGGCAATCTCGCTGAATATTCCGCTGACCTCGGCAATTATGCAATCGGTTTCGGGGGAGCGGTTGGCCATTGCCCTGGCACGAGAGGGCGGCGTTTCGTTTATCTATGGGTCACAGAGCGTTGAGGATGAAGCGGCTATGGTGGCACGCGCCAAGAATTATAAAGCTGGCTTTGTGGTCAGCGATTCCAATATCACGCCGGATGCGACACTCAAGGATATTTTGGCGCTGAAAGAAAAAAACGGACATTCGACGATTGCCGTTACCGAGGACGGGACATCCGGAGGCCGGTTGTTGGGCATTGTCACCAGCCGGGATTATCGGGTCAGCCGGATGACCGGTGATGAAAAGGTTTCGGAATTTATGACGCCGCTGGAGCGTTTGATCGTCGCACCGGAGGGGACTACGCTGAAAGCGGCAAATGATATTATCTGGGATCATAAGCTCAACGCATTGCCGATTGTTGATGCTTCCGGGTGTTTGAAATATTTTGTGTTCCGAAAGGACTACGACGCACACAAGGACAACCCCAACGAGCTTTTGGATGCGCAAAAGCGCTATATTGTCGGGGCAGGTATCAACACCCGTGATTATGAACAGCGGGTTCCGGCGTTGATTGAGGCCGGTGCGGATGTGTTGTGTATTGATTCGTCCGAGGGCTTTTCCGAGTGGCAGTCAAGGACGATTGCTTGGATTCGAGAGCGCTATGGCGATCAGGTCCGGGTCGGCGCGGGCAATGTTGTGGATCGAGAGGGCTTTCTGTTTTTGGCTAAAGCGGGGGCAGATTTTGTCAAGGTCGGAATCGGCGGCGGCTCTATTTGTATTACCCGTGAAACCAAGGGAATCGGACGGGGGCAGGCCACTGCGCTCATTGATGTTTGCAAGGCGCGAGACGCTTATTTTGAGGAAACCGGCGTTTACGTTCCGGTCTGTTCGGATGGCGGAATTGTCTACGACCACCATATGACGCTGGCTCTGGCGATGGGTGCGGATTTTTTGATGCTGGGTCGTTATTTTGCCCGGTTTGACGAAAGCCCGACCAATAAAATTTCTATCAAAGGCACTTATTATAAGGAGTACTGGGGCGAAGGCTCCAATCGCGCTCGCAATTGGCAGCGGTATGACCTCGGCGGCGATAAAAAGCTGTCGTTTGAAGAGGGTGTGGATTCCTATGTGCCGTACGCCGGTACGTTAAAGGACAATGTGGGCCTTTCGCTTAAAAAGGTTAAGTCTACCATGTGCAACTGCGGTGCTTTGACGATTCGTCAATTGCAGCAGAAAGCAAAGCTGACGCTGGTTTCGGCCACCAGTATTATCGAGGGCGGTGCCCATGATGTAATTCAAAAGGACACCTCGGTTGAAAATATTCAATAAGTTTTAAAAACCTGTTTGAAGTTAAAATCCCTGCTCATAATAAGAGCAGGGATTTTTTTGTTGTACATAAATAAGAAAGGAAGATTTATGTGCAACGATATAACAAGGTCGAAATTTGCGGAATCAACACGGGGGAGCTGAAAGTGTTAAAGGAAAAAGAAAAAACGGCGCTTTTAAAACGCGCTCACGCCGGAGATCCGTCTGCCCGAGAGGCCCTTATTCACGGAAATTTGCGGCTGGTGTTGTCGGTGATTCAACGCTTTGCCAATCGCGGAGACCAGATGGACGACCTGTTTCAGGTCGGTGTTATCGGGTTGATGAAGGCGATCGATAACTTCAATTTGACGCTGGAGGTGAAGTTTTCCACCTATGCTGTACCGATGATTATCGGAGAAATTCGGCGGTATCTGCGGGATAATAACTCTATTCGTGTCAGTAGAAGCTTGCGGGACACAGCATATAAGGCAATGCAGGCAAAAGAAGCGCTGACCGGGGAATTGGGTCGGGAGCCGACGGTATGCGAAATTGCGCGGAGATTATCGATGAAAAAGGAGGATGTAGTCATCGCTTTGGAGGCCATCGTGGAGCCGATGTCCCTGTATGATCCGATTTATTCTGACGGCGGTGACACCATTTATGTTTTGGATCAGATTCGCGATCGAAGCGATGACAACACCTGGCTGGAGGAAATGTCCATCCGCGAAGCTATTGCCGCATTGGGCAATCGAGAAAAGCGCATATTGACCCTGCGCTTTTTGGAGGGAAAAACGCAGATGGAGGTTGCTTCTGAAATTGGAATATCGCAGGCACAGGTCAGCCGGTTGGAAAAAGGCGCGCTCAATAAAATTAAAGGACAGCTGTAAGCAAAAAGTGAGCCTGATCGCAGAGAGCTGTTTCCCTCTCTGCCGGCACTTTAAAGGGCGCCCGAGCCTCATGTGATTTTATATATGCTGTTAAGCTATGTAATAAACAGCACACAGCTTAAAGCAACTGCTGGCGCATCATAAGCAGCAACTTTTTTTCACGACGGGAAACCTGCACCTGAGTCATTTGCAATTCTCGTGCGGTTTCGGTTTGGGTTTTGTTTTTAAAATATCGCAGGATAATCAGTCTGCGGTCGCGCTCCTGCATTTTAGAGAGTATTTGTGACAAAGAAACCCGGCTGACGATTTGCTCTTCCTCAGAGGGCACAGCGATGTCCAGTTGGCTGTTTTCTCCTTCACCGTCTGCAGTGAGCGACAACGGCAGGCGAGAAGCAGCCAGTGCCTGTGCCGCTTCCGCCGGAGAAACCGACAGCTCTGCTGCAATTTGAGAAATTGTCGGCTCACATCCGAGCGATAGAGACAGTCGTTCCCGCGCGCGGGTGGCTTTCATGGAAAGCTCTTTGAGGGAACGACTTATTTTGACACTGCCTCCGTCCCGGAACAACCGCTTGATTTCGCCGAGGATGACCGGAACGGCATAGGTGGAAAAACATACGCCGCGTGTTCTGTCAAAAGCGTCGTAGGCCTTGACAAGACCCATACAGCCCGCCTGAAAAAGGTCGTCATATTCTACACCTCGCCCCCGAAAACGATTTGCACAGCTGTGTACCAGCCCGATATTCTCCGTGATTGCACGGTCGCGTGATGGCGCCTGCGCAACGCTCATCGCCCAATTTCCTTGCAGCACAGCGTTTTTTCCAGAACGACCCGGGTTCCGCGTCCGGGTTTAGAGGAAACGCGCAGCTTGTCGGTGAAGCTTTGCATCACTGAAAACCCAAGCCCGGAACGTTCCTCCTGCGGGCGGCTGGTATACAGCGGCTGCATGGCCTTTTCAATATCCGCAATGCCGCAGCCTTTATCCTGCACCGTGATGACGACTCTTCGGTTTTGGAAAATGCGCGTATGTATCGTGATGGGGCCGATACAATCTCGGTATGCATGTACAATACAATTGGTGACGGCTTCCGAGACGGCCGTTTTTATATCGGCGATTTCCGAGACAGTAGGGTCCAGCGCGGCGATAAAGGCCGCTACCGTTACCCGCGCAAAGCTCTCGTTGCAGGAAAGACTTTGGAAAGTCAGCTTCATGTGATTTTCACTCTTCAATTATAGTTCCTCCTTTTTCGGGGCGGTCCGGCAGATGACGTTGTCGGATCCCTCATTGGACTTCGGAAAACTTACCAGCTCGTCAATTCCAGAAAGGCGCATGACCCGCCGTAGATAGGCGGATGTATTGATGATGGACACCTTGCCGCCATAGGGCGCACAAATCCGATAACGACCCATGATAAGTCCGATGCCGGAGCTGTCCATGAAGCTAACATCTCGAAAATCAAAACAGAGTTCCCGGGGCTTTTGGCGCAGCAAAACCGTATCGACCTCCTCCCGGATCTCTTTGGCGTGATGATGGTCGATTTCGCCGGACAATACCGCCGTGAGCTTGTCCTCGTCGCTGATTAAGGAAACAGGCATAGATAGACCTCCTTTTTGCAATAAAAAACACCGTTATCCTTTTCATTAAGGATAACGGTGTTTCTTTAAAAAGCATGTCGTTTTTTGAAAGATATTAAAAATGTTTTTGAAATGGACTTCCCGGTTTTCGGCAGCACAGATTTTTAAAAAATTCAGGCGCCGAGCCTGCACCAAAAAGACCCCGGTATGCCGGCAGCCGCTACAGCGTACCGGCAGTCATAACAGTGTATTGGCAATCATTACAGTGCGGCGGTGCCCCGGCACGGCTGAAATCGCGTTGTGCGGCTTAGAGCTGCTTGAGGCGGCGCAGAAAGGCGCGGCGCAGATCGCCGGCAATATACAGGGAGCCCCAGCAAAGCAGCAAATCATCGTTTTGCATTTGAGAAAGAGCAAGCTCAACGGCGGTATCAAAATCCGGCGCCGGCGTGCTGCTTTTGCAAAACGGGCGCAGGGCGTCTGCCATTTCTTCGGCAGACAGCGCGCGGGGATTTTGCGGCGTCACGGTGATGCAGGTGCGACACAGCGGACCGATTTTTTGGGCAGATGCGATGTAGTCCTTGTCACGCAGCATACCGCAAACAGCAACAATGCGGCCACTGTAGGAAGAGACGGTATCTGCCAGTGCGGCAACCTTGTCGGCATTATGTGCGCCGTCTATCATAATCAGGGGGCGGCGGGAAATCAGTTCTAAGCGTGCCGGACAATGTACTTTGTAAAGGCCTGCAGAACGTGCTTCCTGCGGCACTGAAAACCCGCAGTCCGAAAGAACGTCCATTGTGCATAGTGCCGTAACGGCATTTAAAATTTGGTGCCGCCCGGGCATACGAAGTCGGTATTGCACACCGCGGTAACAAAAGGTGCTACCGAAAAGGTCGGCGGAAAGCTCTTCAAGCGATGCGGTATCCGGCAAAATCGGAGAGCAGCCGCAGGTTAAGCAGCGCGCTGTAATCACCTGCATCGCCTCCGGCTTTTGGAACGGAAAGCTGACCACCCGACTGCCGGGTTTTATAATGCCGCATTTTTCAAAAGCGATTTTATCAATCGTTTCACCGAGATATTCGGTGTGATCCAGCCCTATAGAGCATAAAACAGCGCAAAGCGGCGGTTTTATGATGTTGGTGGCATCAAAGCGGCCGCCCATGCCGACCTCTAAGCAGACAAAGTCGCATTGCTGCATGGAAAACCACAAAAAGCCGAGAACGGTGATAAGCTCAAACTCGGTGATAATAATGTCCTGTTCGGAGAGCTTTTGCAATGCCGGCTGCATTTTTTCAAGCAAGCAGCAAAATTCCTCCTGAGAGATTTTTTTGTCATTGACTCGAAAGCGTTCTCGAAAATCCACAACAAAGGGGGAAGTGTACAGCCCGGTTTTATAGCCGGCGGCCGTTAGCATGGCAGCAGTGTACGCCGCCGTAGAGCCTTTGCCGCTGGTGCCGGCAAAATGAATAAAAGAAAGGGAATCCTGCGGATTACCCATAAGAGCAGCAAGCCGGGAAACTCGCTCAAGTCCCGGCTTGCTGCCAAATTTTGAAAGAGAATGGACATAGTCCAACGCTTGCTTAAAAGTCATCCAATCAGTCCTTTATGGCCGACAAAGCCTCTTGCACTTTTAACAGACGCTCTTGTGCACGGGAAAGCTTCTGCCGTTCGGCATTCACTACATTTTCGGGCGCACGGCTGACAAAGTTTTCGTTTGCGAGCTTTGTTTGTGTGCTTGCAATTTCCTTTTGACAGTTTTCCATTTCCCGTGTCAACCGCTGACGTTCCTTTTCAAGATCGATCAGCTCTTCGGTGGGAAGATAGAGCTTGGCAGCGCTTGTAATAAGTTGCGTTGCATTCGGCATTTCAAAATGCGGGGCTATTTCGACATGAGAGGCAAAGGCCAGCCGTTCAAAGAAGGGAACACCAAGACGGAAAACGTCTCCCTGTGCCGTTTCAATAAAGACACTGGTTTTTTTGGAGGGGGGCACATTCATTTCGCTGCGGCGATTGCGGATGGCCCGGATGGCGCCCATTATTTTTTCAAAATTTTCGGCGTCCTGCGGAAAATCTAATGCCGGGTCGTACACCGGGTAGGATTGCAGCATGATTGTTTCTCCCTCATGCGGCAGCGCCTGCCAGATTTCCTCGGTGATAAACGGCATAAAGGGGTGCAGCAGCTTTAAGGTTGCATCCATTACATAAAGCAGCACCTGCTGTGCATGCAAGCTGCTTTCCGCCCCGGCGGTTAAACGGGTCTTGCACAGCTCAATATACCAATCGCAAAGAACATCCCAAGTAAAATCATAAAGCTTGGAAACGGCAATGCCGAGCTCAAAGTGCTCCAAATTTTCAGTCACTTCAAGAATCAGTTGATTTAACCGGGTCAGGACCCATTTATCCTCTATCGTCAGTTCATCGGGTAGCGAGATTTTTTGAACCTCCGGCGATAGATTCATCAAGACAAACCGGGAAGCATTCCAAAGCTTGTTGGCAAAATTCCGGCAGGATTTCACCTTGTCGTAGCTGAAGCGCATGTCGTTTCCGGGGCTGTTGCCGGTCGCCAGCATAAAGCGCAGGGCGTCAGCGCCGTATTCATCAATGACCTCGATAGGATCAATGCCGTTGCCCAGCGATTTGGACATTTTGCGACCTTGTTCATCACGCACAATACCGTGCATAAAAACAGTGTCAAACGGAACGGTCCCCATATTTTCAATGCCCGAGAAAATCATGCGAGCGACCCAGAAAAAGATGATGTCATACCCCGTTACCAGGGTGCTGGTGGGGTAGAAGTACGAAAGGTCGTCGGTTTTTTCGGGCCAGCCCAGCGTGGAGAAGGGCCAAAGCGCCGACGAAAACCAGGTGTCCAGCGTGTCCGGATCCTGTGTCAGCTTTTTACTGCCGCAATGCGGACAGATGTCGGGCGTTTCCTTTGAGACGATCATCTCGCCGCATTCATCACAATAATATGCGGGAATCCGGTGTCCCCACCATAGCTGACGGGAAATGCACCAGTCCTTAATATTTTCCATCCAATGATAGTAAATTTTGCTGAAGCGTTCGGGAATAAACGCGGTCTCACCGCGGCGCACGGCTTCAATCGCCGGCTTTGCCAGCGGCTGCATTTTAACAAACCATTGCTTGGACACACGCGGCTCTACGGTTTGATGACAGCGGTAGCAGCTGCCGACATTGTGTTCATAGTCTTCTGTTTTAACTAAAAAGCCGCCCTTTTCAAGATCCTCGACAATGGCACGGCGTGCCTCATAACGGTCCATACCGGCGTATTTGCCGCAGGTGCTGTTCATGTGGGCGTCCTCGGTCATAATATTGAGGACCGGCAGATGATGGCGCAGGCCGACTTCAAAGTCATTAGGGTCGTGTGCGGGGGTGATTTTAACAACACCGGTCCCAAAGTCCATTTCCACGTAATCGTCGGCCACAATCGGGATCTCGCGATTGACCAGCGGCAGAAGAACGGTTTTTCCGACCAACGCACGATACCGGTCATCCGCAGGATTGACGGCAACAGCCGTGTCTCCCAAAATAGTTTCCGGACGGGTTGTTGCCAGTTGAATGTAACCGCTGCCGTCCGAAAGCGGGTAACGCAAATGCCAGAAATGTCCCGGCTGATTCTCGTATTCTACCTCGGCGTCCGAAATGGAGGTTTTGCAGTGCGGGCACCAGTTGATGATACGCTCGCCACGGTAAATAAGGCCCTTTTCATAAAGACGGATAAAGACCTCCCGCACAGCCTTGGAACAGCCTTCGTCCATGGTAAAGCGCTCACGCTCCCAGTCGCAGGAGGAGCCGATGCGGCGCAGCTGCTCGGTAATGCGTCCGCCGTAAGTACGCTTCCACTCCCAAGCGCGCTTTAAAAATGCTTCGCGCCCGATTTTTTCCTTGGTAAGTCCCTCTGCCCGCATAGCCTCTACGATTTTAGCCTCGGTGGCAATGGAGGCGTGGTCGGTTCCGGGGACCCACAGGGCACAGTAGCCCTGCATTCGGCGAAACCGAATCAAGATATCCTGCAGGGTGTTGTCCAGCGCATGCCCCATGTGCAGCTGGCCGGTGATGTTCGGCGGAGGCATGACAATGGTGTAGGGCTTCTTTTGCCGGTCAATTTCGGTATGAAAATATCCGCCGGAAAGCCAAAAATCATAAATTCTGGATTCCACCGATTGCGGATCGTACACTTTGTTTAAGTTTTTGTTCACTGAGAGTTCCTTCCTTTTTTGAGAGATCTTTGAGCTTAATAATACATTTCGTAACGGTAAAACGGATTGTTAAAGTTCAGCGTATTGCTGAAAACAAAAATAATCAGGTACAGGAGCGTCATGGCAAGGCCGACAGATCCCAAAGCAATACCGGCAATAGCCATTCCGCGGCGGCTGGAGCGCCGGGCGCAGATGCCGAAAATCAAAGCCAAAATGGCAAAAATACCGCTGAAGCAGCAAACAACGCTTAAAATACCCATGACGAGAGAAGCGGTTGCCAGGCCGGCATTGTCAGACGGTGCCGCAGTGGGCGGTGGACAGGGGGGCGTCGTGTAAAGGGGCGGCTGCCCCGAAACCGCTGTGTTAAGCGGCGGCTGCCCGACAACAGGTCGGTCGTAGGACGGCTGCACCGGCGGCTGTATGGTTGGCTGCACCGGCGGCTGTATGGTTGGCTGCACCGGCGGCTGGTTGTAAGCGTTTTGAGGCATACCGGACGCAGGCGTCCCGGGCATTTCGGGCACTTGAGGAGCGCAGCAGACCGGCGCCAGCGGCGTACCGCAATTTGGACAAAAACGTGCGTCGTTTAAAACCTCGGTACCACAGTTTTTACACAACATGATCAAAAATCCTCCCGGATATGTTTTTTGTTGCAAGTTATCTTATAATATGATAACATAATTATACCGTCTTTTCAATAAAAACTTTCCGGAAAGAGGAAAATGATGAGATTTATTTGTCGATTTTGGCGTCCGGCTCTTTACGTTTGTCTGACAGCCTTTTTTGCGGCCGTTCCTCCCGAGGCAATTGCCGAAAAAAGCTTTTGCCTGCAATACAGACTGACCGGGTTTCGGTGTGCCGGCTGCGGGGTTACCCGTGCGTTTTGCTTTTTTATGCACGGCCGTTTTGCCGAAGCTGCGATGTTCCATCCGATCTTTACATATGCCGTTTTCCCGATTGCGCTGTTTTTAATGCTGGAGGATGTCCTTTGTGTGTTTTCAAACCGATGGTCTTTGCTTCAAACGGCGCTTTCGGCTGTTTTTGGCACGCCAACAGGGAATGAAACGGAAAAACAATAGTGCCTTTTTACGACGCAGTAAAAAAGCCGGGCCCCGCAGGACCCGGCTTTTTTCACATATTCGCTTCAATGTATTTAACAACATCCCCGACTGTGCGCAGGTTTTCAACCTCTTCGTCCGGGATTTCAACACCGAATTCATCGTTGATGGTAACAAGTGCATCCACCAAATCCAGCGAATCGGCTCCTAAATTGTCGATAATCAGCGCGTCTTCCGTGATGATGCTTTCATCCAGCGCAAGCAGCTCTGCTAAAATCTTTTTTACCTTTTCAAATACCATGTTTTAAAACTCCTTTCTGAAAAATTCCGGCGTGTGCAGCTCCGGAAAGAATCTTTTTTACATCATAGCACACATGGTCGGGATATTCAAGATGCTTTTTACACATTTTTGGGGTAATTTTTAAAGAAATTATGAATTTGACGAAAAAAGCCTTGCACTTTTTGCCAAAAAGAGGTATAGTAAATTAGCACTCTGTATGGGAGAGTGCTATTTTTATCGAGGTGAAAAAACATGGCAATGAAACAGTTTAAAGCAGAATCCAAGCGGCTTTTGGATTTAATGATCAATTCGATCTATACGCACAAGGAAATATTTTTGCGCGAGCTTATTTCCAATGCCAGCGATGCGATTGATAAGCTGTACTTTCGCTCTCTGACCGACGAAAGTGTCGGCCTGTCTCGGTCGGATTTTGCTATTGATTTGGCCGTTGACCGGTCGCAGCGGCTTTTAACAATTTCGGACAACGGCTGCGGTATGACCCGCGATGAGCTTGAAAACAACCTCGGCACCATCGCCAAAAGCGGAACGCTTTCTTTTAAAAAAGAAAATCCGACTGATGAGGTAGACATGATCGGTCAGTTCGGTGTCGGATTTTATTCGGCGTTCATGGTCAGTGATGAGGTTACTGTAAAAAGCCGTGCCTTCGGCAGTGATGGGGGATATTGTTGGCACTCCCAGGGCGCTTCCGGGTATACCGTGACGCCTTGTGATTTGGAAACGGCGGGCACGCAGATTATTTTAAAGATTAAGGAAAACACCGAAAACGAACAATATGATGAATTTTTAGAGCCGTATCGGATTGCCGAGCTTGTTCGTAAATATTCCGATTATATTCGTTATCCCATTCGTATGGAAATGGAGCACAGCCGTTTGAAAGAGGGCAGTGAAAGCGAATATGAAACGGTGCGGGAGATCGAAACGCTCAATTCCATGATTCCGCTGTGGAAGAGACAAAAATCGGAATTAAAGGAAGAGGATTACGACGCTTTCTATCAGCAAAAATTTATGGACTTTGAAAAGCCGCTGTGTCATATCCACAGCAGCACAGAGGGCGCGGCAACCTATCAGGCACTGCTGTTTATTCCCAAGCGCGCACCGTTTAATTACTACAGCAAGGACTATGAAAAAGGGCTTCAGCTGTATGCAAACGGCGTGTTGATTACCGAGCGCTGTGCCGAGCTTTTGCCGGACTGCTTCAGCTTTGTTCGCGGTCTTGTGGATTCGCAGGACCTTTCCCTCAACATTTCGCGTGAAATGTTGCAGCACGATCATCAGCTGAAGGTGATTGCGGGCAGCATCGAGAAAAAGATTCAGCATGAGCTTTCACGGCTTTTAAAGAATGACCGTGAAAAGTATGAGACTTTTTTTGAGGCTTTCGGTTTGCAGCTTAAATTCGGCGTATATGATCATTTCGGGGCGCATAAGGAAGCGCTGCAGGATCTTTTGCTGTTTTACAGCGCCCGCGAAAAACGCCGTCTGACGCTTTCGGAATATACGGACGCTATGCCGGAAACTCAAAAATATATCTACTATGTTTGCGCCGAGAGCGTTGAACGGGCGGCAGCCTTGCCGGCTATTGAACGGGTGTTGGAAAAGGGCTATGATGTGCTGTGTTTGACGCAGGATGTGGATGAGTTTTGCCTGAAAACCCTGAATCAATATCACGAAAAGGAATTTCGTTCGGCGGCGGAGGGGGACCTCGGCATTGAGGATGCTCAGGAAAAGGAAGCCCTTGAAAAACTCGGGAAAGAGCATGAAGAAATGCTGAAAAAAATAACCGGGCTTTTGGGGGAAACTGTCGGCAGCGTGCGCTTTTCCGACCGGCTGAAGAGCTTTCCGGCGTGGATCAGCAGCGAGGGTGAGATTTCGCTTGAAATGGAAAAAGTGCTCAACGCTATGCCGACCGGCCAAAAGGTTCACGCCAAGCGGGTGCTGGAGCTTAATTATAATCACCCGGTATTCAAAACACTGCAAAAGCTGTATGAGAATCAGGATGAGCGTCTCGGTGATTATGTGAAGCTGCTTTATATGCAGGCGCAGCTGGCAGCCGGTATGGAAATCGCCGATCCTGTGGAATTCTCTCGTCTTTTATGCCGTTTGATGGAGGAGCGGGCGTAAAATCATTCAAAAAGCTTGACAAACGCCTTTTTTGTGATAAAATATAATTGTTAATAAGACATTTTCTCTCAACAACATATAGATGGCATACGGTGTTTTGCCGCAACCCGTAAGGGTTGCGGCAAAATGCTTTGTAAGAGACTTGAAAAACGGGCATACTTTTGGTATGATAGAGAAAAACTCGGAGAGGAAGTGCAGGTATGCGGCTTATTTGTTTCGGCTTTGACCTGTTTTATGACGCGCTGCGGGTTGTTGTTGAGCGGCCCGGCAACACAGTCCTGAAGCTATATAGCTTTCCGAGCGACGGC
This sequence comes from uncultured Oscillospiraceae bacterium, assembly GCA_934488695.1. Taxonomy (GTDB): domain Bacteria; phylum Bacillota; class Clostridia; order Oscillospirales; family Ruminococcaceae; genus SIG578. The sequence goes on from CAKSSH010000007.1 coordinate 38,545, forward strand.
TTTTTTGATTTCAATGATCAGCTGCAAACGCTTGCGTCTGACAAGAAGATTCCCTTTACACAGGAGCCTATCTCTGCCGAGGAGCTGAGATGGCAGTTTGAGGAAAACGGCTGCGAATTAGCCTTTTGCGCGGGGTATGCTTCCCGCATTCCGGTGGAGGCAACGCCGCGTTTTCGCGGAATCAATCTGCATCCGTCGTTGTTGCCGCAGGGGCGAGGGCCTTGGCCGTTGCCGCACGTTCTGTTAAAGGGGCTGAACCAAAGCGGTGTAACGGCACACCGCCTGACTGCTTCTTTTGATGAGGGAGAGATTTTGCTTCAGGAGTCTTTCCACATTGACAAGGAAGAGACGTACGGCAGCCTTGCGCAGAAAACCGCCCGCACTGCGGCTGAAATGACGCGCCGGTTGTTTTCGGATTTGGATGGTTATTTTCGCGGAGCATATGCACAGGGCAAGGGTGAGTATTGGCCCGAGCCGAGCGACCGGGAACGCACGATTTACCGTAATACCACACCCGAACGGGCGGCATTGCTGCGGCGCGCTTTCGGAGATAATTATTTGTTGTATTCAGAACAAGATGAGCCGGAGGATGTATAAATGAGCTTTAGAAGTCTTTTGGTGGGCAGAACAGCCGCTGATTTTTGGCGTCATCGGGAAAAGCTGCTCAAGGCGCGCTGTTCCTTTGTTCGGCGTTTCCACCGTCTTTGCTGTTCCCGTATTTTGTATCGTAACAATGCCTCTATTGAAGAAACCACCCAAATCGACGGGCGTTTTGTCACGCCGCATGGGCTGAACGGGATCTTGATTTCGGCCGGCAGTAAAATCGGCTCCGGCTGTACGATTTTTCATCAGGTGACCATCGGCTCGAACACCCTGTCGGATTCTAAGTTTCCAGGATCTCCGGTTATCGGAAACAATGTTTATATCGGGGCGGGGGCTAAAATTATCGGTGGGATTCGTGTCGGGGACGGAGCGCGCATCGGAGCTAACTGTGTTGTTGTCGAAGATGTGCCGGCGGGAGCAACCGTGGTGCTTCAAAGACCTCGGGTAATCCTGCACAACAATGTAAGGGATAACACCTTTACACCGATTTCAAAATTTTCCGAATAAAAATGCAGGCGCGGGCGATTGCCCGCGCCTTTTCAAGGGTGACATTCAGCTTGAAAAACGCTTTGTGTTTTTGGATCGATGATCCGTACAGCAAGGCAGCTGCGCCGGCGTTTCTGGTAAAAAAAGACGCCATCGGAAACGTTGTTGTATCCGTTTTTTGAACGCAAAAAGCAAATGTGTTTCGGGAAATCCCGAAAGGTCTATCACCCTCACCAATAGTATCAGCCGAAAACAGCTTAAAAAACATGGTATTTTTTTGAAATAATTGCAATTTACCATTTCCGAAAGCTTGCGGTAACCTTTCCCAAAACAATCAATCGCTCTTTTTCAGAAATACAGGTGCTTTCATATTTCGGATTAAAGGGTAGCAAAATCATGGATTTTCCGGTTTTTATGATTCTGCGCAGCGTGACGGGACTGTCTTTGAAAATCACTGCGGCGAGATCGTTGTTCGTCACTGCGGCTTGCCGTCGTATCAAAACCAGATCCCCTTTTTCAATTTGCGGCTGCATGCTTGTGTCGTGCATTTTAAAATACAGATAATCGCTCGGAGCGCCGAAGTCAATAATTTTCTTTTGCGGCGTATAGGTGAAATCCATCTGTCCTTGTGAGAGGGTGACTGATTGCAGGAGCGGAACGCTGATCGAAGAGTGTTCTGCCGACGGGCGGCGTTCGGCTCTAAGCAGACAGTCAATGGAAACCCCGAAAAAATCCGAGGCTTTTCGCAATACCTCATAGGACGCCTCTCGTTTTTCGTTTTCATACAGGGAAACGCAGCTTTCGGAAACGCCTAAAATATCGCCCATTTCTTTAAGAGACAGGCCACGCTCCTTGCGAAGCTCTTTAAAACAAAGCATTGGTTTTTCTCCTTTACAACGAAAAATGTCTTTTTCTATAGAATACCACCTTCTTTGCGAAATGTCAATAATTTTTAAAAAACATATTGACATTTTGACGAGTAAGCGATAAAATAGAGCGGAAAAATATGCGCAACACAATGTGTTCGGTAAAGGGGTGTGAGAGGCGTGAGAGGGAATCGGCCTGTTTGTGACAGGGATTGTTTCCATTGCAAATTCGATGACTGCATCAATGACCGCCTTGAGATTGAGGACTATTTGGAGTCGGAAAAAATCGATAAAACCATTATAGATGCACCCCGGCAAAAAAGAAGCCGAAAAATGACGGAAAAGGCCCGACTTCGCAAAAAAGAATATCATTTGAAAAATGCAGAGGGAAAGGCATCCTACGCGAAGGCGTACTACGAGCTGAATCGGGAATACTATTCGCGTTACCGCGCAGAAAATCGGGACCGAAAGAGCGCTTATGATCGGCGTTATTTTGAAGAAAATCGGGAGCGGATCAGTCAAAAGAATCGAGCATACGGCGAACAAAATAAGGAACGCCTGCGACAGCGGCACCGGCAGTGGCGCGAGGAGAATCGAGAAAAGATTCGCGCATACCAGCGGGAATATTATCAGCGAAAAAAATCGGCGGAAACAGCGGAGAAGAGCATTGCCGAGTGTCCGTCGGAAAACCGTGATGATTGACTTTTCGGGTGTAAAATGATATACTCAAGGCAGAGAAGGAGGGATTCGATGAGAAAACGCTTTGTGTTGTGGACCCTGTTTTTATGCCTTGTTGTTTTTCTGTGCGGTTGCGGTAAGGCGATGGATGGCAATAGTTACCGAAAATCTGTGGAAACAGACGGCATTTTGGAGGATCAGGCGTCGCAGGCCGGAGATCGGCCGGAAGAAAAAGCATCATTTGTGCAGCGCAAGCTGATTCGGACCGTTTCCCTGGAAATCGAAACGGTAAACTATGATGATTATATGGCAAAACTGCGTCAGGAAATTGCCGGCAGCGGCGGTTATATTGAAAAAATGCAGGAATACGGTGTTTCAAGCCATCGAGATCTGCGCAGCTGCAGCATGACAGCTCGAATCCCGGCCGACCGGTTGGATGATTTTTTAAACAAAGCCGGCGACGGTGCAAGCATTATCAGCCGCAGTGAAAATACGAAGGATGTAACCGAAACGTATACGGATACAAAGGCTCGTCTTGCGGTAATGCGTGCTGAGGAGGAAAGCTTGACGGCGCTTCTGAAAAAGGCCGAAAAGGTTGAGGAAATCATTCAGGTGCGCGATCGGTTGACACAGGTGCGCAGTGATATTGAGGCGTATGAGGCTATCCTAAAAAGCTATGATAGTCTTGTCTCTTACAGCACGGTGTCTATTTCGGCCCGGGAGGTCACGAGAGAGAGCGCCGATGAGTCGGTTTGGCGCCGAATCGGCAACAATCTTTCGGATAACTTCTCGGCGCTGGGTGTCTTTTTCGTTGAGTCCTTTGTTTTTGTACTGTCGGCACTACCGTTTTTGCTGATGCTTGCCGCTGTGGTGCTTATCATTTTGCTGTTTGCGGTTTTCCTGCCGCGTCGTCGCAAAAAGAAAGCACAGCAGAAAGAAACCGAAAAATAAATTTAAAACCGGTGCAGTTTTTCTGCACCGGTTTTTTTGCAAGACTGCGGCGCGGCGACCGCGGTGCAGTCTTGCACTCGGTCTTGCCGGCTATATGCAGCGCCGCAATTTTACACATGCTTCTGTGCGGCTTGCGTTCCTGTATGCACCGTTGTGATAAGGCTCTGTATCTAAGATGAGTAAGGGGAGCGGTGTGAACGGCGGTTTTTATAAAATTCGGCGCCTATCAAAAAGATAGGCGCCGTCATGTTTTTTAAAAATGTTTTAGGATCTACAAAAGCTCTGCACGCAGGGCGGCGCCGCTTTTCGGGGAAAGATAGGCCGGCGGAATGTCCAAAACGCTTTTGCAGCCGAATTGTCCTGCCTCAAAAAGCCGCACAGCGGCGCGGGCATAAGCGACCAGAACACTGGCGGTAAACTCCGGGTTAGAGTCCAAAGAAAGGCGGTATTCGACCAGATGATGGTGCTCGCCCTGCACGCCGGTTCTGCCGCTGCGAATAACAAACCCGCCGTGTGGCAGGCCGGAATGTTCGCGGCGCATTTCCTCCTCGGAAATGAAATGGACTGTCGTGTCATAATCGGCAAAATAATTGGGCATGGTAACAATTTCCTGACGAATCTTTTCGGTGTCGGCTCCCGGCTTTGCCACCACGTAACATTCCCGGGTGTGTTTCTGACGGGTTGTCAGCTCCGGCTCACTGCCGCTGCGCACAGCGTTCAGTGCGGCGTCTACCGGAATTGTATATTGGCGTGCGTCCAACACGCCGTCAATTCGGCGAATAGCGTCGGAATGTCCCTGACTGACACCCTTGCCCCAAAAAGTGTAATCCCGGCCCTGCGGCAAAATTGCCGAGGCATATAGGCGATTTAAGGAAAACAGGCCCGGATCCCAACCGACCGAAATGATTCCGACGGTGCCGGCCTTTTTGGCGGCCGCATCAACATTTTTAAAGTGCTCGGGGATTTTAGCGTGGGTATCAAAGCTATCCACCACATTGAACATGGTAGCCAACTGCGGCGTTTGTACCGGCAGGTCGGTAGCGCTGCCGCCGCAGAGAATCATCACATCGATTGCATCACGCAGAGAGGGGGCCTTTTCGACCGAATACACCGGAACGTCTTTTGAAATAATGGAAACGGTTTTGGGGTCCCGTCTTGTGAAAACCGCTACCAGCTGCACATCATCCGCTTGACGAACGGCACATTCCACGCCGCGCCCGAGATTCCCGTACCCGTAAATACCGACTCGAATCATAATCAAAAGCTCCTTTTATTTTTTCAGAAATATTATAGTCTCCTTTTTTTAAAAACGCAAGACCCTTTGTGCAAAAAAACGTTTTTTTCGTCACCGCGTATGCCGGTAAATCATAAGATGAAGTAGAGCTGCGCCGCTGCGCAGTTTTTTGTAAAACGGAAAGGAGTTTATCAGCGTGGAAAAACAAACAACCCCTTGCACCGGCAGTGTTTGCAATGTCCCGCAGGACCGGTGTTCTTTGGCTATGGCTTTTGTGCCGTGGCAAAAATTTGAAGAAATGTATGCCGATGAAATGGCTTTTTCGTCCGGCACGGCTTTTCCGTCTTTGGATTTGCCGTTTTACGGAAGGGGGCCATTGTGTGAATGAAAAACAACGCTTGCTGCAGCGTGTGCAGATGTTTGATTTTATCTTAGACGAGTTGAATCTTTTTCTGGATACGCACCCCGGCGACCAAAATGCCATCGCTTATTTTAACCGATATCAGTATCTGAAGAATGCTGCGGCAAATGAGTATATTACACAATTTGGTCCGCTGCGTGCCGAGGATTTTGCCGGCGGAGAGTCTTTTGACTGGATACAAGGCCCGTGGCCGTGGGAAAGAGAGGGAAACTAAATGTGGACTTATGATAAAAAGCTGCAATATCCGGTCAAGATTGCAGAGAAAAATCCCAAGCTTGCCATGGCGATCATCAGTCAGCTGGGCGGACCGGACGGAGAGCTCAGCGCGTCGCTGCGTTATTTAAACCAGCGTTACAGCGCCCCCTACGATGAGGTTCGGGCAACTTTGACCGATATCGGTAGAGAAGCAGCGCCAGCCCGTTTTATAGAGACCGGCTGCGCCAAGTCTCGGAAATAAACTTGTATTTCTTCCGGAAAAAGGATGATTTTATCGACAATTTCCGCATAATGGCTTTCCGCACCCTCTTGTGCTGCGTCAGCCGGAAAATCGGCAGCGGAACAGGCCGCGCGCAACACATCCAGTAAAAGCGAAAGGCGAATGCTTTTGTTTCGGCAGCCGACCTGCTGACCCGCTTCGTTCCGATGCGGTGCGCCGTTTCGTGCGGCGTTTGCACAGCGAAAGGTGCGCCGAATGCTGCCGTCTTGACGTTGTGCAATGCGGGATACATAGGTTGCTCCGCATTCGCCGCATTTAATTTTGCCGGAAAGCGGGTAGCGCCGACGGTATTTATCTTTTGTGGTGCCGGGGTTTCCTCGTTCGGCTAAAAGGCGACCCGCCTGTTCAAAAAGCATGCGGGACACAATGGGGGTGTGATGATTTCGGATGATGACAAAGTCCTCCTGTCCGTGGTTGTACTTTTTTTTATGGGATAAAAAATCCGGCGTATAGGTCTTTTTTTGGACCAAATCTCCGCAGTATTTTTCGTTTTTTAGAATCCGCAAAATCACGCTGGGGTGCCACCGCGCCGCCTGTGGCGGCATAAAGCCTTCGGCCGTAAGCTCCCGGGCAATTGTATGTGTGCTTTTGCCTTCTTCAATGTATTTTTTAAAAATTTGCCGAACAACTGCGGCTCCTTTTTGATTTATGTACATTTTTCCGCCGCGGATATCGTATCCCAGCATACTTCTCCCAAACACAACACCCTGTTCCATGCGACGCTTTTGCCCCCATTTGACACGCTGAGAAATACGCCGACTCTCCTCCTGGGCGACCGACGCCATAACCGTCAGCCTCAGCTCGGCGTCGCCGTCCAGCGTGTTAATTCCGTCGTTTAAAAAAAGAACGCCGACGCCGTACTTTTTAAGCTCTCGCGTGTAATAAATGCTGTCCAGCGTATTGCGTGCAAATCGGGATATTTCTTTGGTCAGAAGGGTGTCAAAGGCACCCCGGCGTGCGCAGTCCAGCATTTTTAAAAACGCCGTACGTTTAGCGGTTTCGGTGCCCGAGACGCCCTCGTCGGCAAAAATTTCATATAATTTCCAGTCCGGGTGTCGCCGGATGTACTCGGTAAAAAAACGTTTTTGGCTTTCAAAGGAATTGGCCTGATCTGCGTGGTCGGTCGACACCCGGCAATAAGCGGCAACAACGGCAGGCACTTTTTTAAGACCGCGTGCGGCATTCATTTGTTCATAATCTTCAAGGCTCATGTTTTTCCCTCCCGTATTCCAATGTATGCGGCAAAAAGCAGGCGTCATGCCGCAAAAAAACAAAAAAGTGTTGACAAATGCAAAAACGTGGGGTATAATGACAAAAAATAAAGTTTGATAGAGGTCGCGGATCGAATGAGTATTTCCGCAGCAGTCGCCGGCAAGCGGCTGCGGGGAAAAAGGTCGCTTCGCCGAAGTGGTTTTGCGGTTGCCGCCGGAAAATTGCTGGGACCGATGCTGAAAAAGCACGGTACTGTCACATTGAATGTGGAGCGCTATCTGAATTTCCGTTTTTCCTTTCTTTTTTGGAAAAATCAGAATGAAAAGCCTGCAGCTTCAATGTGAGCTGCAGGCTTTGTTACGTTTAAAGGAGATGGAAAAAATGAAAAACATGAAAAAACTCATAGCGCTTTTCTCCGCCGTGCTTTGCGTTGCTATGCTGGCCGGCTGCAGCGGTAAGGTCGCCAAAACCGGGGTTGAGGACGGGGTGTTGACGGTTGCCATGGAGTGCTCCTATGCGCCGTATAACTGGACTCAGGCAGACAACTCAAACGGTGCGGTGCCCATTAAGGATTCAAACGATTATGCGAACGGCTATGATGTTATGATGGCCAAGAAGATTTGTGAGGCCAACGGTTGGGAACTGGAGATCGTCCGCCTGGATTGGGACTCGTTGGTGCCCGCGGTACAGACCGGACGGGTTGACGCGGTAATTGCCGGTCAGTCCATGACGGAAAAGCGGATGAAAAAGGTGGACTTTGCCGGCCCGTATCTCTATGCCAGTATTGTCTGCATGACGAAAAAAGACAGCAAGTATGCCAATGCTACCAATTTCTCCGACCTTGCCGGAGCCAAATGCACCTCGCAGCTTGGCACCATCTGGTATGACACCTGCCTGCCGCAGATAAAGGACGCAGTGCTTTTGACGGCGCAGGAGACAGCGGCTTCTATGCTCATGGCTTTGGAGACCGGTGCAGTAGATTTTATCTGCACGGATAGGCCGACGGCACAGGGCGCCATGATTGCTTATGATGATCTGACGGTGCTGAATCTTGCCGAAGATGCTTTTCAGGTGGACGAGGGCGACATCAATATCGGTATTTCGATTAAAAAAGGCAACTCGGTGCTTCAGGATAAAATCAACAGCGTGCTTCAAGGGATGAGCGCAGATGATTTCAATGCCATGATGGCCGATGCTGCCAAGATTCAGCCGCTCGCCAAGTAATTTGCTGTAGTAAGGAAACGGAGATAACACGTTATGAATAAGCTTGCTGAGCTTTGGAGCGATATTGTAGAGTGCTGGGGCGAAAGCTCGTCACAGTATCTCGTCGGGGCATTGAAAACGATTGAACTTGCCGTTGTGGCAACGGTCATCGGCTGCATTATCGGGCTTATCTGCGGTATTTTGCAAACAATTCCCTGCGGGAAGAATGATCCGCCCCTCAAACGAGTGCTGCTCGGAATTGTCAAGGCGATTGTGCGTATTTATGTTGAGGTCTTCCGGGGAACCCCGATGATCATTCAGGCCATTTTCATTTACTACGCACTGCCGTATTTTACAGACGGTCTTATCAATTTTGAGGTTTCTTTTGCGGCTTACTTGGTCGTTTCCATCAATACCGGCGCTTATATGGCCGAAACGGTGCGCGGCGGGATTTTGTCTATTGACATCGGACAGACCGAGGGGGCAAAATCTATTGGCATGAACCATTTTAAAACCATGCTTTATGTCATTTTGCCGCAGACGATTCGCAATATCATCCCGCAAATCGGCAACAACCTGATTATCAATATCAAGGACACCTCGGTTATGTTTGTGATTGGCTATGCCGAACTGTTTGCGGCGCATAAGGCCGTTGTCGGCGCAAGCTATGTTTATTTCCCGTCTGCGGTGATTACGCTTACGATTTATCTGATTATGACGGTGATTTGTTCGCTGCTGCTGCGGCTGTGGGAAAAGCGAATGGACGGCCCGGAAAACTTTAACATTGCCACGACCGATACGCTGGCGTTGACGAGTGGGACTTATTCTTATGTCAAGAAGTCCAAAAAGGAGGGAAAATAATGGCGGAGCCTATTTTACAGATACGTCATCTTTCCAAATCCTTTGGCAAGCATGAGGTGCTGCGCGATATTGATTTTTCGGTGCATCCCGGAGACGTTACCAGTATTATCGGCGCTTCCGGGTCCGGAAAATCTACATTGCTGCGCTGCATCAATCTGCTTGAGACACCGTCTGCCGGGGAAATTTTATATCACGGGCAGAATATAGAAAAAATGCGGGGAGGCACTAATGCCTATCGCGCCCATGTCGGTATGGTTTTTCAGTCGTTTAATTTGTTTAATAATATGAACGCGCTGAAAAACTGTATGATCGGGCAGATGAAGGTGCTGGGTAAATCGAAGGCCGAGGCCAGAGAAACAGCATTAAAGAATCTGAAAAAGGTCGGTATGGAGCCGTATATCAATGCAAAACCGGCTCAGCTGTCCGGGGGGCAGAAACAGCGGGTGGCCATTGCCCGTGCTCTTTCTATGGAGCCTGAGGTGTTGCTTTTTGATGAGCCGACCAGTGCACTGGACCCGCAAATGGTAGGCGAGGTGCTGGAGGTTATGCGCGCTCTTGCACAGGAGGGGCTGACAATGATTGTGGTCACTCACGAGATGGCTTTTGCAAGAGACGTTTCTACCAATGTCGTCTTTATGGCGGACGGTTTGGTATGCGAAGAGGGCTCTCCTGCGGATATTTTTGAAAATCCGAAGAATCCGCAGACCTTGGAATTTTTGTCCAGATTTCTTGCACATTGAAGACGGGCTGCCGGTGCTTCTGTGGGTAGAGAAGCCTCTGAAATGTTCCATTCAGAGGCTACGGCTTTTTTTGATGCTTTTGCAACCGTATAGCTCCACTT
>CAKSSH010000008.1 GCA_934488695.1 uncultured Oscillospiraceae bacterium
CGTGTTTTTCCAATACCAGCTTCTCCATAAATATGAATAAACATTTTTTCAAAATTAGATAATATTTTTTCGGATATTATTGATAAAAAGCGCCGGGGACAGGCGCTGACTTATGAGGAAATGGCTCTTTTTATCCGCGGAGTGACGACCGGAGAGGTGCCGGATTACCAAGCTTCGGCGCTGTTGATGGCTATTTGCTTTCAGCAGTTGAATGAAGAGGAAACAGTTTTTATGACGCGCCTGATGGCTGATTCGGGCGATCGGTTGGATCTGTCTCGCTTTGGCCAACGCAGTGTGGATAAGCACAGCACCGGCGGTGTCGGGGACAAGACGACACTGATTGTTGCACCGATTGCGGCGGCCTGCGGAGCCACGGTTGCCAAAATGTCGGGACGGGGGCTTGGATATACCGGCGGAACGGTAGATAAGCTTTCTTCAATCCCGGGTTATCGGACTGACCTTGATATTCCGCAATTTTTGAAGCAGGCCGAGGAAATCGGCATTGCGGTTGTCGGACAAAGCGGTAATTTAACGCCGGCCGACAAGAAATTGTATGCCCTGCGGGACGTAACGGCCACGGTGGATAATATTGCGCTGATCACCTCCAGTATTATGAGTAAAAAGCTGGCGGCCGGCGCCCGAAATATTGTGTTGGACGTTAAGGTCGGCAGCGGCGCATTTATGAAAACGCCGGCCGAGGCGCGTCAGCTGGCGGACTGGATGGTGCGTATCGGCAAGGCTTGTGGCCGCCGTGTGACGGCGGTGCTTTCGGATATGGATGCGCCGCTTGGCAAGGCTATCGGAAATGCTTTGGAGGTCCGCGAGGCTGCCGATGTTTTGCAGGGAAGGGTCGGCGGAAATTTGCGGGAACTGTGTCTTACACTGGCGGCCGAAATGCTGGCGCTGTCGTTGGATTTGCCCGTGTTGCAAGCACGAGAGCGCGCAGAGCAGGCGCTGAACAGCGGCGCGGCCTTTGAAAAAATGCGGCAGTGGGTACGTGCGCAGGGCGGAGACGACCGGGTGCTGACCTGCCCGCAGCTTTTGCCGACGGCTGCCGCTGTTGTACAGGTCAAAAGTCCTTGTGACGGCACAATTTCGGCTGTCAACGCCGAGGTGTTGGGCCGGACGTGTGTTTTGCTCGGCGCCGGGCGCCAACGAAAAGAGGACGATATCGATGTTTCGGCCGGAATCTTGCTTTCCAAAAGTCGAGGGGAAGCGGTGACGGCCGGGCAGGTGCTGTGCACGTTGTACACCAACCGGCCGGAAGCTCTGATAGAGGCGCAAAGCCTGTGCCTTTCCGCCTTTACAATAGGTCAGCCGGCGCCGGAGCCTCCGCTGGTCGTTGAAATTATCCGCGGGTAAACAGACGGTATTTTTAAAAATGAAATAAGGCCGTTAAGAAAAATTGCACGCTCCCAAGCCGGCAATGCTGCGAGGCGGAAAAGCGAGCATTAACTTTTCAAAGGCTTTATAAGAGGCGCCCAAACAACAGACCGGCAAAAAAACAGGACGAAAAGTTTTAAAATTTGCACAACCGGTGCAGGTTGGTTTCGGAATTGGGAACAATCCGACAGGCTTGGGAAATTTTTAAAAAACAGAAATTTAATAAAAGTTCGTACACAAAAAGAAAAAACCGCTTGAAATAGCGGTGTTTTCTTTTTTGGTGGAAACTGGCGGGGAGCGAACGGCAGTACGACGAGCCTGCTGTCAAGGGTGAACAATGCATATTACGGGCAGTTGGATTATACCTCTTTTTTCCTCGCATTACGAGAAAAAGGCCACCTTTGGGTGGCCTTTTTCGACAGGCTGAATATGGAGATAGCGTTTACAAAGGAATCAGAACAATATATTTATTCTTTCATTCTGCATGGAAGTACAGGAATAATTTCACAATGGATACGCTCTGATTATGCAGAAAGCGAAGCGTGTATCGGGGCGCCAGATATCCCTTGCCTCATCGTCAGGGAATATATGGGACTTATCCTCAATGATTCGGATATCTACGTTCGATTTCCATAAGCGGGATATATTATTCCAGGTTCAGATGAATATATTGCATCTTTTCCTCTTTGCTCCATTTCCGATGGGGCGCCCCTTTCCTTCCCATTTCCTTCTCATCCTTTTTCCGATCTTACCATAAAAAAGTAGACACCCACACTTTTGTGAGTGTCTACTTTCATTTTACGGGTAAACGGCAGCAAATTGCCGTGCACGCTATTTTTATCTGCTCAAAAACTCCGGGGCGTATAGCTCGGATAAAATGGGAGTGCAAACAAAACCGGCAAAATACAGGGAAAAGTTGGAATAAGACTATAATTGCTTTTATCGTTTCATTTTGTCCATGTAAATTTTATCTATGTGGTTTTTAACAAAATATATTTTTTAAATAGTGCAATTTTAACAAAAAAACGTTTAACTGTTGACAAGAATCAACTATAGTGCTAAATTTATGATAGAGACTTTTTACGAGATTCGTAAAAAGTGCAAAGGAAGAGGGTCTTCAACATATTGGATCAATTAAAAATTAAAAATCTTACGAATATTCTGCTCTATTTATTTTCTTACCGCAAAGCCACCAAAACGCAGCTGGTGCGGGGCACCGCGCTCAGCAACTCCACCGTATCGGCATCGGTAAACAGCTTGGTAAAGCTTGGGCTGGTAGAGCGCGATGGGCTGGAGGAGTCTATCGGCGGGCGCCGTTCGTCCATTTACCGCATCAATAAAAACTACGGCCGCTTTATTGGGGTGGATATCCGGGAAAACGAACTGCGCTATGCCGTTACCGATTGTCAAAACGCCCTGCTTGAAGCCGGCGTCTGTACGCTGAAGAGCCAAGTACCTGCTATCCAGCAGCTGCTGGCTTGCCTTGAGCGCGTGATCGCCGCGCATACCAGGGTGCTGGGCATCGGGATAGGGCTGGACGCACAGCTTGACCCGGCAGAGCAGGTGGTGCTGCACAGCGGCAGGCTGGGCTGGGACGACGTGCATTTAAAAGAGATCATCGAGCGCCGGTTTTTGATCCTTACTTATATCGACCACCGGGTAAACGGCGCGGGGGTGCGCGAGGGTATTCTCGGCAACATGCAGGGGTTTGCGAACTATGTCTGTTTTTATGAATCGGCCCCTGAAAAAGCCGCGCTGGTGCTGAACGGGGAAATTTGCCGCGGCGCGCACAACAGTATCGGCCGCTTGACAGTGGAACCCGCGTTGTGGGAGGCGCTTCCCTCTCTTTTAAAATTTTTAGACGTAAACGCCGTCTGCATAGGCTACCGTACGAAGGAGTATAAAGAAAAAATGCTGGCGCTGGCAAACCGCACCGACATCAAGGTGTTCTGTTTTCCGGAGGCGGAATCCTGTATGGAGGCTGGTATGGCCACAGTAGCGCAAAAGGAATGGTTCCAGTCTATTTACTTTATGCTCTGACGATATTCTTAATCCAATTTATGAGAAGCCTAATGGTATTAAGTCAAGGGGGTGATTCATGGAAATAACAGAAGAAAACACCATAGAAGAGCTATGTAGGCAGCAAAAAGGCAACACAAACCAAAGCTTTGCCCCTGAGATTTTTGAAATAGGGATGGAACACCAGAGCAGTAAGCGGCTCGCTCAGCCCTCCGGCGGAATATACAGACGGTTGTCCTTCAGCAGACGAAAGACCAACCGAACCAGTTTTCTGGCAGTTAAGGCGAGAGCTCGTTTGTGCTGGTGCTTGTTGACCTCATGGAATTTGAGGTCATAGTAGCGCCGAAACTCGGAGTCACATTTTCTCACAGAGTTGGCGGCTTCCAGGCTGTCCCCGCAGATAGAGGTGGCCTCCGGGCCGATCACCGCATCACTGAGCCGCATGAAGCCGAGCGCCGACACAATTCTCTCTGACAACAGTTTAGCACCGCTAAGGTTGTTCTGCACGGAAAAACTGGAATACTTGCTGCCGTCCGGGTTCATCAGGTAGGCGACATTGTTCTTGCTGCTCACATCAATGCCAACGAATAATGGATTTACAATTTTCACCTCCCCGCATGGGGATTTCAGGCCGGCAGGCTTTGAGATACCCATGATAACCGCAACATCGCATATCAGAATCATTCCGGAGAAGGCCGATGCGATATCCCCATACTGCTGAAAGGGCGGCCTTGTTTCCGGCAAACAGCCAATGAGTTTGCAGCGAACTTCCGGAGCAGGGGGACGGCCTTCATGTGAAGCAGCCTTGCAGCCCAACTGGAGGATTTAGAACTTGACCCTGCTGTCCTACAGCTATTGTATCACGGGCATCTCTAAGCCTGCTGATATTTTAGTTATTAACTTTCAATATTATACGAGGAGGAGTATTTATGACAACCGCATTGATCGTAATCATCTTTTTGGCGATGTGTGTGCTGATGTACACCAAAAAGCTGTCCGCCATGTTCGCCCTGCCGCTGATGGCGTTTTTCATCGCGCTGGTCTGCGGCATCCCGTTTACAGACACTGCCGAGGGGACCCCCGGCATTCTGACGCTGCTTTTTGTAAACGGCCCACTGCGCCTCGGCTCGTCTATGATCATGATGATCTTCGGCGCGATCTTGGCGCAATATGTCAAGACGACGGGCATCGCCCAGGCGCTGGTACGCAAGGTATCTGAACTGGCCGGAGACCGTCCGCTCATTCTCGGCATCGCCTTTATGGTGGTGCTCAGCCTGCTGTTCACCACCCTGGGCGGCCTCGGTTCCATCATCATGGTGGGCAGCATCGTATTGCCTATCATGACGTCGGTGGGTATCAGCAGCCTGACGGCCGGGTGTATCTTGATCCTCTCCTCCAGCGTGGGCGGTATTTTCAACCTGACCAACTGGGGCCTTTATACCGACGCCATGGGCCTCACCAACGAGCAGATCATGGGTTATGCCATCCCTCTGGGTGTCATTTTTTCCGTGATCGCCCTAGCCTTTGTGGTAATCGAGGTGAAATTCGGCGGCAAGCTGTTTAGAAAAAGAAAACTGAGCTGGGCGTCCCCCGATATCCCCGCTGTAGAAGAGCCTGCCCGTAAGGTGAATTTCTTCGCCATGCTGACCCCGCTCATCCCCCTGATTATGGTGCTGGGGCTGAAAACCGATATTGTCACCGGTTTTGTGGTAGCCATTCTTTACTGTATGCTCACCACCATCAATAAAAACTCGCTGAAAGAGTTGACCAAATCTGTGATACAGGGCATCTCTGACAGCGCGGGCGCGATCTTTTTGCTGATCGGTATCGGCATGCTGCTTTTGGTGGTCATGGACGCGCGCGTCACCGCCCATATCGGGCCGCAGCTCGCCGCGATACTGCCCTCCAGCGGCATCCTGTTCGCTATTTTCTTCTCTGTGCTCGCCCCGCTGGCGCTGTACCGCGGCCCCTTGAACGTCTGGGGCTTGGGACTTGGCATTGGGGCGGTGATGATGGCTACCGGCAAGATGTCCAACCTTGCACTGATGGCGGCGCTGATGTCTACCGGCCAGCTGCAGGGCGTATGCGACCCCACCAATACGGGCAACGTGTGGACAGCGGCTTACACCGGATCGGATGTGAACGATATTCTGCGCAAGATGCTGCCCTATATTTGGAGCGGCGCGGTAGTAGGCCTCATCGTGGCGGCTTTTATGTATTTCTGATATAGGGCTTGTTTAAAGTATTTTCTATAGACAAGCCCCAGGCCGGAGGAACCGGCGAGCAGGTGCAGGCCGCCGCAGCACGGGCTGTATTTTCTCAAAAATCACAGCGTTGTATTAAAGGAGATAGAAGGATGAATCAGCTTCAGATCCGCATCGGTATCGACGTGGGCGGCACCTTTACCCATGCGGTGGCTATTACGGTGCCGGATAACAAGATCATCGCCCATGCGGTAACGCCCACTACGCACAAAGCGGTCAGCTCAGTGGCGGAAGGCGTGGTGAAGGTGTTTCAAGACGTGATGGAACAAACCGGCGCAGAGCCCGGGGACGTGTGCTTTGTCGCCCACAGTACCACACAGGCCACCAACGCCCTGTTGGAGGGCGACGTGGCCAAGGTGGGCGTGGTGGGCATGGGCCGGGGGATGGAGGCGCTGAAGGCCAAGTCCGATACCCAGATCAAGGAACTGGAGCTGAGCCCGGGCAAATTTTTGCACACCGCCCACATTTATCTGGATACCGACCCAAAAACTTTTTCACCCGGGGCGGTGCGCCGCGCAGTAGAAGACCTGAAAGCGCAGGGGTGCGAAGTCATCGTGGCCAGCGAGGCCTTTGGCGTGGATGACCCGGCCCACGAGCAGGCCGTGCTGAAAGAGGCGGTCTGCTGCGGGCTGCCCGCTACCGCCAGCCATGAGATCTCACAGCTTTATGGGCTGAAGATACGCACCCGCACCGCCGTTGTCAATGCCAGCATTTTGCCCAAGATGACGGCTACGGCGCTACTTACCGCAGACAGCATCAAGCAAAGCGGCATCACCGCCCCCTTGATGATCATGCGCAGCGACGGCGGCGTGATGGACCTTGCCCAGATGCGCCAGCGGCCCATTTTGACGATGCTCTCCGGCCCGGCTGCGGGCATCGCGGCCGCGCTGATGTTCGCCCGTATATCCGATGGGATTTTTCTTGAAGTGGGCGGCACCAGCACCGATGTCTCGGCCATCAAAAACGGAAAAGCCATGATCAAAAGCGCTGACGTGGGCGGGCACCTGACCTATTTAAAAACGCTGGATTCCCGCACCGTGGGTATCGGCGGCGGCTCTATGGTGCGTATGACGCAGGGCGGGGTGGCGGCCGTCGGCCCGCGCAGCGCGCATATCGCGGGGCTTTCGTATCTCGCCTTCAGCCCCGCTGAAAAGCTTAGCGGCCTCAAGGCCGAGCTGGTGCGGCCCATGCCCTCTGACCCCGACGATTATCTGACGGCGGTAAACGGCGCGGGCGAACGATTTGCCGTAACGCTCACCGACGCCTCTATCGCGGCGGGCATGACAAAAGAGGGCGATTACGCCTTTGCAAACTACAACGCGGTTTGCGCCGCTTTTGAGGAGCTGGGCGCCCAGTTTGGCATGGATGGCCGCCTGCTGGCGGAAAAGATTTTGGACGCGGCCGCCGGTAAAGTGCGCCCCGTAGTGGAAAGCCTGCTGGAAGAATACCGCCTTGACCCTGAGCTGGTGTCGCTGGTAGGGGGCGGCGGCGGATGTACCACCGTGGTGCCGTGGCTCAGCCGGGTGCTGAAGATGCGCTATCTTATCGTCGAAAAAGCCGAGGTGATATCGGCCATCGGCGCTGCCATGGCCATGCTGCGGGACAGTATTGAGCGCTCAGTGGTGAACCCGGGGCCGCAGGAAATTCTCTCTATCCGCAAAGAGGCGGTGAGCCGGATGCTGGCCATGGGGGCCGACGCCGGTACTGTCGAGGTGCAAACCGAGATCGACGCGGATAAAAACATACTGCGCGCCATTGTGACCGGCGCGCTTCAAATGGAAAAGAACGCGGCGCAGCTGAAACCCCTATCCCAACAGGAGGTGGCGGCGAAAGCGGCTGAGGCTTTTAAAGTCGAGGCAAGCGAAGTGACGCAGGCGGCGCGCACCCTGGGCCTGACGGTATTCAGCTGCACACGGAAGGGAAAAAAGCTGTTTAGGCTTTTGACCGCCGCCTTCACCGATTACCGGGTACTGGATGATTTTGGGGTGGTAAAGCTACAGTGCACCGGAAGCTTTGTAAAAAGTACGACAGCCGGACGTGCGCTGGCCGATATCGCGGCCTTCATCGAAGAAAAGGCCGTATACAGCGACGTGGGCATGGTGGTGCCCGAGGTATTTTTACTCTACCGCAGTCGGATCGTCGACTATACCTCGGTGCTGGATTTCAGCCAGATCAGGACGCTGCTCTCGATTGAGCTGGAGGGGCTGGAGCCGGACGAACCGGTAGTGGCGCTGCTTCATCCGCGCAAATCGTGAAAAGTGGCCCGATCCTCAGAAAAACATATAAATGCTTCACACAAGGAGTGTTCTGCAAGATGGCATATGACTATTTAGAGCTTTTCAATAAAAAAAAGATGACGCTGATCATGAGCCTGCCCGCCAACGACCCGGCTCTTGCCAGGGCCGCGTGGGCAAACGGCGCGGACGTGGTAAAGGTGCATATCAACGTGCAGCACCGGGCAAGCAAAAACTTGTTCGGCAGCTTTGCGCAGGAGCAGGAGGCTCTCACCCAGATATTGGCCGAGGCCAAGGGCCCCTGCGGCTTGGTGGCCGGAGGGGATCTGGAGAGCGCCCTGCACGATTATGAGGCCGCTGTAAAGGCGGGTTTTTCCTTTATCTCTCTGTACGTGCGGCATATGCCGTCTCAAATACTGCGCTGCCCGTCTGTTTATAAAATGGCGGCCCTTGACCCCGGCTACACGCTGGAGGAAGCCGAAGACCTGGCGCGCATCGGCGCGGATGTTCTGGAGGCTTCGGTGATGCAGCCGGACACCTACGGCGACCCGCTGTCGGCAAAAGAGTTTTTGCAGTACTGCGCCCTTTGCAGGCATACGGTGCTGCCGGTGGTGGTGCCCACCCAGCGGCATGTGACGGCGGCGGACGTACCCATTTTACATCGCTGCGGCGTAAAAGGGCTGATGATGGGCGCGGTGGTGAGTGGTAAAACCGAAGAGAGCGTGGCGGCGTCTGTTGCCGCTTTTCGCACCGCTATTGACGCGCTGGAATAAAGGCGTTTCAGGGTTGTGCATGTGACGAATATCCATATAGAAAAAGAGGTGAACCAGCGTTATGAAAATTTGTTTGCTTCCCCTCGATTCCCGCCCCTGTACCTGCGTTTTCCCCCAGCAGCTGGCTGAGATTGCAGGTATTGAGCTGGTGACTCCGCCGCGTGGGCTACTGGGTTTTTTTAAGCAGCCCTCTGCCCAGGCGCAGATCGCCACGTGGCTGGACAGGGCCTGCGACGGCTGCGATGCGCTGGTGGTATCGGTAGAGCAGCTGCTATATGGCGGGCTGATCTCCTCGCGCCAGAATGAACGCAGCGAGAGGGAATGCCTGGCCGCGCTGCAACAGCTGCGCGCCCTGAAAAAACGGTATCCGGGTCTGCGCATCTACGCCAATAACATCCTGATGCGCACCACCGTCAGCGCCGTAAGCGAAGAGAGCTGGAGGTGGTGGAACCAGGTATCTGTGGTGGCCTGCCTTACCTATAAGGCGGCTGTCTGCCCGCCCGAAGAAAAAACGGCTTGTGAAAAGGCGCTGAACGAAGCGCGGCAAAAGGTGCCCCCCGCTGTGCTGGAGCAGTTTTTTGCCGCCCGGGCACGCAATAAAGCCGTCAATCACGCCTGCGTGGCGCTGGCCGCTGAGGGCGTTTTTGAACAGCTGCTCATTTTGCAGGAGGATTGCTCAGAGCAGGGCCTGCAGTGGCTGGAACAGAAAGAATTAGAAGAGGCCATTGAGAAAAACGGCCTGAGAGAAAAGGTATTTTTGCATAACGGCGCCGACGAGGCCTCGATGGAGCAGCTGATGCTGGCGGCCGCGCCGCATCGGTCGCAGGCAGTGCAGGTGGTATGGCTGGGCGGCAACACGGCGTTTACTGCCCGGTATGAAGACAGGCCCTTTGCTGAAAACCTGGCGGGGCATATGCGCGCGCTCAATTTATATCCCGCGCATGAGGCGCAGGACTGCCTGTGTATACTGCCGCCGCTGGACAAACAGGGCGATTACTGCCCGCAGCGCGTCTGCGACGGCGATTATTCCCCCGAGCAGCGGCAAGAGATGGCAAAAACGGTGGCCGATCTGTATCAGAAGGGGCATAATTGCTACCTGTTAGATATTGCCTATGCCAACGGCGGCGACCCCGCCTTTATACAGTGTCTGGCACGGGAGATGCCGCTGCTCAGCCTTTGCGGATACGCCGCGTGGAACACCGCCAGCAATTCGCTTGGCACCATTTTGGGGCAGCTGTGCGCGTCAAACGGGCAAAATGGCGTCCTGAACCGCCGCTTTACGGCGGAGCGCCTGTTGGATGACCTTTTTTACCAAAGCACGGTGCGCGAGAAGGCCGAGCGCCGGATACACGAAGCGGGGCTGGATTTTTGGGGCTTTTCAGACAAGGTCCAGGCCCAGCGCATCATCGACGAAAGCTTTGCTGATGACCGGCCCTTGCTGCAAGCGCTTTTTCAGGATAAAATACCCGGGTTTACGGCCCGACTGTACTGGCCGCGCACCTTTGAGATGGAGATCTTGCTGAAGCCGCAGCAGAAGGTTTGAATTTCAGGCAGCGGCCTCAAAGCGGCGGCTGCAAGCGGCTTTGCGCCGTATTTCAAAAGAAGGGAGGAAAAGACTGTGGAAAAAGTCTATGACGTACTTGTCGCAGGGGCAGGCCCCAGCGGGATCGCCGCGGCGTTAGCTGCGGCCCGCGAGGGGGCGAGCGTACTGCTGATCGAAAAATCCGGCTGCCCCGGCGGTATGAACACCCAGGCCATGGTTACTCCGCTGATGGCGTTTCACGCCGGAAAGCGGCAGGTGGTGAAGGGCATCCCCCAGGAGGTGATAGACCGCCTTGCAGACAGGGGCGCGACGCTCGGCCATATCCCCGACCCCATCGGCATGGTGTCCACCATAACCCCTATCGATACTGCGGCGCTGAAGCTTTTATATTTTGATATGCTCTCTCAGGAAAAAAACTTAACGGTTCTGCTTCACACCCTGCTGGAAAGCGCCGAATGTGAAAAGGGGCGCATCAAAAAAATTACGACGGTGAGCAAAAGCGGAAAATTTGTCTTCAGCGCAAAAACCTATATCGACGCCACCGGCGACGGCGACTTGGCGGCGATGTGCAGGGCCGATTTTATTTTGGGGCGCAGCCGCGACGGCATGGCGCAGCCCATGACGCTGATCTTTTCTGTGGGCGGGGCCAATCTGGCCGAGACGGCCTCCTATGTCCGTAAAAACCCCGAGCAGTTCATCTGCGACCAGAGCTGCAAGCTTGAGGAATATCTTGCGGTGTCGGGATTTTTCAGCCTGGTAAAGCAGGCGCGCGAAAAAGGAGATCTCGATATTCCGCGCGACAGGGTGCTGTTTTTTCAGGGTGTGCGTCCGGATGAGGTGACGGTAAATATGACGCGGGTAGCCGGGCTTTCAGGAGTGAACGCGAAAGACCTCACTGCTGCAGAGTTTGAAGCACACCGGCAGGTGCGGCAGCTGCTTGCCTTTTTTAAAAATTATGTGCCGGGGTTTGCCCGGTGCCATCTGTTGAGCGTGGCGGCACAGACCGGCGTGCGCGAGAGCCGTCGTATCGAGGGGCGCGAGACGCTGACCGCCGAACAGGTGCTGAACAATGCGTCGCACCCGGAAAGCGTGGCCATGTGCGCCTTTCCCATCGATATTCACGACCCCGCCGGCAGCGAGCTGAACTGGGTGCGTAAAGAAAAGGTGTGCTGCTATGACATTCCCTACGGCGTGATGGTGCCGGTGAAATTTCATAATCTTCTGGTGACGGGGCGCTGTATTTCGGCCACGCACGAGGCGCTTGCCTCGGCCCGCATCACCGTCACCGCCATGGCCCTGGGCGAGGCGGCCGGCACGGCCGCCGCCCTGTGTGCGAAAAGCGGCGCAGACGTGGACGGGGCGGATGTGGCCGCGGTGCAGGCCGCGCTTGCCGCGCGCGGCGCGATACCTGGGCGGCGGTGGCTGTAATGCAGGAGAGCTTCACCATCCCCTACAGCGCTCGGATACTGGACACGGCCCTGTGGTTGGGGTGGGGCGCTTATGGGCGTTTTCCCTGGGCCGATCGTCTGCGCCTGCGCGATATGGCGGCTGCTTACGGAGAAGAACTTGCGCGGCGGCGGCCCGTGCCGCCGCGCGGCGAACCGGAAGACGCGCTAAAAAAGCTCGGGGTAGTCGAGGTGCGCTTTTTTGAAGAGAGCGACCTTTTTAAAGCCCGTGAGAAAGCCTTTTATCTGCCGGATGAAAAAGTTGTAAGCTGCAACAGGGCTTTTGCACCGGTGCTGCTGGGCGCGGTGCCGGACGCGCAGGCCGAGCTTTGGGATGCGCAGACCGTTTTATGGGCAATATTGCTGCATGAGGTGTTTCATCACCTCGAAGAGCATGCCGCCCAGCCCACCGACCTGTGGATGAGGCAGCGTGGGGAATGGGCCGGGCCGGCATACCGCGAGATCGCGGCCTGCGCCTATGCCAACGCCCTGCTGCCCGGGTATATCTGCCAAAAAATTGACGCGCTGTGGCTGCGAGCCTGCCGCCCGCAACAGTTTGAAACGCTTTTACGCCTGTGCGCCGCAGGCGCCGGGCAGTCTTGACCCAAAGGAGGCCGCTTATGAACAAACCGATTCGCATGGCAATCGTAGGCGCGGGTATCTGGGGAGAAAACCACGCCAAGATCTACAACGCCCACCCCTTTGCCCAGGCGGTGGCCATCTGTGACCAGAACATAGAGAAAGCGCGGGCGCTGGCCGGCCGGCAGAATATCCCCAAGGTATACGGAGATTTTGAACAGATGCTGGAGGAGAGCGGCTGCGACGCGGTGGCCGTCGTCACGCCGGACTACGCCCACGCCGATCTTGCCGTGGCCGCCGCGCGGCACAAAAAGCATCTTTTGATCGAAAAACCCCTGGCAACGGACAGACAGGACGTTCACCGCATGATGGAGGCCATCCGCGAAAACGGCGTGCGTGCGATGGTTGATCTGCATAACCGCTGGTCGCCGCCTTTTCACGCGGCATATACCGCTTTGCAAAAGGGAGAGCTGGGCGACTTATATCAGGCCTATCTGCGCCTGAACGATATCAAATGGGTTGCTACCGATATGTTGCCGTGGGCGGCAAAATCTTCAATTTTATGGTTTTTGGGCAGCCATAGCCTGGATACGCTGCGCTGGATGTTTGACGACGAGGTCGCGCGGGTATACAGCGTCAGCCGCAGCGGCCTGCTGCGTGAGAGAGGGGTGGACGTGCCCGACGTCTATCTCACCACGATAGAATTTCGCCGCGGCGGGGTGGCGCAGATGGAGAACGGCTGGATCACCCCCAACGCCAACCCCTGCATCAACGACATCAAGTGCAACCTGCTGGGCACAAAAGGGATGATCGCCATCGACGCCAGCCACCATAATCTGGTGCAGAAATATACCGACAGCGCCGTCACGGTGCCGGATTGCCTTGTGCAGAACGAGATTTTCGGGACGCCAAAAGGGTTTGCCTTTGAAAGCATCCGCAGCTTTGTGGATTGCCTTTATACCGGCGCGCCGTTTCCTGTCACGCTGGAGGACGCGGCCAATACGTCGCTGACCATCCTTGCTATTATGGAGAGCGCGGCCGCCCGGGTCCCGGTGGAGGTGATGGGCCTGTATGAGAAGCCTTCGCCTACCCGCAAAACAG
Source organism: uncultured Oscillospiraceae bacterium (assembly GCA_934488695.1). Taxonomy (GTDB): domain Bacteria; phylum Bacillota; class Clostridia; order Oscillospirales; family Ruminococcaceae; genus SIG578. Next base: position 13,342 of record CAKSSH010000008.1, read on the forward strand.
CGCTGTAGGCCCTTTGCATGATAAAAAATTAAACGCCGGCAGTTTCTCATGGTTTCGCGCCATAGAGAGACTGCCGGTATTTTTGTGTCTCTATCCCTCCGCCAGCATCCCTGTCGACACCAAAAAGGGCTTTGAGGCCCACGCCCGCAAGAAGTTCTGCGCGCGGATCGCCACCGGCGACCGGGACGCCATCATCATCGGCCATAGCCGGTTTGAGCGTATCCCCATCAGCCGGGAACGGCTCCTCAATGGGCAGGCTGACGAGATCACCGAGGGAATTACGGAGGTGAAGACCCCCAGTTGCGAACGGTTTGCCGTCAAGCAGCCGGAACGCGCGAAAAAATCCCCTGGAGGCGCGGCCGGAAAGACCTCCGGCCTGCAGGCCGCCACATTCGGCGATTCCTCCAAGCCGGCGGTCGGCCAACAGGTTTTTGCAATTGGCAACCCGCTTGGCACAGAATTTTTTGGGACGCTGACTGGCGGCTACTTTTCCGCCATTGACCGCCCAATCAGCGGTTTGATTTGATTGTTTTTTTGAAAAACAATAAATATTATAGACAATACAATTACAAAAATTGCCCATTTAAAGCCGTTTGCCGCCATTTTTAAAAAGATGGAATATTTTAGTTTTTGATAAATTCGTACACAAAAAGAAAAAACCGCTTGAAATAGCGGTTTTTTCTTTGTTTGGTGGAAACTGGCGGACTCGAACCGTCGACCTCCTGCGTGTGAAGCAGGCGCTCTAACCAGCTGAGCTAAGCTTCCGTGTTTTCCTATTATAGCATACCCTTTTTTAAATTGCAACCATCAAACACCGGGATTTTGAATTTTTTTATACACCCCGGACAGCAGCACTTATTTGTCCGGGGTGTGACGGGCGGCTTGCGCATGGCCGCTGTTTGCAGGAAATTCTTCTTTGCGCAGGCGTCATTGCCCGGCACCTTTGCATAGCAACCGTTTTGCGGAGACTTTCCTTTGCGCAGGCGCTATTGTCCGGTGCTCCTTTTTGTGATTTTTTGTTGCGCAGCCTCCTTGCGCGGGTTTGTGTGCCGCAGTCTTTTTGCGCGGCGGCGTTTTTTAAAGGACGCCGCGCACTTGTCCCCGCAGGCTGCACACCGGTCGGTGTGCAGCCTGCGGGGCGGGGGTTAAACCATGGGAATCAGCAGCATTTTGGGCTGCTCCAGTCGAGTGCTTTCCAGACCGTTTTCGGCCATGACGGCCTGCGCCGAGGTGCAGTAGCGTTTGGCAATGTCAAAAGCGTCCTCGCCGCTGTCGGCAAAATAGAGGGTCAGCGCTGCGTCGTTGCTTCGGCACAGGGGTGTGTCGGTCTGCAGCTGTATGCCGGTCAGCAACGGCTGCTGCCGGATTTTTGTGACGGTCGCATAGGCGCATAGCTCCAGTCGGATTTCACGTTTTCCTCGTACCTGCTCTGCCGACCGCAGCTGAATCATTCCGTCAACAGTCCCTTGACGAAAACGCTCGTCGGCTGCTACCGAGAAGCGGAACGGCTGTGCTTTTTCGGTGACCGAAAAGGAGCCGTCTGCATTGCGCAGCAACGTTTCAACCGTCAACTCTCCTTCTGCCAGAACCTCACCCTGATCACTGATGTTGAAGCTTTCGGAGCGCAGCTCGGCAAAAACATCCAGCAGCTCTCCCTCACTGTCCTCCGGCGTCAGTGTCAGCGTATGGCAGTGCTCTATCGGCTCCTCCAGACTGACAAAGGAAAAATCGCTGCGGCTGCAGTTGCAGGCACAGACGGTGCTGTAAGCGTCGGACACGGTCTGCAGCGGGCTTTGTCGGGTTATCTCGGCGCAGACGCCGAGCAGAATTTCGACGCCAAGCTCATTAACATCGCCGCGCCGGCTGGGCTGCACGGACATCCGAGAAATCTCCAGTCGGACATCGGCACGGTCGCCCTCCTCGGCGTCCGAAATGGAAAGAATGGGATTGACGGGCAGACTGTAGCTGACGCTTTGGGGCTGATCGCCGTCTTCCGGAAGGTAAATGACCGTCAGGGCGATCTCTCCTTTTACAAGCAGCTTGCCCGAGATGATTTTGGTGTCAATCAAGGTCGGAACAGCCGTCATGCGCAGTACGCAGCTCAGTGGCGGCCCGGAATGTTCATATTCCTCCAGAATGGTAAAGGTGTCACAGACCGACGCGACGGGGACAATGGCGTCTATGCTGCAGCGGCGTACCTCGATATTCTCCTCGTCAATGTCCGTGACGACCGGAACGGCAACGGCGCACCTTACACAGGCTTTCATGGAAAGCGCCCCGCGTACCTCGAATCGTCGCGGACTGATGGCGCTGCAGCTGGCAAATTCGGTGCGCAGCCGAACGGTGACACAGCAGGGGTCACAGGCACCCTGCAAATCGACGCTTTTGGAAAAGGGCAGCTGCGTTTCAAAGGCGGAGAGCTTGCCGTCTCCGGTCTGATACACCATGCGCAGAAAGGCCATTCCGCCAACCGATAAACGGTCGTTTTCAACATTTTTGGAAGAAAGACGCGGCGTCAGGGTGCATTTGAGAATCCGCTCAATGTCGCCGCAATAGTCGGGCAGAACAATGTCGCTTTCTACCCCTATTTCAAGACAGCCGTCATAAATCGTGCGACGCTGCAGCACATCGCTTTTTACAAGATTCGCTTCCATCCTTTTTCCTCCTTTTACCTTGTCTATGATAAATATATCGATTCGGCGTATAAAATATTCCCCGGCCGGAATGTTTTGTTGACTTTTTTCAAAATTCGGGTACAATAAGAGAAGAGGGAATTTTTGTAAAAACCGGAGGAAGTCCATGAAATATAAAAAGATTTTACTGGTCATTAACCCGGGTGCAGGACAGCGGCGAAACCGCTTCAGCGTGTTTGATATTATTGAGGCCTTTTGCAAGCGGGGCTGCTTGACGACGACGTTGACAACTTTAGCGGCCGGGGATGCCGTGCGCCTTGTTGAGCATAATGCGGCTGAGCACGATATGGTGGTGTGCAGCGGCGGGGACGGAACGCTTAACGAGACTGTGACGGCCCTGATGCGCTGCGGCGTTCAAATCCCCATCGGGTACATTCCCGCAGGCAGCACCAACGATATGGCGCGGACACTGGATATCCCGGTCCGGATTCGTCGGGCGGCAGAGCTTGTTATGGAAGGGGAGCCGTTCCCGTTTGACGTCGGCCGGTTTGGGGAGGATCGCTATTTTTGTTACACGGCCTCCTTCGGCGCATTTACCAAGGTGTCGTACTCTACGCCGCGGTGGCTTAAAAATATACTGGGTCATTTTGCATATATTCTCAGCGGCGTTACTAAGGCTTTTGAAGAGCTTGTGCCGTATCAGGCCCATGTGGTAACCGACAACGGCTTCGAGACCGAGGGAGAGTTTTTGCTCGGCGGCGTTTTCAATGCCCGTTCGGTAGGCGGCTTAATTCGGCTGGATCGGAGCGGAGTGGGGCTTGACGATGGGAAATTTGAATTGCTTATGATTCGGCGGCCCAAATCGGTGGACGGGCTTTATCGGATCATCAGTGACCTTTCCAAACAGCGTTTTTGCGACGAAACGGTCTTGATGCGCCGGGTTCGCTGGGCAGAGTTTACGTTTGAAAAGCCGACAGCTTGGTCGCTGGACGGTGAACGCGGTGGCGAAACGACCCGGGTGCGAATTGAAAACCTGCAGGGAGCGGTTTCTATTTTTCGAGGATTAGAGGATTAAACGATAAGGAGTAGGCATGCTAAAGCTTAGGAATCATATTATCACCGCGCCGGCGCTGGCTCCGATGGCGGGGTTTACCGACAGCGCTTTTCGGCGGCTGTGTCGGGAGCACGGCGCCGGGCTTGTTTTCAGTGAAATGATTTCGGCAAAAGCGCTGTGCTACGGCGATCGAAAAACAGATCTGTTGTGCCGTTGCCAGCCGCAGGAGCGTCCGCTTTCCTTTCAGCTTTTCGGCAACGAGCCGGAAACCATGGCACAGGCCGCACAAATGCTGTGCGAGCGGTCGGACGGCGGGCCGGAGCTGATTGATTTGAACATGGGCTGTCCGGTGCCGAAAATCGTCGGCAGCGGCGGCGGAAGCGCTCTCCTGCGGGAGCCTAAGCTGGCCGGGGAAATTGTTTCGGCCGTGGTCCGGCGGGTCCGGGTTCCGGTCAGTGTTAAAATTCGGATCGGATGGGATGAGGAAAGCCGGAACGCTCCCGAGCTTGCCCGGCGGCTGGAGGATTGTGGCGCCGCTTTGATTACGGTGCACGGGCGCACGCGTGACCAGATGTATACGCCGCCGGTGAATCGTGCGGCAATTGCCGACGTTTGTGCGGCGGTTCGGGTGCCGGTGATCGGCAACGGAGATGTCACCGATGTTGCTTCCATGCGCCGGATGTATGAGGAAACCGGCTGTGCGCTGGTGATGGTCGGCCGGGGCGCCTTGGGCAATCCGCTTTTATTTGAACGTCTGTCGGCAGTTTCCGACGGCCGGCCGGAGCCGCCGGAGCCGACCCTGCTGCAGCGTATGCAGGCGCTGCAGCAGCTATGCGAATGGACCTGCGAACAAAAAGGGGAGCGTCTCGGTATGCTGGAGCTGCGTCGGCATTTGCCCTTTTTCTTTCGACAACTGCGCGGCGGAGCGCAGTGGCGTCGGCGCAGCTGCTGTGTGAGCAGCCGCCGGGAGCTGGAGGCAATCATTGCCGACGTATTGGCGGCGAATACTGTTCGGGAGGAACTGTAAATGAAATTTGAAAGAAACAATCGGTATTTTACCGTGGCGGTTTACGCCTTCGGCGTAATTGCGGCGGCGATGGTCTTCTTTTTCTCGCTGCGTTATCCCGAAAAGATACAGGGAGGTTTGCGGCATTCGATTGCGGTGTTGGCACCGGTCATTTGGGGCTTTGTAATTGCTTTTTGTTTAAATCCGCTGATGTGCTTCTTGGAGAAAAAAGCGCTGTACCGGGTGTTTAATAAGCCACAGCAGAAACAGCTGCGCCGGGTTCTTGCCCTTGTGTTGACCTATGTGATCTTTTTGGGCGCGCTGACGCTTTTCTGCATCATGGTGGTGCCGTCGCTCATCAGCAGCATTACCGACCTGATTAACAACATTCAAGGCTATTACAATTCCGGCATGAAAATGGCGACTGAGCTGTTGACACGGTATCACATTTCCACCGAGGTGCTGGAGCCGTTTAAGGATATCGGCAACAAGCTTGTCGGTCTGGCGGTAAAGGTTATGCAATCTATGCTGCCGCAGCTGTACGGCGTGACGTTGTCTGTCACCTCGGCGTTGACCAACGTGTTTATCGGACTCGTTTTTTCAATTTATATGCTGGCGTCCAAGGATTTGTTTGTCCGGCAATTTAAGCGGGTGCTGTATGCTTTTGTGCGGCCGCGTCCCCGTGCGCGTATTTTGCGGGTGGCAACGCTTGCCAATGACACGTTCGGGAACTATATTTTCGGACACGTTATTGATTCGCTGATTATCGGAGCAATTTGCTATATTGTTATGCTGATTTTCGGTTGGCCTTACCCCGAGCTTGTCAGTGTGATCGTCGGCGTTACCAATATGATTCCGTTTTTCGGTCCTATTATCGGCGGTGCACCGAGCGTGCTGCTCATTTTGCTGGTCAACCCCTGGCAGGCCTTGTTTTTCGCCATATTTATCATTATCCTGCAACAAATCGACGGAAACTTTATCGGTCCGCGGATTATCGGGCCGCGTGTGGGCTTGAGTGCTTTTTGGGTGATGTTTTCGGTGGTGGTCGGCGGCTCCCTGTTCGGGTTTGTCGGGATGTTGATCGGAGTGCCGATCTTTGCCGTGTTCTATACCCTGATGCGGTCTTATTTGGATCGGCGAATCCGGGAACGTCGGGCCGCCGAGGGCGAAAACCAGCCGACGGAAGACGGCGCGGAGCGCCCAAAGGAGGCGGAAGATGCGTCTTTGTAATTTGATTTGGGATTTTGACGGAACGTTGCTGGACACCTACCCACATTCGACTACGGCGTTTTTTGAGATTATGCGACCCTACGGCTTTAACGAGGATTTTGAAACGGTCATGGCTCAGCTGCACCGGTCATTTAACAGTGTTCGGACACTTTATAATTTGAGCGACGCGCAGTTTGACGCTTTTCTTGAGCATGCCTATGACTTATGGTTTGAACCGGTACCGACGGTATACCCCGGCGCGCGGGAGGTTCTTTCTGCGGTTTGTGCTGCCGGTGGCAACAATTTTTTGTATACGCACCGGAACAAAACGGCAATAGACTACTTAGAGGCGTTTGATTTGCTGCCGTTTTTCCGTGCGTGCGTTACCAACGAGCAGCCGGAGTTTGATTACAAGCCGGCCGGGACGGTGGTGCGCCGGCTTGTGGAGCAATATCAGCTGGACCCTGCGCAGACGGCCATGATCGGAGATCGTGAAATGGATGTGTTGGCAGGGCAGGCAGGCGGCTGCCGCGGAATTTTGTTCGATCCGCTGCGGCAGTCCGACAAGACGGCGGCGGATCAAATTATCGGCGCTCTTTCGGAGCTGTTGCCGCTTTTGTCATAAGGCCGGCGTCAAGGGACTGTGCGATTTTGGGGAAAATCACTTGTCCGCGGGTCGATTGTGCCTGGTTGAAAAAAGCCGCCTGTCTCAGACAGGCGGCTTTAAAGGAAAAGGCCGCCCGTACGGGCGGCCTTTTTTAAGATTCTTCCGGTTCTTGCGGGCGGGGCAGCTTTTCGGCACGAATCTCGGCGATACGGCGCTCCTCCATGGACAGCACCGTAAATTTCACATAATCGAAAATCACCTCGGGGTGCTCATCTGCCTCCGGGATGCGTTCAAGTTGTCCGATCAAAAAGCCGCCGATCGTGTCATATTCCACATCATCGGGAACGACCATTCCGAGCAGCTTGGCGACCTCGTCTAAAGGCGCAGTGCCTTCAATGGTAAACACCGTGTCCGAAACCTTCTCGATTTCTTCCTCTTCGTTGTCATATTCGTCCTGCATATTGCCGACAATAGACTCCAGCACATCCTCCATGGTGATAATGCCGGCAGTGCCGCCGTATTCGTCAACCACAACGGCCATTTGCATTTTTTCCTCGGTCAGTCGGGTAAAGACCTCCCGAAGCTTGATGGTTTCCGGAATGTACAGCGCCGGGCGCATACAGTCGGTGAGCGAAATGTCGGACTCCAAATGCCGGCCGACATATTTTAAAAGGTCCTTGACATAAATCACGCCGATAATGTTGTCCAGATCTTCTTCGTAAACCGGGATTCGTGAGTAGCCCTCCCGGACACTGCAGTCAATAACATCTTCAATGGTGCTGCTCTTTTCCAGGGCGACAATTTCGGTGCGGTGGGTCATGGCTTCGTCGGCGGTCGTGTCGTCAAACTCAAACACGCCGGCAATCATGTCTTTTTGACTTTCTTCAATGGCGCCGCTTTCCTTGCCGGCGTCCACCATCATCATGATTTCCTCTTCGGTGACCTCATCGGTCTGCGCGTCCGGGTTGATGCCCAAAAGCCGCAAAACCCCGTCGGTTGATTTAGAAAGCAGAAAGATGACCGGCGAGCTCAGCCGATAGAAAAAAAGCAAAATCGGCGCAAAGGCAAGAGAAATTCGTTCCGGGTTGTTGGTGGCAATGCGCTTGGGCACCATTTCGCCGAAAACAATGGAAATAAAGGACAGCAGCAGGGTCATTAGAATCAGAACGATGGCGTGAATCAGCGCAAAGTTTTTCCCAATCAGCTGATAAACCGCCGCGGCAATCGGCTCGGCAAATTTGTCCGCCGCAACAGCGGAGGTCAAAAATCCGGCTACCGTAACGCCAATCTGAATACTGGCAAAAAAACGGGTCTGCCCGGAAAGCAGCTTTTGCACCCGCCGCGCCTTTCGGTTGCCCTCCTCTGCCATCAGACGCAGCTTATTGTCGTTGAGGGTGACCATGGCCATTTCGCTGGCGGCAAAGAAACCGTTGACAAAAATCAAGGCAATGAGAATCAAAATATAAATCAGCAGAGACTGACTACTGTCAGGGTCCATAAGGTGTTGTCTCCTTTCAAGAAACAAAATTACAATTTTATTATACCGCAAAAAATCATGCTGTCAATCGCCGGGCTTTAACGCCTCCGGTTGCGGCTCCGGTTGTGGTAAGCGACGCTGAGCACCATTCCGATTCCGCAATAGGTCACGACCACCGAGGTGCCGCCGGCGCTGAACAGCGGCAAGGTAATTCCGATGACCGGCAAAACCGAAAGAACCATGCCGAGGTTGAGGACACTTTGAGAAGCCAGCATGGAAAAGACACCGACGCAGATAAACCGGCCGAGCGGGTCGTCTGACAGACGGGCAATTTTGAGGCAACGGCAACAAAGGCCGCCGAGCAGCACCAGCACCAGCAGGCAGCCCAAAAAGCCCATGGTTTCCCCGATAAAGGCAAAAATGTAGTCGCTCTGGACGGCCGGCACCTTGCGCAAATTAGCTGAAAAGCCTTTGCCGATCAGCATGCCAGAGCCGAGTGCGATTCGCCCTTGTCGCGGCTGGACGCTGACGGTCAGCGGATAGGCCTCGGGATGAAAAACGACCTCCAGCCGAGCTTTTTGGTCGGGATTCATGAAAAAATTCCATAAGAGGAAAAAAGCAGCCGGTAGACAGCAAAGCGGCGGCAAAATGTATTTCCAGCGGATTCCGGCCGAAAAAATCATGAAAAGGAAGATGAACAGAAAAACAAGGGCGGTTCCGTCGTCTCCCTGAAAAACAATCAACAGGACCGGGATGGCGCCGTGCAGACATAAAAGCAGCACCTGCGACAAGGAGTCGATTTTGTCCCCGACCGCCTCAAGGTGCAGCGAGAAGGTCAGAATAAACGACAGCTTCAGAATTTCCGAGGGCTGGAACGTCAGCCCCGTAAAGGGAATCTGAAGCCATGCGCGATCGTCCGCGCCGGCGCGCTTGAGCCCGAAGAAATAGGTCATCACGACCAGAAAAATAGCCAGTGTTGCGTGAATTTTCCACAGACGGGCCATGGCCCGATAATCGCATAGGGACAGAAGCAGCGCAAGGATAAGACCCAGCAGGCTGGCGCCCAGCTGAATATAGGTGTAGCTCATGGTACCGAAAAAATAGGTGGTACATTTAAAGATGATAAAAACGCCGAAGGCAGAGGTCATCAGACAAAGCAACAGCATCGGCCGGTCCGACAGCCGGAAGTGGTTGCGCAGGCGGCCGAGCGCTTTGGAAAAAGAACGGTTCATCTTTTTCTCCTTATGAAAAAAACACAGACTTTTATCCATTATATAATTTTTTCCGGAAAAATTCAAGATAAACCTTTTCAGACACAAAAAAATGTGTTATACTAAGAAAAATGTCGAAAAAGGGGCGGAGGGTATGGAACGGTTTGTGTCGCACAGCGAGCAGGAAACCGAAGCTTTTGCACAGCGCTTTGCCCGGCGTCTCGACGCAGGCAGTACGCTGGCCTTTCGGGGCGGCCTCGGCGCCGGAAAAACGGCGTTCGTGCGCGGTCTTGCACGCGGTCTCGGCTGCAGCGATGCAGTCTCCAGCCCGACCTTTGCCATTGTACAGGAATATTACGGCGGCCGCCTGCCGCTGTTTCATTTTGATTGGTACCGTATTACGGATTTGAACGACCTGTATTCAACCGGCTTTTTTGAGTATCTGGATCGCGGCGGCGTTTGCGCAATCGAGTGGAGTGAGCGGGTGCCGTCGGCTCTGCCGGAGGACGCTGTTTTTATTACCATGACGCCGTCGGAATCGCCGGAAACAAGGCTTATCACCATAGAAAGCGGGGCGCGGACGGATTGATTATTCTCGGTATTGACAGCTCGGCCGTCGCCGTCTCAGCGGCCATTACCCGGGACGGAAAGCTTTTGTGTGAGCATTATTGCAATAACGGGCTGACCCATTCGGTTACCCTGCTGCCGTCGATCGCGTCGGCGCTTGCCGAGTGCTCCCTGACCCCGGAGGATTTGGATTTGCTGGCGCTGGCCGCCGGCCCCGGGTCTTTTACCGGACTGCGTATCGGCGCAGCCACCGTGAAAGGCCTTTCGGCCGGGAAAATTCCTTGTCTCGGTGTTTCCACATTGGAGGCGATGGCTTGGGATCATCCGGATTTTGACGGAACGATTTGTGCCTGTATGGATGCACGCTGCAATCAGGTGTACCGTGCGTTTTTTAAAGACGGCGTCCGGCTGCGCGAGGACCAAGCTGTTTTGCTGCCGGAGCTTTGCCGGGAAATTTCGGAAACCCCCGGGCGAATGCTTCTGGCGGGAGACGGAGCGGCACTTTGCTTGAAAACAATTGAAAAAACGGCTCCGGCGCTGCTCGGGCGGGTTTTGGCAGCCCCCGAAAATCGCCGGTTTCAGCATGCATACGGGGTTTGCGCCGCCGCAGAGGCGGCTCTGAAGGCCGGACAGACACCGGTGAGCGCTGACCGGCTGTTTCTGCACTACCTGCGGCTGCCGCAGGCGGAGCGGGAACGGATTCGTCGGGAACAAGAGGCTTCGGAAAAGGAGATAAAATCATGTTAGCAATCGGTTGTGACCATGGCGGCTTTCGCCTGAAAAACGAAATCTTATCCTTTTTAAAGGAACGAAATATTGAGATTATGGATTTCGGAATTGACCAAGAAAAGCCCTGCGACTATCCGGATATTGCCGAAAAAGTGGCGCGGGCGGTGCAAAGCGGCGCCTGCACACGCGGGATCCTGGTCTGCGGGACCGGAATCGGCATGTCTATTGCGGCCAACAAGGTGCGCGGAATCCGCGCCGCGGTCTGCGGGGACTGCTTTTCGGCCCGGTATACGCGGGCGCATAACGACGCAAATATTCTGTGTCTCGGTCAGCGGGTGGTCGGTGACGGACTGGCCCTTGAAATCGTTGACCTGTTTTTAAACACGCCCTTCGAGGGAGGGCGTCATTTGACCCGTATCCAAAAAATCTCGGATATAGAAAATCAAATTTAGGAGGACCTTTCCATGTCAAAAGAGCCGATTATTACAAATCATCCCCTGATTCAGCACAAAATCACCCATATGCGTAAGATTGAAACCGGTTGCAAGGAGTTTCGGGAGCTGGTTTCCGAAGTCGCCATGCTGATATGCTATGAGGCGACCCGTGATCTGCCGCTGGAAGAAATCGAGATTGAAACGCCGATCTGCAAGACCCGTCAGAATGTTATTTCGGGCAGAAAGCTGGCCTTTGTGCCGATTCTGCGTGCCGGTCTCGGCATGGTGGACGGCGCACTGCGCATGGTGCCGGCAGCAAAGGTCGGCCATATCGGTATGTACCGGGATCCGGTGACCGTGCAGCCGGTCGAATATTACTGCAAGCTGCCCTCCGATATTGCCGAGCGGGAGGTCTTTGTGGTGGATCCTATGCTGGCGACCGGCGTATCGGCAATTGATGCAATCGGTCAAATTAAAAATCATGGGGCAACTCAGATCAAGTTTATGTGCATTATCGCGGCACCCGAGGGCCTTAAGGCTTTGCGGGAGGCGCATCCCGACGTGCAGATTTACTGCGGCGCGTTGGATGAACGGCTCAATGACCATTGTTATATTATCCCCGGCTTGGGAGACGCCGGAGATCGAATTTTCGGTACGAAATAAGGCTCTTTTTCGGGCCGGGACGCCGCTCCGTTCGGGGCGGCGTCCTTTTTTGAAATTTTTGGACAAAAAAGTCCAAATATAGTGAAAAAAGGCTTGACAATGCCGCAAAATGTGCTATAATATGTGTAAAGGCTTTTGCTTTTACACATTAGAGAAAAAACGCCGATTTTGCGCATAAAATTTAAAGGAAAAGGACGGGTCACGGATGAGTAAAAATTTGGAAATTGCCTTGTTGCTGGATTTTTACGGCGACCTGCTTACCGAAAAACAGCGGGACATGATTGATCTGTATTATAATCAGGATCTGTCGCTGGCCGAAATCGCGCAGGATGTCGGGATTTCCCGGCAGGGCGTGCGGGACAGTATTAAGCGGGGCGAGGCCGAGCTTTTGCACGTGGAAGAGGCGTTGGGCTTTGTCAAGCGTTCTCAGCGGGACCGCAAGCTGCTTCAAAGAATTGCGCTGCTGTCTCAGGAGATTGCCGATTTAAATCGCCGCCAGAACGGGACGGTGCTGATCGAATCGCGCGCTGCCGAGATCGAAAAGCTCATCGAGCAGCTGCTGCGGGACGAATGAATTTGATTAAAGGGGAAAATCATGGCTTTTGAAGGGCTGGGAGAAAAACTCGGCGCGGTATTTAAGCGGCTGCGTTCGCGCGGCAAGCTGAGCGAAAAGGACGTTAAGGAAGTCATGCGCGAGGTGCGCTTGGCGTTGCTGGAGGCGGACGTCAACTATAAGGTCGCCAAAGATTTTACGGCAAGGGTCGGCGAGCGTTGTACGGGGTCTCAGGTGCTGGAAAGCCTGACGCCGGCACAGCAGGTCATCAAAATCGTGCATGAAGAGCTGATTGCGCTGATGGGAGACGGGGCTGCCCGGATTCAATACGCCGCTAAAGGGCCGACGGTCATTATGATGTGCGGCTTGCAGGGCAGTGGTAAAACCACTCACAGCGGAAAACTGGCGCTGTACTTTAAAAACCAAGGCAAGCGACCGTTGCTGGTCGCCTGTGATGTTTACCGGCCGGCAGCCATTGATCAGCTGAAAATCATCGGCGAAAAGATTGGTGTTCCGGTTTTTGAAAAGGGCTGCGGGGACCCGGTGGAGATCGCACGCCGGGCGGTGCAGCATGCCCGTGAGCACGGAAACGATCCGGTGATTTTGGACACGGCCGGGCGGCTGCATATTGACGAACAGCTTATGGAAGAGCTGCGGCGTTTAAAAGAGCAGGTTCAGCCGAATGAGATCTTGTTTGTGGTGGATGCGATGATGGGTCAGGATGCGGTTAACGTGTCCGGCGCGTTTCATGAGGCGCTGGGGATTGACGGCGTGATTCTGACCAAGCTGGACGGAGATACCCGCGGCGGCGCCGCGTTATCTATCCGGGCGGTTACCGGCAGGCCGATCAAGTTTGTCGGAACCGGTGAAAAGATGGGCGATTTAGAGCCATTTTATCCGGATCGGATGGCCTCTCGGATTCTCGGCATGGGAGATGTGCTGACCCTTATTGAAAAGGCACAAAGCGAATTTGATGAAAAAAAAGCTGCCGAAATGGAAAAAAAGCTGCGGGAAAGCAGCTTTGACCTGGAGGATCTGCTGGCTCAGATGCAACAGATCCGGAAGATGGGTTCCCTGACTCAGCTGATCGGCATGCTGCCGGGCGGCAACAAGATTCGGGAAGAGGACATTGACGAAAAGCAGCTTGGCTATACCGAAGCGATCATTCGTTCCATGACGCCGCGGGAGCGGCAAAAGCCTTCGATAATCGATGCGTCGCGCAAACGGCGGATCGCCGCAGGCTGCGGGCTTCGAGTGGAGGACGTCAACCGTCTTTTGCGGCAGTATGAGCAAATGCGGAAGATGATGAAGCAAATGACCGGAAAAGGAAAACGGGCAATGCCCACAATGCCGCGCGGCATGGGGTCTCCCTTTGGTTTCTGAAATCCGCACTTTCGGGTTTTGAAATAAAGTATCCTGAGTTGGAGGTGAAAAACATGGCAGTTAAAATCAGGCTTCGCAGAATCGGCGCCAAGAAAGCTCCTTTCTACCGTATCGTTGTGGCGGATTCCCGCTATCCGCGTGACGGAAGATTTATTGAAGAGATCGGTTATTACGATCCGACCAAGGAGCCGACGGTGGTGAAGGTCGACGCCGAGAAGGCCCAGAAATGGATCCTGAACGGTGCTCAGCCGACCGATACGGTCAAGAAGATTCTGAAGGATAACGGTATTGCCTGACGGCATGCCGTTGCCCTTCAACGAGTTTGTTCCGAAAAGGAGGTATCCTCATGAAGGAGCTGCTGGAAACGATTGTTGCCGGTCTTGTCGAGAATAAAGACGCGATCGAGATTACCGTTTCAGAGCCTAACGAGGAAGGCGTTATTGTTTATCATATTCAGGTAGCGCCCGATGATATGGGCAGAGTGATCGGAAAGCAGGGCAGAATTGCCAAGGCAATCCGGACGGTTATGAGATCCGCCTCGATCAGAGCGAACCAACACATTTCGGTTGAAATAGACTGATGCAGCAACGCCGGGGAAGAGCGGATCTCGCTTTTCCCCGTTTTGATTTCAAAAGGAGCGGCAGATGGATAAGAAACTCATTGAATGTGGAAAAATTGTTGCCCCGCAGGGCCTGAACGGTCAGGTTCGGGTGCAGCCCTGGTGTGATGATCCCGGGCTTTTATGTTCTCTCAAAACGCTTTATATTCTGGGCGGCAGTCGGCAAATGACCGTGGAGCACGCCCGGATTCAAAAAAACGTGGTGGTTTTAAAGCTTGCCGGTGTGGATACGCTTTTGCAAGCCGAGGAACTGCGCAATCATGTTTTATATATGGAACGCGCGCAGATGAAGCTGCCGCGCGGCACCTTTTTTATTGCCGACCTCATCGGGCTTCGGGTGGTAGATGCCGACAGCGGCAAGCTGTATGGTACCTTGTGTCAGGTCACGCCGACCGGCGCTCGGGATGTATATCATCTTAAAACACCGGACGGCAGAGAGCTGCTTTTCCCGGCAATCGGCGAGGTCATTTTAAAAACGGACCCGGAGGCCGGTGTGATGGAAATCCGCCCGTTAAAAGGATTGTTTGAAGATGAAGATTAGTATTATGACGCTGTTTCCGGAAATGTGTGAAACGGTATTGAACGAAAGCATTCTCGGCCGCGCTCGAAAAAAGGGGCTGTTTGAGGTCGAGTGTATCAATTTTCGGGATTACGCGGACAATAAGCATAACCGGGTCGATCATATTCTGTACGGCGGCGGCATGGGAATGCTGCTGCAGCCGGAGCCGATTTATCGGTGTTATCAGGCGATTGCCGAAAAGAGCGCGTCTCGGCCGCACGTGATCTATCTTTCCCCGCAGGGACAGACCTTTACGCAGCAAAAGGCGCGGCAACTGCTCTCGTACGACCATTTGGTGCTGCTTTGCGGCCACTATGAGGGGGTGGACGAGCGGGTGCTGGAGGAAATCGTCGACGAAGAGATTTCCATCGGCGATTTTGTGGTCACCGGCGGCGAATTGCCGGCGCTGATGGTTTGCGATTGTATTTTGCGGATGTGTGACGGGGTGCTGTCGGATCGCAGCTGTTTTGAGGACGAAAGTCATTATAACGGGCTTTTGGAATGTCCGCACTATACGCGGCCGCCGATTTGGCACGGCCGTGCGGTTCCGCAGGTGCTGCAAAGCGGTCACCATGCCAATATTGAGGACTGGCGACTTCAAAAGGCCTTGGAGAGGACGCGCCTCAAGCGGCCGGACCTTTACGAGCAGTATTGTGCGGAGCATCCCGAGGTGCTCTTGCCGAAAAAAAGGCGTCGGCCGGTCCGGATTAAAGAAAAAACGCTGCCGTCCGGTGCAGTCGGTGAGCCTCAAAGCAATGTGCTGCCCGGGCAAACGCCGGCGGATTTGCAGACGCACTCGGAAGAAGGATCCTCCATACCCTTGAAAAAGGTGTCGGATTCCGAAAAAAAACATACGGATATTTAAGCTCCCGCAGGAGCGTTGGAAGGTGAGCTGTTCATGGAAAATAAAGCGCCGCTGGAGGTGCTGGAGGGCACGGTCGAGCACATCGTTTTTCACAGTGAGCAGACCGGATATGTGGTGCTGGAGATGGATGTCGGCGGAAGCCTGGTGACGGCGGTCGGCGAGCTCGGCGAAATTTACGAAGGGGAGCGGGTGCGCTTGAGCGGCGCCTTTACTGCGCACCAAACCTATGGGACACAATTTCGCGCAAGTCTGTGCGAACGCAGTCTGCCGCGCGGCGCCAATGATATTTATCGCTACCTTGCCTCGGGGGCTATCCGCGGGGTGGGAGATAAAACGGCGTCGGCCATTGTAGCCATGTTCGGCGATGAAACGCTAAAGGTCATTGAACGGCAGCCGGAGCGGCTTTCGGCCGTGCGCGGCATTTCGGTCGCAAAAGCGGCACAGATCGGCCGCGAGTTTCAGCGATTGTTCGGGGTGCGCAGTATTCTCATGGAGCTGGCGGCTTTGGGGCTTAGCGCCGGGGCCGGTGTGCGGGCGTATAAGCTGCTTGGCGAGCGGACGGTGCAGTCTGTCCGGGAGGATCCGTATGTGCTGTGCGGCGACTCAATCGGTGTTGATTTTGAAACGGCCGACACGATTGCATTACAGCTGCAGATTGCCAAGGATGACCCGCGTCGTTTGCGCGCCGGTCTTTTGTTTGTGCTGCAGCATAACGTTAAGAACGGCCACACCTATTTGCCGCAAAAAAAGCTGATTGGCATTGCAGCCGGGTTTCTTTCGGCGCCGGAGGAGGCCTTTGACGCGGTGTTGTTTGAGCTGTGCCAGAGCGATTTGCTTGTTTGTGCGCAGGTGCAGGATACACCGGCGGTTTTTCTGCCGATTTATTATCAAAGCGAAAGCTATATTGCCAACAGGGTGACCCGAATGCTGCAGCAGCAGACTGAGACGCCCGAGGATCCCGAGCAGCTGATTGCCGCTGAGGAAAAACGGCTGCATATTTGTTATGCGAGGCTGCAGAAAAAGGCGCTGCACCAGGCGTTGACTCAGCGGATTCTGCTGTTGACCGGCGGTCCCGGCACCGGAAAAACCACGGCGCTCAACGGAATGATTGACCTGTTTGAACAGAAAAAACTCCGGGTGCTGCTGGCTGCGCCGACCGGCCGCGCCGCTCAACGGATGAGCGAGGTGACCGGCCGCGAGGCAAAAACCATTCATCGCCTGTTGGAGATCACTTATGCGAGCGGCGACCTGCCGCGCTTCCAGCGGGACGAGAAAAATCCGCTGAAGGCGGATGTCGTAATCGTGGATGAAATCTCTATGGTAGATGTTCTTTTGATGGCCAGCCTTCTTCGGGCGCTCCCGGAGTCTTGCCGGCTCATTATGGTGGGCGATGCCGACCAGCTCCCGTCGGTTGGAGCCGGCCGGGTGCTTCGGGACCTTTCGGTAGACGATTTTGTGCCGACAGTCCGGTTGACCGAGGTGTTTCGACAGGCTGCCGAGAGTCTTATCGTAACCAATGCGCATGAGATTGTACGCGGCGAAATGCCGAATCTGCACCAAAAGGAAAACGACTTTTTCTTTTTGCCGCGGTCAGACGCGCAGGCAACGGCCGACACGGTGGTGGATCTGTGCGTGCGGCGTTTACCGCAGGCATACGGGGTTTCTCCGTTGACCGATGTTCAGGTGCTTTGCCCCGGACGGAAGGGCGATTTGGGCACCGAGGAGCTGAATCGCCGCCTGCAAGCCGCAATCAATCCACCCGACCGCAAAAAGCGGGAATGCCGCTATGCCGGCGTAACCTTTCGGTGCGGCGACCGGGTCATGCAAATCAAGAACAACTACGATTTGATGTGGGTTCGTCCGAACGGCGAAAACGGTCTCGGCGTGTATAACGGTGATATCGGGGTGATCCTGTCCATGGATCACGCCGGCGGTGTTTTGCAGATTCGTTTTGATGACCGGGAGGTCTCTTATCCGATGGATATGCTCGGTGAACTGGAGCATGCTTACGCAATTACGGTACATAAAAGTCAAGGCAGCGAATACCGCATGGTGGTGCTGCCGCTGTTGCACTATTTTGAAAAGCTGTATTATCGGAATCTGCTTTATACGGCAGTCACCCGTGCCAAACAGCTGCTGGTTATGCTGGGAGATGAGCAAACGGTGTACAAAATGGTTCAAAATAATCGGAAAATCGAGCGCTATACGGCGCTTTCATTCATGCTGCGGGAGGCGCTGGAGGAATATGAACAAGTCGGCTTTTGACCCGCTGGATCTACTGTTTGTCGGTCGGTGCGCCTCCTGCGGTGCGCTTTGCACCGAGGCCCTTTGTAAAAACTGTATGCGCCGTCTGCGTCCGCTTCGCGCTGCCTGCTGTCCCAAATGCGGGAAGCCGGCCGGCGCCTGTATCTGCAACCGGCAAGAGACGGCGTACACACGCTGTATATCGGCTTTTCGGTACGAAGAGGGACCGGTGCGGGCGCTTGTTTATCGCTTAAAGACCCGCGGTTCCCGTAAGGTGGTTTCGCTGTTGAGCGGGGCTATGCTTGACGTCGTTGCCCGGGAGTACGATGCACTGCATTTCGATGCGGTGACTTATGTACCGACCGCCGGCGCCCGCCTGCGAGAAAAGGGCTTTGATCAGGCGCAGCTGCTGGCTGCGGCGGTTGCTCGTGCTTTGCAGCTGCCGCTTGTGCGCCCGCCGGTCAAGAAGCATACCGGCCGTGCGCAGAAATATTTGTCACGGAAGCAGCGGACCCAAAATGCGGCCCACCGGTTTTACCGGACCTCCGGCACCCTTCCCGATACGGTTTTGCTGATCGACGACGTACTGACTACCGGTGCCACCGTCGACAGCTGCGCCGCGCTGCTGCGACAGTCGGGCGCTCGGGAGGTGTATGTGCTGACCGCTGCGACCTCGGGCGAAAAAATGTAAAATCTTCCGTTGAAAAATTCGGCGGATTGTAGTAGAATATAGACAAAAAAGTACAGAGAGGAAAACGACTATGTCTTTGGATATCGGAATCGATCTCGGCACCGCCACCGTGCAGGTCTATGCCGACGGAGAAATCGTTCTCAGCGAGCCGTCGGTTATTGCCGTGAATAAAAACACCGGCAAGGTCGTCGCCGTCGGGGAAGAAGCACAGACCATGATCGGCCGTACACCGTCGCATATTGTAGCGACTCGGCCGCTGGAAAACGGCGTTATCGCCGAAATTAAAAACTGTCAGAAAATGATTCGATACTTCATCGAGAAATCCTGCAAAAATCGCTTGCTGCGCCCGCGGGTTGCCATTTGCATTCCGTCCGAGGTCACCGAGGTGGAACGCGCTGCCGTTGTCGAAACGGCACAGTCGGCCGGCGCAAAGGCTATTTTAACGATTGAGGAGCCGATGGCCGCCGCTATCGGAGCCGGGATTGACGTGCTGCTCCCCGAGGGAAATATGGTGTTGGATATCGGCGGCGGCACAGCGGATATTGCGGTCATTACGCTGGGCGGCATTGCTCAGTCGGTTTCCTTGAAAATTGCCGGAAACACCTTTGATGAAACCATTGTTAAATCCGTTCGCGCCCGATATAATTTGATCATCGGCCAACGTATGGCCGAGCGCCTTAAAATCTCTATGCGGCAGGCTATTTTGGATAATACCACCTTGTCCGTCAAAGGGAAAAATGCTTTGACCGGGCTGCCGGAAATGGTGGAGATGGACCCCAAGCTGCTGCTGTCGTTTTTTGACGAGAATTTTACCGTATTGGAAAATGCGTTGGTTTCGGTTTTGGATCGGACACCGCCCGAGCTGGTAGCGGACATTTCCCAAAACGGCATTTTCCTGACCGGCGGAGGCTCGATGATTTACGGCCTTGCCGACCGAATTGAAAAGCGCACCGGTATAAAGACGCATTATCCGGCACAGCCCGATCAGTGCGTGGTAGTCGGGGCGGGACGCGCCTTTGAGTTCCTCGGCCAATTGCAAGACGGGTTGGTCACCGAACGCAAAATGTAAAAGTGCACAAAAACAAAAACGATGAATTGGTGAATCGGACGAATTTGTGAATTTCAAATTAAAAAACATTTACACCACTTTTAATTTGTGTTATGCTTGTAGTGGCAGGGTATAGGTATAGGTATATTGCGCCCTGCAATCATCTTTTTAAGTTCGGAATTTTTGCAAAAACATATAGAAAGGATTATGAGAAGATGAAGCTATCAAAAAAAGTAATTGCGATGCTGCTCACAGTCGTCATGGTAGTAACACAGGTCAGTGTGTTCTCTTTGGCTGAGAATGACTATGCGTCAGACTACAGCGACAGCGCAAGCTATGCCATGCGCGTTCCTGCTTCGGAAAAGGTAGGAGGCTATATTAAGTATGAAACGCAGAATCTGGATCGGGCGTGGATCAATGCGACCAATGCATTGGGAAGAGATGCGACAAACCAAAATTATGCCGGCGGTGCAAACGGTTATCTCTATACCGCAACGGTTGACGGCGAGCGCTTCTTTGACCTGACGCCTGAGTCCGGTAAAACAACCGCACAGGTTGTTTTCACAAACCTTCCGTATCAGACGTATACCTCGGAGAACCCGCGGCTGACAAACGGTATCCCGGCCACTATCGGCACTCCGACGGCGCTTGCTCTTCGCATTAAGGCGATCGGCAAGGCTGCCGATAAGCTGACGCTGGATATTGCGATAGGCTCCAAGCCGCTGGCTCCGAACAATACGGTCAATAAAGACGTTTTATTTATGGACGCGGCTACCGGCGCCCTCTCTTCGGTTACGTATAATAGCGGGATTCAGCTTGCCGGCAATGCCGACGGATGGCTTTATCTTCCTTTCACCAGTTTTGCCAATGGCGCGCCGGACTTGACGATTTCTTCTGACAACAATGCGAATACCGATCCCGGTTTCCGCAGCCTGCGCGTTAAGTTCCCGAATGCGAATTTCGGCGGCAAAACAATGTATTTGGGCAATATCATGTTTGTGAATGATTTTGCCAAATTCAAAACAGTCCATGCGGCTCCCGAAGCACCGACAGTCAAGAGTGTCGGCGACACGTCGATTGAAATGAATGCCGTTGCCGGCTTGGAATATTCGATTGACGGCACGAATTTCGGCGCCAGCGCCGCCTTTACCGACCTTTCCGAAGGTACGGAATATACCATTTTTGCACGCTATGTCGGCGGAAAATTTGTTTCCTCCGTCCAGGTGGCGACCACCGGTTTGGTTGCACCGACTGCGATTGAAACCACCTATAACACGATCCGGGTCAAGGCAATTGCCGGTCAGGAGTATTCGTTGGATCCCAATGCCGACACCTGGAACACGACCGGTGAGTTTACCGGTCTGACGCCCAAAACCGAGTACACGGTCTATACCCGCCACGTCGGCGATACCGTTACTAAGAGCGCAACCTTTACGACCAAAACGCTGCCTTATGCCAGCGGGGTTGCGGATGGGGCGTTCTATGCAATGCTTCTGTCCGACGGTGTCTCTTCTTTGGATACCACGTATGTTGCAGCGTCGGATACCTTGGGCAGAAATGCCGCCGATACCGAATATGTTGCCGGCGGAGCCCTCTTTGTTAAAACGATTAATAATGAAAAATTCCTGCAGCTGTCTCCCAAGGACGGTAAGGAGGGCACTGCCAATATCCGTGCCGCTCTGTTGACCTACGGCCAGAATGTCGGGCTGCCGGCTGATATGGTCAAAGCGAATGAGTTTACGGCGATGGCGCTGCGCGTTCGGGTTGCTGCGCCTGACGGACAGACCGGGATGTTCTCGGTCTCGGTTGCCGGCAATGCGCTCAAGGACGGCACCTATACCTTTATCGATGCGACTACCGGAAAAACCTCTTCGCTGGAATATCAAAAGGGCTTTTCGGTAACCGACGGGCTGGATGGCTATATCGTTGTTCCCTTTAATCAAATTGCGGATACAACGACTGCGGCCATTAAGGCGCGTTATAACAGAATCGATATTACCATGCACGGAAACGACTGCGGCGACGGGCTCACCTCCAATTGGGCGAACGGAACGCTGTATTTCGGAAACGCTCTGTTCCTGAGCGATTTGGACGTCTTTATGCACTTCCATTCCATTCCGGCCGAGCCGGTCGTGCTGCTGCGCACCCGCAACAGCATCACCGTTCAGGTCGAAACGGGAATTGAATATTCTATTGACAACGGAATTACCTGGTTGAAAGCACCGGAGTTTGACGGTGTATTTGCCAATCTGGCTGTCGAGACGCTGTATCCGGTCTATTTCAAATATTCCGGCTCGGCGCATTACGGCGAGATCAACGTTCAGACGCGGCTTGCAAACCCGACGCTGACGGTACCGACGCTGAAGAACAGCCCCACCACCACCTCTATTTCCATTAACACAAGCGAAGACCATGAGTATTCGATTGATGGCGGAAACACCTGGCAGGAAAGCGGCGAGTTCACCAATCTGTCAGCTTCGGGGACCTATAGCATTATTGCCCGTATTATCGGCACCACCGAGCCTGTGTCGGAGCCGCTGCGGGTAAAGACTCAGCAGGGAAAATACGGCTCCGGTTATGATGACGATGCTATTTACCTTGCGCGGTTGACCGATCAGGTCAAGACCAACGCTTCCGGCAAGATGTATGTCGGCAAGGCTAACGGTTTTGTGGGATGGATCGGTGCCAGTCACGGTCGTGACCCGGAAACCGGCCTGCATAACGAAAAGGATTCCGATCAGGGCGGCGTGATGTTTGTCGAGGACTTCGACGGAGAGCGTTTGGTTGAGTTTACAACGAAAGATGCTCGGGAAGGCAATTCCACTTTTAGTGCCAGACAGATAATCGAAGGAACGAGCTTCTATCCCGACGTCGGTATTCCTATGAGTATCGGTGATGTGAACCGGATTAAGGCTTTTGCTTTCCGTGTTAAGATTACGGCCGGAAGCGCCAATCAGCTTTCCGGTGTGGACTTCTATTTCAACACACCGGGTTACCAGGATCGGTCTGTTATTAAGCCGAAAACGACCTTTACCTTTATTAGCAAAGATGGCGCTATTTCCACCATTAATTACAACAGCGCCGTGGTTTTCGATGAAAAAGAATGGGATGGATATGTCATCATTCCGATCGAAAGCTATAACGCTTCGCTCAAAGACAGACTGAAAACCGGTTATGGCGGGTTTACCGTTTGGATGCACGCCGGTAAGAGCGGCTGTTCCCATGATGCCGGCTGGAGTGAGTGGACCGGCAGACAGTTCTATGTCGGCGACAGCTTCTTCCTTTACGATGTTGACCGGTTCCTCGACGTGCACGGCGCGCCGGAGCTGGAGCTTGAGAGTAAGGATGACACCAGTATTCGGGTCAAGGCCTTAGAGGGCGTTGAGTATTGTCTGAATGGCGACTGGAGCCAGAAGAATACGGACGGTGTGTTCACCGGCCTGACCCCCAACACCCTTTATACGGTTTGGGCGAGACGGATTGACAGAACCGCCGTGACCAAGCACGCCTGGTATACCGACCATGACAATCCGGAGCTTGTTGCTCCTGAGGCTATTGCAGTATCGCAGACCTATATCAAGGTCCGCGTTGTGAACGGTCTGGAATACAGCATTGATAATAAGGTTTGGAACGAGAGCGGTGAATTTGCCGGCTTGACGCCCGAAACCGAGTATCTGATTTATGCAAGACTTAAGAAGAGCCCGAACGAGAAGGCCAGCGCGTTGATTTCTACCGTTGCATTCCCCAACCGTTTCTATCGCCCGGCGGATACGGCCAGCCCGTTCTTTGAGGTACCCGACGGCGATTATGTGACCGGTGATTACGGATGGGCAAGCTCGGTCTTCTCTCCGACCGGAAAAGAAAACCCGCCGCTTCCGATTGTTAATGCGGGTCCGGATGATCAAACGGTTTACGGTCGTTTTATGGAAATGCGCAACTATACCAACAAGGACGGTTCTAAGGGCATCAGCTCTAAGGTGATGTATGGAAAAGTCGGCCTGCCGAATGATATCAATATTGATAAACAGGAAGCAGTGGCGGTACGGTTCTATGTTAAAAAGCCGGAGGGCGATCGTTCGCGTTCAAAGTTCACCTTGTATACAAATACAAATTCCGGTGCTTCCACCTCCATGCAAAAGGGTGAGGTGTATCTGATTGATGAACTGACCGGTCAGATCTCCACGATCGATTCGACCGACTATTCGTTCTATGAGAGCTTTAACGGTTGGCTGGTTATCCCCATAAGCTACCTCTATAAAACGCCTTGGGGCAGCGGAGCGATGGATCCGGATTGGTTCCGGCAGAACTTTAACGGCTTATATCCTTGGCTGCACGCTGACGGTTGTTCGCACGGAGCTTCGGACAGCACCTGGAAAAACGCAATTTTGTACATGGGTGAAATGTCCTTTGTCCGTGAGCTGAATACCTTCCTGCAGTATCACGGCGCACCGGAAAATCCGTCCTTTGTCAAGAAGGATTCCAGCAGCATTGAGCTCAAAAATATTGAAGGCGCCGAGTACTCCATCGACGGCGGAAACACCTGGCAGGATTCTCCGGTTTTTGCGGGCCTGCAGGAGAATACGGTTTACAACTTCGTTTCCAAGTATAAGCTTGGAACGACGCTGACGGCATCTGTTGCCATCACGACCGACATGGAAAACCCGCCGATGACCACGCCGAAGATCCTTTCCATGAACGACGAGTACGTTTATTACGAGGTCGTTCCCGGTTTGGAATATTATCTGGAGGGCGATTTCATCTGGAACGGTGATCCCATGACCGGGGATTGGAGCGAGCTGGGTGTGTTCGGTATGCTGGACCCCAACACGACGTATAAGCTGTATGCCAGAGATAAGAAGCAAAACTGGCTCACCAGTGATATTGTTGAGTTCACCACACCGAAGGTTGAAAACCCCTATGCTCGTAAGGACGGTGCCAGCGACGCCTTCAAGATCATGCGGTATGATCTCGGGTATACTTATAATGAGTTCTGGTTCCCGGATATAAACGGTCGTCAGCGTGTTTGGGACGAAACACTCCAGAAATACGTGAAAAAGACCGGGACGAAGGAAGAACCGGTGCTGGATGAAGAGGGCAATCCGAAGCTGGACGAGGAGGGTAAGCCGATCACCCAAACCGTGACCATTGATTATCCTGCTCCGAACTGGCAGAATGGTTATTTGGAAGCTGTTGAGATAGACGGTGAGCGCTTTATCGAGGTTCCTCATTATCAAAAGAAGGCCTCTAACTTCAGCTTTGGTCCTAAGTTCACTTATCAAAACCAAGCCGGCTTCCCACGTTCTATTTGGTTGAAGGATTTCTGGGGCTTTGCCGCCCGGATTAAGGTTGACCAGGGCGCTGCGGATATGGGCTTCCTGCCGTATACCAATGCTGGCGGGCAGCAGACCGGTTATTACAACGGAACCCCGTACTATCTCATTGACGCTGCAACCGGCACCTGGAAGAAATATTCCTATACCGGCAGCCTGAAGCTGCAGGGCTTTGACGGCTGGATCCTGTTCCCGTTCTCCTCGTACAAGAGCAACAAAAACGTGTATCAGTACTTCCAGACCGGATTTAGCAACTGGCAGTTCTTCACAAACCAGGGTGACTGGACCGAGAAGAGTATGTATGTCGGCGACATTGTTGTCGTTGAAGATGCAAACCTCTTTGCAGAGGTTCACGCACCGAACACGCATGAGCCTCTTGTTGCGGATGCACATAATAAAATTACCGATCCGTCTATTCCGGCTGTTATGGCCAATGACTGCACCGGCGCCGCAATCGGTGACGGTATCGTCGGTATGAGTAACGTTGTTCTTTCGCTTGCGCAGCTTAAAAAGCCGAACGAAACGAACGAAGCTGTGCGCATTAAAATGCCGCCCAACGGCACCGCAAACGTGCTCTTTGTCAATGACGCGCTCAATTATAAGGACGTATCTCAGGAATTGGAGTGGCAGGTGCTCGACTCCATGGGCTTCTCCTTCTATCTGAGCATTCCCGAGCGCACCAGCGACAAGATTGGAATCGGTCTTGAGATTTTGGAGCAGGTTTCGGAGTATTTCAACTACAACGGAAACTACTATTACACGATTTCCAACGGTGTTGCCAGCAAGATTTATGGCGACATGGAATTTAACCCCGGCTTCAACGGAACGGTCATGATTCCGTTTGAGAACTTCAACTTCAATCAGGCGTACTCTACCTATGTGGACGGACTGCTCTATTCGGTGAACACCATTGAATACTTCGGTCTTACCTTTGACCTGGGCACATATCCTGCTTTGAAGAATGTCACCTTAACGGTTGACGACTTTATGATGTGGCAGGATGCAGACGCTTTCATTAAGCGGATGCTGGAGATTCAGGGCGCAAAGGACTTCACAATTCGTGAAGTCAAGCAGACCTTCCGGATTGATGATAATCCCAGCCTGCCGAGATTCATGGCCAACGACTGCACCGGCATTAATGTCGGTAAGGGCTTGACGGAAGTTGAGAACGTTGACCTGAAGCTGGTTGCCAAACCGAGCGAAACGGATTCCTACATTGAGATGGTGCCCGGTGAAGGAAAGTCTAAGGTTCTGTTCAAGAACTATGCGCTTTACGACAATATGCCGAGCAGCGACCGTGATAAGATTACGGAAGCAGAGGGCATTTCCTTCTGGCTGAGCATACCGAAGGAAGCTCCGTCCATCATCGGATTCGACTTTGAAATCCGTGAGGATGGCGGCGAGAGCTTCTGGTATGACGCGGATGAGTTCTATTACACGGTTGTGAACGGAATCGTCCAAAAGAACTTCGGTTATCTGGAGTTTGAGCCGGGCTTTGAAGGAACGGTTGTCGTTCCGTTTGCAAATTGCTATTATGATGAGGGCAGCAGCTATGTCAACGGCGTTTTAGATCCGGATCTGATTGAAAGCTTCGGGCTGCACTTCAATTCCGCGGACTATGCCAATGTTTGCCTGACCACGATTAGCATTGACGACATTGCATATTACCTGAATACTTATGACTTTATCGACGCTGTTTGGGCGTTCCAGACCAATAACAGCAGAAGCGATCCGTCATTCAACGGTAATATCGATGACGACGATGATGACGATGACAACGATTCGGACGAAGAGATCAAAGAGCCGGATGAAGATGAGTCCACCGAGAAAGATGAGAATAAGAAAAAGCCCAAGAAGAAAAAGAAAAAGGTTGTTGAGGAAGAGGGACTTCCTCTTTGGGCAATTATTTCTCTGATTGCTGTGGGTGTGGTTCTGGTCGCTGGCTCGACGGTTCTGATCATTGTGCTTGTAAAACGGCGCAAGGCACAGGACGAAGGTTCTTCGCCGCCGGATAATCCGGATCAGGCGACTGAGTAAGCTTGCCAAATCGGCACAGTAGCCCCCTGCTAAGCAGCAGGGACAGAAACAAAAACTTAAAACAGACGGCGCCTATCGGCGCCGTCTGTTTTTTGTGGAATAAAAAGCTCCGCCGTTTAAAGCAGTTTAAAAGCAGAAGGGAATTTAATAAAATCTTAAAAGCCTTTTCCGTGTGCAAGAGGGAAGGGGAATTGGCTTGTTTTTGGTCATGATGGAAAAAGCCAAAGGATTATTTTAGAAAATGGTGGAAAAATGCAGATGAATATGGTATACTGTTGTAACAGTATAAATAAAGGAGAAAATCATGCTGGGCAGGATCCGATTAAAGGCATGCGCTAAAATAAATTTCTGTTTAGATATTGTCGGCGTCCGGCCGGACGGATATCATTTGCTGGAAAGCGTAATGCAAAGCGTGGACCTGCATGATATTGTCACGGTTACTCGCCGTAGAAAGCCCGGCGTACGTGTGTTTTGCAGTCAGGAAGAGATTCCGGAGAAAAGCAACACGGCTTATCGTGCAGCCGAGGTTTTTCTGCGTGAAGCACAGCTGGGAGACCGGTTCGGCGCCGAAATTCATATACGCAAAAAAATTCCGAGTCAGGCTGGGCTGGGGGGCGGCAGCGCAGATGCTGCGGCGGTTTTAGTGGGTCTCAATCGTTTGTTTAAAACCCGTTATTCTCAGACGCAGCTTTGTGTCATGGGCGCTCAAATCGGCGCTGACGTTCCGTTTTGTGTGACCGGCGGCACCTGCCTTGTGCGGGGCATCGGTGAAATTATGACCCGTTTGGATGATTGCTTTGATTGTTTTATCGTCATTGTCAAAGGGCAGGATGGGGTTTCCACAAAACAGGCCTATCAGGATTTTGACGAGGCTACAGATCTGGTGGCGCTGCAGCTTGACAAGGTGATCGAGGCGCTTTCCTGCGGCAATTTTGAAGCGCTTAAAGGGAAACTCATCAACGTTTTCGAGCAAAGCACCCGGGTCGCGCAGGTTGCTTCCATAGTCGGAGAGCTGCGCGCTTTCGGTGCAATTGAAGCGGCTATGACCGGCAGCGGTAGCGCTGTATTCGGGATTTTTCAGGATCGCAAGGCGGCGCGTCGCTGTGCAGCAAAGCTTGCACTGAAATATCCGTTTACCTGTGTAACGCGGCCGTCAGTCAAGGGGATCGCACGTTTTTAAACCGGTAAAGCCGGAACTAAAAGGGGGATTAACATGAAAAATGTTTTTCAGGAAGTTACGCCGTTTGCAGCCGACAAAGTCGGATTCGGTCTCTATCATTTTGGACAGGCCGGGGTGGACGCGTTTGGCCATCGTGAAGATAACACCTTTGCATATCACGGCTATGACCGGGAGCAGTGTAATTATCAGGAATCTTTGGGGTATATGAATTTTTACAGCTATCACATCGATGAAAGCTCTTTTTTGCATTTGCGCCGTATTCGTGAGGCTGGGTGTGTTACCTGGATGCATTATCTGCCCTTTGTTGCCTATGAAGAAAGAGGCGTTAAGAAATTTGCGCTGAAAGCAGGCTGGAAAGAGGAGATCACGCAGCAGGTTGAGGCTTGCAAGGCTGCCGGCCTTTGGGATACGGTGGCCGGATTTCAATATGATGAGCCTATGCTTCGGGTCGACGCCGACACCTTTGAAGAATTTTCTGCCTTTATGGCGACTTTCGGCAAGCGTCAGTTGGGCGTTTTTTCCATTTATGAAATTAAAGAGGGAACGCATCCGCGCTCTAATGATCCGGAATTTGGCATGACCGCGCATGTTATCAACCCCAGCTGCTGCCGGTATTTGACCGATATTGCCTTTGACTGGTACCCGGTTGAAGCGGACTATGACAAATTCCGCGCTTACAGCGATTTAATGCTTAACGATATTCAGACGGATGATATTCATCTGTGGTATGTGCCGACGACCTGGACGTATTACGCAAACCCCAAATACACCGAGGACGTCTGTATCCGTCATCTGGAAATGTCGCGCAAGCTTTTGCTGGAAGCAAAGCATCCCGGCGGCTTGTTCTGCTATACCTGGCGCTCTTGGGGAGAGACCAAAAACGGGTTGGATTATTTTTTGGATACCAATAACCCGGAGCGGTGGAATCGCCTGCAGGAGTCCTTGGTTGAAATCGGCCGGGAGGTCACGCAGATTCCGCTGAAACCGCTAAACCGCTAAGCCGCTAAAAGTGTATCCTCGGCAAGACAGCCGGCTACCTTTTAACGAATTGTATAGAGCTTTTGAAACCGCGTCCTTTTTTGTCGCTGTCCGCCCGTTTTTTAAGCGAGCGGGCAGCCGTTTTTTATCCAAAATAGATGTGCCGGACGCTGTTAGGCAGTCTTTTGAGGGTTCAGGTGCCTGGGGACTTGACCCGGATAATGTTTGGCAGGGGAGTGCCCGGCAGAGCGCTCTTTGATTTTGGCGGACTGTCCGGGCGTCGCCGCTTTTTTGAGAATTGCAAGCCCCATTTGCAAGAGGCTTGTCGCCTTTTTCTTTGCTGCTTTTTATCTCTTTAAAAGGGGCCGGGGGGGGAATACCGAAACGGCTCTGCGGTCTGTTCGGGCAGGGGCTTTGGCGGCGCCGTCTTTTTTCGCCGCCGGAAATATTTCGAGGTGCTGTGGAAAAAAGTGAAAAGGGTCTTGACTTTTATTAGGGAAACAGGTATAATAAACACTGCTGGAATTGATGTGGGCCTTTAGCTCAGTTGGTTAGAGCAACCGGCTCATAACCGGTCGGTCCTGGGTTCGAGTCCCCGAAGGCCCACCATTAAAGTTTAATCCGGACCTTTGCGGTTCGGATTTGGAGTGTAAACCTCTACCATTTTTTAATCCGATTTTGTGGATTCGGAGCAAAATGCGCCACATGAAATGTTTCCACGTTTTGCTCGGATTTAGGCTCGGAGCGGAAAATCGCCGAAAACGCACTGTCCGGGGCCTTTGGCTCGGATTCGGAGGAGCGGTTTGTTCCGTTTTTACAGAGGGGTATAGCTCAGTTGGTAGAGCAGCGGTCTCCAAAACCGCGTGCCGAGGGTTCAAGTCCTTCTGCCCCTGCCAAAAAGAAACAGTCACCGTTTTGGTGACTGTTTCTTTTTTGTTAGACAAAACTTGTCCGAGGCACGCGCGTGCCGGGCTTCGTCGCCGAGCGCTGCCGGTGGCAGATGCAGCGAGGCGAGGATGGCGCAGCGGTCAAAATATGGCGTAACATTGCCATATTTTGGGCACCGCAAGAGGGGTTGCAAAGCAACTTCAAGTCCTTCTGCCCCTGTCATATAAAAAACGTCGACATTTTGTATCTCAAATGCAAGATGACGGCGTTTTTTATTGTGTGAAAACCCTTTATTTACAAGGGTTTTCACTTTTTTCATCCCTGTCGACAAAACCTAAAAACCTGTCGAAAATGCCAATTAAATCTTGCTGTTTGTCGACAAATATGATATAATAACTAAGCATGGAGGAGTTGAACACGAACTACACAAAAACAATCAGGGAGTTCTGCTTGCAGAACAAAGGCGACCTATTCGATGTGTCCTATATGAAAGACAAGTACTTTGAAATGGTGCCGTATAAAACCCTGCTGAAGATATTAAATCGACTTGAAGAAGAAAAGATCTTGACCTGCGTATCAAAAGGTGTGTTTCTGATCTGCAAGGAAGACTAGACGCTGAATGATGCAATCGAAGATCGGTATGTATCAGGCGGACGCGGGATGGTTTCCGGATATACTATGTTCAACGATCTCGAAATCACGGATTACTACCCCGATTACAATGAGATATATACAAATCGACTGAACGTTCGATTCAAAACGATCGGGACATATCGGCTGACTAAAATTGATGTACCATTTACTCCTCAGATAGTTTCTATGATTACGCTGCTGGATTGCATTGAAAAAGGATATTCAATTATTGACGTTAACATTATAAGACTTCACGAGATTATTAATGCGATGGCAGAGGATTATTCGGAAGCAGCATTTCTAATGGTTACACAAAGCGCTCCCTATCACTATTCCACGATCGTGACGTTGAAAGAATTACTCGATAAAAAAGGAATTAAAAATAATTGCATGAGCATATTTGAAAGGCACAAAATGAAATGATAATTCCACTCTTCCGACCAACGACAGCGGACTTCCGAAAATGGTGTCATGAATACGTAGGGCTGGCTTTTAACCTTGTGAAAACCTATGAACAAAACCCGTTGATGTTGGATCCGAAAGAGTATGAAGCGGCACGAAAAATTTGCCGACAACACAAAGTGTTAATCGCGTCATTAGATTAATACGAGCGCAAGCTATTTGAACACAGAATTATGAAAAGCAAGGCGATCCGCTTCTCTGTAAAGGAAGAGCGAATCGCCTTTGGCATTATATTGGAGAACTGGCAGGAGATCTGCTTCCCGGGAAGAAAATATCAGCTGAAAACGATAACAAAAGAGCAGATCGGTGAGAAGATAAAAGCCCTCCGCATTAGTTGCGGCTATACACGAAAGCAGGTCGCCGACATAACCGGGATCTGCGAGGCGACGCTCAAGGCATACGAAAACGGAGATCGGATGCTGCGGCTCGATGTTGCGTACCTGCTGGCTCAGGTGTATGAACTGGGTTTGAATCAGCTAATCTAACAGAAAACTTGAAAACCGATGCAGATATTACTATTGGCATCTGCGTATTTTTTGTCAAAACATCAAGAATAATGCTGTTGTTGCTTATAAACCGTTGTTTTATAAACCGTATGCTTCTATAATTATAATAGACGCAATAGTGAGGTAAAAAGAAATGATTACAAAGGATTTGGGAAATCGAATCAGAGAGCTTCGTCAAAAGACAGGGCTTAGCCAAGAGAAGTTCGCTCTGAAAATTGAGATGGACAGAACGTATTTTGCTTCTGTCGAAACAGGCAGGCGAAATATAGCCATTTGCAATATCAAGAAAATTGCCGACGGGCTGGGTGTTACGCTTAGCGAATTGTTTGAAGGATTATAAGTTTAGAGTAAGCGTAGAAAGGAAAAGGCAATGATTTATAACTCTTTTGATGAGATTGGAAAAAGTAATATAAAATCGACTAGGACTGATTTTACCAGCACTACCGGTGTTGATGGAATGAAAGATATTATTCGCAAGGTTTTTCTCGGCGGTAATGTGAGGGACATCACAGAGTTTATTACACAAAAACGTTTGATTTGTTCTTATGCGGCTATGTTGGATCTTTTTATTGGCGCGCTCAAGGAAAAGATCGGAGATGTTTTTGAGTACTCAAATTTTGTTGCTCAAGATTTGGATGCCGCGAGAGGAAACGAAAAAAAGGTACTTGATTTATGGTTGATGGGTTTAACAAAAAAAGGCCTGGATAATATCGTCAGAGATACAGAAAATTTGGCGAGTTACAAAGACAGTTTTGCAACGACCACCTTCGAAACGATTTCGGATATTCAAGAAAGATTTGGTGAATTAACTGGATCAATAACGCTAAACGGTAAAACAATGAAATTAGATTGGAACACTTTTTCTTTGTTAAGTATTGCGATGGGCGCTCAAACTCTTTCTATTAGAGGATCAGCAAAATCTATGAACGGGAAACTATTTGAAAAACTGATTCTCGGTAGTTTGCTTACAATCATGGGTTTCCAGTATTGTGCTACGCCACCAGAACATATTGAAAACATGGATAAACTGTTCTGGTTATCAAATATGGACGAAAACGAAAGAGAAACAGACGCAACACTTATTTACAATAGTAAGGCCATAAGTATCGATATTGGCTTTATTGGAAGGGGAAATCCAGAAATCTCGTTAGATAAGGTTACTAGATTTAATCGATATAAACAAATTGCCGGTATGGGGCATGAAATGAAAACCATTATTATTGTAGACACAGTAGCTGAGAATAGTGATTTGTTCAACAAAGCAGAACGTGTTGACGGTTGTGTATTGCAAATGAGCCATAATGATTGGGTTATCAGTTTTGCAAAGAAAGTATGCGAGATATTTGGTTTTGAGCACCAGTTGAGCACGGTTTCCGTTGAAAACTTGGATGCATTTATTCGCTCAAAAATGACAGAAATCAATATAAACACATTTATAGGGTGAATCAAAAAGCCGTGTTTGCATTTCAAACACGGCTTTTATTTATTTCAAACCTTTTAACAATGCATCATAAAGACTTTCCTTTGAATAGCCCTCATGTATGAGTTTATGGACTAGATGATCGAATGACTTCACGTCATCATCATCTGTCAACGATGAAAGATCCTGGTATACTGTATCTCTGCCGTTAAACATATCTATCAGATTATACTCGAGGTCATTTATCGCATATTGGGTATACTCATCCGAAAGTTCGATGGTGCAGAACCGTCTACCAAGTTTTTTTGCTGCCTTTGCTGTAGTTCCGATACCACCAAATGGATCCAGCACAACATCATTTAAAAACGAATAGTATTTAATCACTTTTTCGGCTAATTCTGCCGGAAAAATGGCAGGGTGACGTTTGTCATGCGCAGGAGAGATATACCATACATTGGTCTTTTCATATCCGTCTTCAATTTTTGACGCTTTTATAATGTCTTGATTTGGGTTATTTCGGATAAAATGATCAATAAGCATACAAGGTTTTTTTCTATACACCATTACGTATTCAGTTACCGGAACGGCTTTATACTGCATAGGGTTGCGATCAGCGGAGAAACGCCGTCCTCGTCCACTTGCCCAGCCAGCCCCTTCCGGTTTTTGCCAAATGATATCATCCACAAACTCAAAACCTTCTTCAATGAAGATTTGATGAATATCAAATGGAACGGCAATTCTTGAAGATGATTCTTTTCTGCTATTTCTTGGAACAAGAACATGAGAAGTATTAATTACGAAAAACTTTCCGTCTATTAGAACTCTGCGGCATTCACTTATTACTCTTCGCATCAAAAGAAGGTAATCGTCGTAAGATTCAAACTCCGAATACTGTTTACGTGCGTTGTAATACGGCGGAGAAGTAAAGATTAAATCTATTGACTGCTCCGGCAGAGTTTTTAAGGCAAGCTCGGATCTTCCTTTGATTATCATGTTGTCAAGATTTGATACTTTGAATTCTTTGCTATGGCTTTTTGACGATTCCCTTTTAGGAGAGGAGTTTATATCAATTGCTGCAATACGATTTCGGATGATCGAAATCTCAGAAGATAAATCCGAATCTATCTGTTTTGAAAAGGCATTTATCACAATATCTCCAACGGCCTCTTTTTTGTAGATAACGGGAACCTTCCAAGTGTCATACCTATCATTTATTTCAGGCAAGCCAAATGAAAGATCATACGCGTTTAACTCTGTATTCTCTAAATAAGCCACAACAATTTGCTTGGCTTCATCTGTGGTTTTTACTGAGTAATTACGGCGTTCTGCAACTATCGTTTTCGTGTTACTCATCTTCGCCCTCCTGTAGTGGCTGTGTAAAGCAAATAATATCATCAATGTTACAATCTAACGCGTAGCATATTTTTTCGAGCGTCTCTAAAGAAACGCTTTCATTCTTCCCAAGCTTTGCTACGGCGTTTGTGCTGATATGTGCTGCATCGCGCAATTGAGTTTTATTCATCTTTTTATCAATTAGCAACTTCCACAGTTTTGAATAATCAACCGCCATATAAACCTCCTGCACTTGATTTAATTCATTATATCACAAAAGTGTGTATATATCAAGATGTTTTTGATAAATATCAAGATCGGCGAATGCAATTATATAAACAACTATGAGTTGATCTGC
>CAKSSH010000009.1 GCA_934488695.1 uncultured Oscillospiraceae bacterium
CATATTTCGAGCTGTTTTGCAAGAACGGATGTTGCATTGGGGTAGTGTACTTAATTAATCATCTCTTTTTCAATCCCGCTTCGTCTCCCACATCGTTGCTCTTTGTGATTTTATAAGTTTCTGTCATCGCAAAAATATCATAGATAAAACATACCCGCCGTATTGAAAATCATATGCAAAAGTACCCGCTAGGGACATTAAATTTCAAAAACAAAACCGTAGAAGCCCTTATATATCAAGGCTTCTACGGTTTTGGTACTGTCTTTACACACAAGTAGTAACCGCGTTTTGCCATAAAACCAAAATTCATGCCGCAAATCGGCTCGGTAAACAACGGATGATTTCTGAATTTTTCGGGAATTTTGACAACGGAAAAATCAATCATGTTTTTTCCTCCTTTTTACACCCAAAAGGCGCTTTCTTCATTTTTATCATAATAGGGAAATTTCTTTTTTGCAAGGGCTTTTTTAAACTTATTGTATATCAATATTACTGTTGATATATTAAAATGAAAAGCCCCCGCCGAAGCGGAGGGCTTTTCAAAGAGGCGTTTACTGCTTTTTCTCGAAGGAGTTGCAATCTACGCACTGACAGACCGACGGATCCTGCTCATGGGTGCCGATGTCCACCTGATCCAGCATACAGTAGCACTCCTCCTGGCAGTTGTGTCGGCACTGCTCCACCGTACAATGAATGGACTTGTTGGGTGTTGTACTCATTCTTTTCACCTCCTCCCTTAGTATCGGCCACATTCCAGCCGTTATACGTTTTCGGAAAAATTTGTATTTTGCAAAAAAGTATGCTATACTAATGGAAGAATCAAAAAAGAGGTGTCTTGAATGGATGTATACAGCGAAACCTTAGTGCGCCGCCGCCTGAGCACAAAAGAGCGTCGCCGGGTATCTCTTCTGTTTTTTCTGCTGATTGCCGGCTCCATCCTATTTATTCTGCTGCTGCCGCTGTACCTGATGTCCCACGGCATTGCCTATCTGTCCACCGTCTCCATGCTGACCTTTGCCGTGCTGGTTTTTTTCGTCTGGCGCATGCTGCGTAAAATGCAGCAGGAGTTTGAGTATATCATTACCAACGGAACGATGGATGTTGACCGAATCGTTGCCCAAAAGAAACGCACCCGGCTGATCTCCTTAGAGCTTTCCGAGGTAGAAGAATTCGGTCTTTACCGAAAAGGCGCCTTTGAGGGGCGCGGGTTTGACTGTATTTTGCACGCCGAGCGCGACCCGGCGGGAGACGGGAATTTCTATCTGTTGATGCACCATCCGTCGCTTCGGCGCACCCTGCTTGTTTTCACGCCGGACGATGCCATGCTCTCGGCACTGCGCCAGGGATTGCCTCGCCGGATGCAAAAGGATCTGCCGCAGTGAATCTGACGCAGCAATCTCAAGGTCGGCGCGAGCGCCGAAAAAGCTGCTGTACCGGGCTCAAGGTCGGCGCGGGCGCCGAAAAAGCCGCAGCGGTGCTTTTGCGCAGCCGGCAAGGCTCCGGGCTGCAAAACGGTGCGGTCGCGCTTTTGGGTTTTATATCGCAGCGCTTTGAAAAGCTCATTTTTTTAATTACTGAAAACGCGGGACGTTTACCGTCCCGCGTTTTTTGCAAATTTATTTAAGAGACTGATTTTTTTGCCGGATTCTCCGGCAGTAAAGCACCGCCGCAGCACCGGACACCGCCAAAGACATAAACAGCAAAAAAGCTCCGCCAAGTGACGCCGGCGTGTGCTGCAGCACATACATCACCAAAAGCTCACAAAGCAAGATCGCCGTCAGCACCCCGTATTGACGCAGCGTCATTTTCTCCCGTCCGAGCGGAAACAGACCGGCTCGATCCTTTCTTTTTTCATCCAAACCGCCGATCGGCCGCAATTGCCTCGCCCCCCTGCTGCTATTGTATGGCAGCAGGGGGGCGAATAGACATTATTTCCCCCAATATTTACTTTCCAGGCTGCGATACTGTATCGCCTCCAGCACCTGTTCCTCCTCAATCCGATCGCTGTCGGCAAGATCGGCAATGGTGCGTGCCACCTTCAGCACCCGGCTGTAGGCGCGCGCCGACAGACCGTTCTGTTCAAAGGCGTTTCTCAAGAGCGTCTGTGCGCCGTCGCTCATACGGCAAACCTGTGCAACGGCCTGCTGGGACAGCTGCGCATTACAAAACGCCGTTCCGGCGGATAGCTGCCCGGCTTGCTCCAACGCCTCAAGCCGGCGGCGCTGTACCGCACGCGCACGATTGACCCGTGCCCGAATCTTTGCCGAGTCTTCGCCCGGTGCACGGTCGGTCAGCTCATCATAGTTGACCGGCAGCACCTCAATGTGCAAATCAAAACGGTCAAGCAGCGGGCCGCTG
Source organism: uncultured Oscillospiraceae bacterium (assembly GCA_934488695.1). Classification (GTDB taxonomy): domain Bacteria; phylum Bacillota; class Clostridia; order Oscillospirales; family Ruminococcaceae; genus SIG578. The sequence goes on from CAKSSH010000009.1 coordinate 2,359, forward strand.
ATTCGGCTCAAATAGCGAGCCGCAGCCGCGTCAGAGCAGGTGCAGGGTCGAGTTGGATGACCCCGGTATCCGCAGCGGCAGGGATTCATTGCCGCCACTGTCATAAACGAGCATGGAAAGGTCACGGTCCCGGAGACGCGCGACACCGTCACCTGCCCATCCTCCAACGGCTGTCGCAATATTTCCAACGCCGCCCGGCCAAACTCCGGCAGCTCATCCAAAAACAAGACGCCGTTATGCGCCAGCGAAATTTCACCCGGGCGCGGAAATGCCCCGCCGCCCGAAAGCCCATACGGTGAAACGGTATGGTGCGGCGCACGAAACGGCCGCTGCCGAATCAGCGCCGTTCCGGCCGGCAGTATCCCGGCCGCCGAATGAATTTCGGTGGTGCGAAGCGACTCCTCAAAGCTCATTTCCGGCAAAATGGAGGGCAGACGCTTTGCCAGCATGCTTTTTCCGGAGCCGGGCGGCCCGACCATCAGCAGATTATGTCCGCCGGCCGCCGCGATTTCCAGCGCTCGCTTGGCCCCCTCCTGTCCCTTGACCTCCGAAAAATCCGGCTGCCCTTCCGCGGCCGAGTCCTCGGGAGACAAGGTGCTGTGATAAGCCTCCAGCGGGCAAGCACCGGAAAGATGCGCTATGACTGCCGGCACCGTCGTTGCCGGGAGCACCTCGATTCCGCTGACAACGCCCGCCTCATATCGATTTTCCGCCGGCACGACCACGCGGGCAAAGCCGGCATCCCGGGCTGCCAGCACCATTGACAGCGCGCCCTGCACCGGCCGCAGCTGTCCCTGCAGGGACAGCTCCCCGATAAAGGCTGTCTCGGGGTCCGGCTCACCGATTTGACTCGATGCCGAAAGAATCCCCAGCAGCACCGCCAAATCGTATACCGGGCCGCTCTTTTTCACATCGGCCGGCGCTAAATTAACGGTAATGCGCCCCACCGGAAACTGGTACCCGCAGTTTTTAACGGCGGCACGCACCCGATCGCGTGCCTCGCGCACCGCCATATCCGGCAGCCCGACAATTTCAAAGGCCGGCATGCCGTTTGACAGGTCGGTTTCCACCGAAACCTCATAGCATGCAAGACCGTTAAGCCCCAAACTCCTGATACAGGAAAACATATCTTGTCCCCCTTTTCTTTTTCCTGCCGCTTAGTACTCCCTGCGCCTTTTGCCGTACCCTTTGATCCCTGCGCCGTGCATCTCACATCGGTACGTCCCCGCGCACGCGCTGTATTCCCCGCGCACGCACACGCGCCGTATTCCCCGCGCACGCGCCGTATTCCCTGCGCCGCACATCCTGCCCTCAAGCCGCCTAAAGCCTGCGGATGGTTTGATTGGCTCGGCACTCGGCAGCACGTTTCTTTTCCGGCAGGGCGTTTTGACCTTGCCGCAAAAAAGCCGCTTTTAAAAGCGGCCTTTTCTATCTGCGGCAGGGCATATTACATTTGACTGATCCCGCCGGCGTTTTGCTTAACGTAAACCACGCCGGAAATCACCGTAAAAACAACGCAGAGCGCAAACAGTCCGTCCCCCACCAGACGCAGCTGAGTCGGCAGCGCCGGGAACCAGCAGAGCAGCTGCTCGGTAAACAGAATGACCATAACGGCAATAAATTGCGTTACGGTTTTGAGCTTGCCCCAGAAATTGGCGGCAATCACCGTTCCCTGTTCCACGCAAACAAGCCGCAGCCCGGCAACCATAAACTCTCTTGCCAGAATAATAATGAGGCCGATAAGCCAGCAAATCAGCTGCAGATGACTTTCATTTTTTAAAACCGTCATCCCGATAAGGGCACTGACGACCAAAACCTTGTCGGCCAGCGGATCCAAAAACTTTCCGAAATTGGTGATAAGCCCCCGCCGCCGGGCAATCTGTCCGTCAAACATATCGGTCAGGGACAAGCCGGCAAAAATCAGCGTTGCCCACAAAAAACGCATCGGCAAGCCTTCCCACAGCAAAACAATCAGAAAAACCGGCACCATGGCGGCGCGAAAAACCGTTAATTTATTGGGCGTGTTCATAAGCTCTCTCCTTCCGAATCCCGGACGACCTCTCCTAAAAGGTCACAATCCATCGAATCGGTAATTTTCACCGAAACAAAGTCTCCGACCTGCAGCGGCCGGGCTGAGGCCATAAAAATCTTGCCGTCAATATCCGGCGCGTCATACGCGCTGCGCCCGAAATAACAGCCCGCGTAGCGGTCGTAGCCCTCCACGGCCACTGTAAGGACGCGGTCTTGCATTTTTTCAAGATACGCATCCATGACCCGCTGCTGCGCCGTCATAATCGTGTCCGCTCGCCGCTGTGCAACCTGCGGGTCGATCTGATCCGGAAAATCGGCCGCCGGGGTCCCTTCCTCCCGGGAGTATGCAAAGCAGCCCAGCCTCTCAAACCGCGCCTGCTTTAGAAATTCACACAGCTCACAAAACTGCTGCTCGGTTTCCCCGGGAAATCCGGTGATAACCGTTGTCCGCAGCACAATGTCCGGGATTTTGCCGCGAAGATGTGCTATCAGCTCCCGAATCATTTTTTCGCCGCCGCGCCGATTCATCCGGCGCAGCACCTCATCATTGCTGTGCTGAATCGGAATGTCTAAATACGGGACCACCTTTTCAAGACTCGCCATGGCGTCTATCAATTCGTCGTCCACCATTTCGGGATAAGCGTACAAAATCCGAATCCAACGCAGCTTTTCAATTTTATTGAGCCGACGCAGCAGCACCGCCAGCTGCGGCTTGCCGTACAAATCCAGCCCGTAACGCGTGGTATCCTGCGCCACCAGGACAAGCTCCCGCACCCCGTTTTCAACAAGGGCTTCGGCCTCGGCAGAGATACTTTCCAGCGTCCGACTGCGAAACGCGCCTCGAATACTCGGAATTGCGCAGTAAGTACAGCGGTTGTCGCAGCCCTCGGCAATTTTCAGGTACGCCGTAAACGGCAGCGTAGTCAACACCCTGTCTCCCTCCAGCGCAAGCGCCTGCTTCGGTCCGAATCGGCAGCAAGGCTCCGCGCCCTGCACACTTTGTGTAATCGCCTCGCAAAGCTCCCGATTGCTGCCGATCCCCAAAACGACGTCGACCTCCGGAAGCTGCTGCATCAGCTCCTCACGGTAGCGCTCCGCAAGGCAGCCGGTCACGATAATCCGCTTAATCCGACCCTCCTTTTTAAGAAGGCCCATCTCCAAAATCTGGTCGATTGACTCCTGTTTTGCCGCCTCGATAAAGCCGCAGGTGTTGATAACCACCACCTGAGCCTGCGCCGGGTCACAGACGATCTTAAATCCCTGTTTTTTCAAGTCGGCCAGCATGATTTCGGCGTCCACCTGGTTTTTCGGACAGCCCAAACTAATCATTCCAACGGTTACTGCCATGTTTTTCTCCTCTAAAAATCCTCACCGGAAAATTCATCCTCCGCGCACATCTCTCGAAGCACTTCCCGAATCGTGCGCGACCCAAAGCCTCGCCGGGCAAGATAGGCATACGCTCGCTGCCGCCCCTGCCGGGTGTCCAAATCGCCGCGATACTTTTCCACCGCCTGTTTTGCCGCCGAAAGCTCACTGTCCTCATCCGAGAACAGCTCCTCAAGGACTTGGTCGACAATCTCCCGCTCCACGCCCTTTTGGTACAAAAGCTGCCGAATAGCGTACGGCCCGCGCCGGTGCAGCCGAAGCTGCTGCTCGGCATACGTCCATGCGAACTTCAAATCGTCCAAAAGACCCAGCTGTGTCAGCTGCTCCAGGGCGCTATCAATGACCTGCGGCGGGTAATCCCGGCGCAGCTTTTGGCGCAGCTCCCATGTGCTGTGCGGCCGACGGTCAAGCGAATACAAAAGCCGCTCCCGGGCACGGCGCACCTGAGCGTCCTCCTCCAGACCCTTCAGCTGCTCCCGGCAAACCTCTCCCCCGACGCACAGATGATTCTTTTCGATCAACTCCGCCGCAAGGCTCATCGCGTAGTTTCCGTCTAAAAACACCTTGAAAAAGCGATTGTTCTCATAAGGCTCGATTGCCGTTATTTTCATTCGTCGTCATCCACTTCGGCGTCCAGCTCTGTTGAAGAACGGCTCGGCGCAGACGCAGCTTTTTTCGCACCGCGCGCCGCTTTAGGCTTTTTCTCCGGGTGCAGGCTTTCTTCCATTAGTGCTGCCTGCACTTTTTCGGAAATCTCCTGAAACAGCTCCGGACGCTCCTCCATCAGCTGTTTGACGTTATCCCGGCCCTGCGCCAGCCGCTCCGACTGATAGCTGAACCAAGCGCCGCTCTTGTTAATGATGTCCCGCTCAACCGCCAGGTCCACCACCTCGCCGTACTTACTGATTCCCTTTCCGAACATAATATCGAAGAACGCCTCTCTGAACGGCGGTGCAACCTTGTTTTTCACCACACGACATTTGACATGATTTCCGATATTCTCACTGCCGCTTTTCAGCGTTTCAACCTTGCGGATATCCAGCCGAACCGACGCATAGTACTTCAGTGCGCGACCGCCCGGGGTCGTTTCCGGGTTGCCGTATGCCATGCCGACCTTTTCCCGCAGCTGATTAATAAAGATGACCACGGTATTGGAGCGAGAGACCAGCGGGGTCAGCTTCCGGAGTGCCTGAGACATCAGACGAGCCTGCAGGCCGACGTGAGAATCGCCCATATCGCCCTCTATTTCGGCCTTGGTGGTCATGGCCGCCACCGAGTCGATCACCACCACATCCATTGACCCGGATCGAATCAGCATTTCCGCAATTTCCAGTGCCTGTTCGCCCGAGTCCGGCTGAGAAACCAGCAGGCTATCCACATCCACGCCGAGGTTGCCGGCATAAATCGGATCCAGTGCGTGCTCAACGTCAATAAAAGCAACCGTGCCGTCGTTCTTCTGTGCCTCTGCGGCAACATGCAGCGCAACGGTGGTTTTACCCGAGCTCTCCGGCCCGAAGATCTCAACAATTCTTCCTCGCGGCAAGCCGCCGATCCCCAGCGCGACATCCAGCGACAGCGACCCGGTCGAAATTGCCTCGATATTCATCGTTTCTCGCTGACCCAGCCGCATGATTGCGCCCTGACCGTACCGCTTTTCAATATTGCTCAAAGCGAGCTCCAGCGCCTTCTTTTTATCAAAGCTGCTGCTTTTGTTGTCTTCCAGCTGTTTTGCAATTGTCTTAGCCATATTTATCCTCCTTATAAGCGGCTCTGCCGCATAATGACTTGTTTTATCCGCCGACGCCAGTCGGCATTTCCGCTATCCCGAAACGAATCATCCCGGCCTTACACCGCCCACGGCGCGTCGAATTCCGCCGAGGTCACGCCGCTCCCGCAGCGCTTCAAATCCGGCCTCCTGCAAAAGCCCCATGACTGCGTCCGCCTGAGTGTACCCCACTTCAAAGGCAAGCAATGCACCCGGCCGCATTTTTTGCGGATAGGTCTTGATGATTTTGCGGTAGTAATCAAGCCCGTCCGCCCCACCGTAAAGCGCCTGCTGCGGCTCGTGACGTACATTGGCCGGCAAGCCCTCCATTTCCGCCGCCGTCAGGTAGGGCGGATTGGAGACCACCAAGTCCAGCTGCGGCAACCGGTCAAGCACCGCCGGCGAAAACATATCGCCCGGCACCGGCGCAACCCCGCCGCAAGTCTGTCTGAGATTTTCGACAAGATACGGATATGCTTTTTCCGAACGCTCCACGGCAAAGCCCTGTGCGCCGCAACGCCTAAAGAGGGTTACGGCTATGCAGCCGCTGCCGCTGCCGAGATCGGCAAAAACGCTGCCGGGTGCAGCTTTCAAAAATTCTTCGCACAGGTCGCAAAGCGCCAGCGTATCCTCCCGTGCAATCAGCACGCCGGGGCCGACCGAAAACCGCGCCCCGTCGAACATCCAATAACCCAAAATGTATTGCAGCGGTTCTCCCGCCCGCAGCCGACAAAGCCGCTGCTCCAGTATCTGCAGCTGTTTGGGCGGCGCCGGCCGTTCGGGAGACAACACCACATCTTCGTGCCGCAGCCCCAGCGTTTCCTCAAAAAGGATATGCTCCTCGCTGCCGGAAAGCTGCCGCCAAACAGCTCCGATTCTCACCACTGTGCCTGCTCCTTATCTTCCGGACAAACCGCCTTCAGAGACGCAAGAGCCACCTCCAGCTGGTGTGCATCCGGCTCACGGGTAGTCAGCCGCTGCAGCCACAGCCCCGGCGCAGACAACGCCCGGGTAAAGAAATTGTCGTGCCGACCGACATATTTGATTATTTCATACCCCAAGCCAACAATAACCGGCAACATTAAGATCCGCAGCAAAAAGCGCCACAAAATGCCCCAATTTGCCGGAACGGCCAAAAACAGCACAATGCTGAGAATGAGAATAATCAGAATAAACGAGGTCCCGCAGCGCGGATGAAACCGCGTAAAGCCCGCCGCATTTTCGGCTGTCAGCTCCCGGCCCGCTTCATAACAGGCAATGCTCTTATGCTCCGCCCCGTGGTACTCAAAGGTCCGCCGAATATCCGGCAACAGGGAAACCAGTGCAAGATAGGCGATAAAGACGGCAATCTTAATAAGTCCTTCGGCCACCGAGGTCGCCGCGCCCAGCGAAAAAACATGCCGGTTAAATTGCCCGACCAAAAAGGTCGGCACAAAGACAAACAAGCAAACCGCCAACGCAACCCCCAAAACGCCGCCGACAATGCCGACAACCGCAAAGCCCTTTTCGCCGAGCTTTTCGGTCAAAAACCGATCCAGCTTGGACGGCTCCTGCTGCTCCTCTGCCCCGGACAGCTCCGCCGAGCGCAAAATGGCCTTGTAGCCCAGAAAGAGGCTTTGTATAAAAGTCATGATGCCGCGCAGAACCGGCCACTGCGTCCACCGCGGAAGCTTTCGCAGCCGGCTGTCGTCCAGCGGCTCGACGGTGATCTGCCCGTCCGGCGTCCGAACGGCAATTGCCGTTTTTTCCGGTCCGCGCATCATCACCCCTTCAATGAGTGCCTGTCCGCCTATTGAGGTCCGAAACGACACCGGACACCCCGAAGCGTATTCCTTTTTTTTCATCTAATTGCCTCCTTGCCCCATTCTTTTCGGCTGCCGCAGTCTCCGGCTCCGCAGAATGAGCACTACTCGCTTTCTTTATAGACCGGGAATGACAGCGTCACCGTGGTGCCGACGCCGAGGCGGCTTTCGATCTCAAAGCTGCCGCCGAGACGGGTTACAATCTCGTCCACCACCGCAAGTCCGATTCCGGACCCGCGCCGACTGCTGTTTCCCTTGTAAAAACGCATTTTGATTCGCGGCAAATCCTCCGGCCGGATCCCGCACCCATGGTCGGTCACCGACACCGTGATCATCCCGTACTCCTCTTCCGCCTCAACCCGAACCTCGCCGCCGCGCTCGGAATATTTCAGCGCATTGTCCAGCACATTCACAAACACCTGACGAATCCGGTTTTTATCTCCCTCGATCGGAGACAGCATCTGCGGCTCATTGTAGGTAAGGCGAATGCCCTCTCGCTGCGCCCGCTGAGAAAAAGCCAAAATAGCCTCCTCCAGCTCGGCCAAAATATCCATCTTTTCTTTTTGAATGGAAAAATGTCCGCTTTGCATTTTGGAAAAGTCCAGCAAATCCTCCACAATCGAAGACAGCCGCTCGGTTTCGCCGATGATGACACCCAGCCCCTTCTGACGCAGCTGCGGGTCACAATGCTCCTCATCGGCCAGCGTTTCGCCCCAGCCGCGGATAGCCGTCAACGGTGTGCGCAGTTCGTGGGAAACCGATGAAATAAACTCGTTTTTCATGTTTTCACTTTGTGCAAGCTCGTCGGCCATATAATTGACAACGTCGCACAGCTCACCCATCTCATCCTTATAATGGTTATCGATTCGGACGTCGAAGTCCCCTGCGGCGATCTGCCGCGCACTCCGGCTCACCTCGGCTACCGGCCGCGTGATGGAATGTAAAAAAATCAGATTGGTCAGCAGTACAAAAAAAGCTATGCCCACACCGATGAGACTATACAGCACCGCGGTCCGCCGAATTTGACGATCCACCGCCTCCAACGAAATCATCAGCCGCAGTGCCAAAATGTCCCCGGCTTGTACCGGCGACGCAATACTGACACAATAAACATGCTCTCCGCTGTTCAGCCGCTGTTCGCTCTCACCCATCCGACTGTCGCTTTTCAGCGCCAGCTGCAGATCCGGCATGCTGCCCAGCTTCTGCGGCATAAAACCGCCGGACGAAATGACCACCCGGCGATTGCGATCCAGCGCCAGCAGCTCCATTCGATTCCGATCCGAAAAGTTTTCGACCAGCGTCCGCGCCTGCTCCGAAAAGTCCACATCATGGTCGCCGGCATAGGGGATCAGCGTATTTTGCAAAAGACCGGCCCTGGCCCGAACAAGCTGCTGCGCCGAAGTGTAATAGCTGTTGCGGGTCAACACCACAAGCAGCGTCACCACAGCTGCCAAAACAGCCACAATGATCAGAAAGCTGCGCAAAATCCAGCGCCGAGTCACTTTTTCAATTCGCAGCATTGCACAGCCTCCTTTCAAAAAGCTTTACGCAGGCACAGCGTCAATCCATTTGTACCCATAGCCCCAAATCGTTTGAATATATTGCGGCGCCGACGGCTCTGCTTCAATCTTCATCCGAATCCGCCGGATATTGACGTCCACGATTTTTTCATCGCCGACATAGCTGCCGCCCCAAACCTTTTTCAAAATCTCGGAGCGCTTGAGCGCTGCATTCGGATGACTCAAAAACAGCTCCATAATTTGAAACTCCACCTGTGTCAGCTCGATAATCTGACCGTCCTTATAAAGACTGCGGCTTTTCCGGTCAATCATAAAGGGACCGCTGTGCAGCCGCTCCTCTCCCGTCGGCTGTTTATCGGAGCCGATACGGCGACACAGCGCGTCCACCCGAGCTGTCAACTCCGATGGCGAAAACGGCTTGGTAACATAATCATCAGCACCCAACATAAGCCCACTGACCTTGTCGACCTCTTGGGTCTTGGCCGTCAGCATAATAATGCCGAGACGGGCGCTGCGCTGCCGCAGCCGCCGAAGCACCTCCACACCGTCTATCCCCGGCAGCATCACGTCCAGCAGGACCGCATCAAACCGTCCCTGCTGCCGGTCATATGTTTCGATCGCCTGTTCGCCCGACGAAACGCCGACCGTCTCGTACCCGGCGCGCTGCAAATTGATAATGACGAAATCGCGAATGGCGTCCTCGTCCTCACAAACCATAATCCTGCGACCCATCTTCTTCCTCCTCAGGTAATGGTGACCCACGCGGCAAGATCCGCCGTTTTGGGGCAAAGCGGATTTTCGACGTCATAAAGACGCACCCACACCGACGTAAACTCATTATTGCAAAGCAGCTGATAAGTCTCCGCCGGGCGGGGCTGCTCCCGATCGATTACCCGCAAGCTGAATAACACCTGATTGCTCTGCTCAAGGCTTCCTTCGTATTGATAAAAGGTCATCTCGCTGTGCGCCATATCCGTCCGCAGCGTGACCCGACCCTCCAGCATAGGAGGCACCGTAATACGAATCCCGAGCGCCGCGGTACTATAAGTCGTTTTGCTCTTTACAAGCCGACTGCCGGACAGCTGCCGCCAGATCGTTTTATAAAGGCACTCGCTTTCAGGCACCGTTTCATAACCGACAACCGGCTGCTGCTGCGGGACTTCAAAGATCCCGTCCCCGTCCATGTCCTGGGACAGCAGCGTTGCCTTGCGAAGATTATCCTGAGCGGCCTGATTGTTGTCGAAAAGCAGCGGGTTTTGCAGCTGTCCCGATGTCGAAACCGTCAGCACCTGCGTGCTGACCGTGCCGGCACTGAGCAGCCCGTCCAAAAAATAACCTACCCGCCGAACGTCGGTTTTTCCGGCAACGCAGTTGCGGTAGCCGGTCACCCGAGAGTCAAGCGGCGTGGTGGAAATCGCTCGAAAACCGTCGTCCTCACGAACGATCAGACGGGCATGCTGCGTCGGCTGCAATAAATTTTCAGCCTGCTGTACATAATTCAGGGTAATCAGCTCGTCCCCGTCATGCTCGCTCCAAAAATCCGCTGCCGCAAACTCAATATAGGTTGCACTGTATTCCCGCACAAGGCTACCGCCCGACAGACTGTAACACATCAGCGTTTTTTCCTTTTCGCGCATAAGCTCCCAGCCGACAATCAGCTGCTGCCGCCCCGAAAAGCTGCCGGTGCACACCCGGTCGATCCCGGCGGCTTCTCCGATAACATCGCACAGAGAACGCCAGCTGCCGGAGGGCAGCCGATCCAACAAATTCATGTGGACCACATCCTGCCGAAGCTCCTCACCGGCGCTGCGGTAAAAGGCAATTACCTCCTGTTCTCCGTCCAAATCCAAATCAAAAAGCAGAAAGGCCGACCGATTTTCACCGCTGCCGGGATACTCCAGCACAATATTGTCTCCCGCTGATTTTTTCAGTGCCTGCATAATTTCGTTTTGCTCTTCAAACAGAATCGGCGGAGCAATTAAGGTGTCCACCCGCGCCGGGAGGTGCGTGTCACAGGAGCAAAAGCTCAGCAATACAGCCAAAAGCAGCAGCACGCCGATATGTCTTTGCTTCTTTTTCACGCCGTTCACCGTCCTTCCGTTTGTATTTGCAGTCACCAAAATCCCTGCCGGAGCGCCGCGCCCCGGGCGGCGGGATTGGCTATTCACCCGAAATCAGCCGAAAAGCACCGGCATCCCTTGTGCCCGTTTGGTGCGGCCTTGCCATAACAAGGCTACCCTTACCGTTTTTCCGGCGGTCTCAAACTTGAGCCGAGACTCAAGCGTTGGGACAGCTCGCCGCTCGGGCCGCCCGGGGAAACCTGCGACCGGCAGTTTTTCGCAGATGGCCGCACAGCAAAATCGTGCCCCTGCGACCGGCAGTTTTTCGCAGATGGCCGCACAGCAAAATCGTGCCCCTGCGCCCGGCAGTTTTTCGCAGATGGCCGCACAGTAAAATCGTGACCCTGCGCCCGCCTATACAGTTTATATTTCGCAGCGCAAAGCTACGCTTGATTTATCTTGATTTGGTGCTCCTGCGCCGTTATTTCAAACACCGTATGCCTTTCGGCAGCACCCTGAGTCACGGCAAGCGCAACGGGGTCTTCAATCTCCCGGCGAATGACATGACGCAGATCCCGAGCAGCAAACTTGCCGCCGTCCGCCCGGTCGCACAGCTCCTCCAAGACCGCATGATCCCAGCGCAGGTCGCAGCCGCGCTCCTGCAATGCCGGCACAAGCTCCGAAACCATCAAATCGGCAATTTTCAAAAGATTCTCATGAGAAAGCGGCCGGAACACCACAATTTCATCTACGCGCGCCAAAAACTCCGGCCGCAAAAATTCCGACAGCGCACTGCGCGCCTTTTCCTCCGAAAGAGCTGCCGCCGACTTTTCAAACCCGACGCTGTATCCCTTTCGGGCAGAGCCGGCATTGGAGGTCATCACGATTACCGTGTGCTCAAAGCTGACCTGCCGGCCGTGCGCGTCGGTAATTCGTCCTTCGTCAAGAATTTGCAGCAAAATATTCATAACGTCGGGGTGTGCTTTTTCTATCTCGTCAAACAAAATAACCGAATACGGACGGCGGCGGACCTTTTCCGTCAGCTGACCTGCCTCGTCGTACCCGACGTACCCCGGCGGAGAGCCGATAATTTTAGACACGGCATGCTTTTCCATGTATTCCGACATATCCAGCCGAATCAGCGGGTCACAGCCGTCAAACAGCGCAGCGGCCAGCTGACGCACCAGCTCGGTTTTGCCGACGCCTGTCGGCCCAACAAAGATAAAGGAGGCCGGCCGATTTCTGCCGGACAGCTGCGCACGACTGCGCACAATGGCGCGCACCACGGCGTCGATTGCATCCTCCTGGCCGATAATTTTACTGCTCAGTGTTTCCCGCAATCCTTGCAGACGCTGCCGCTCGTTTTCCTCGATTTTGGCAGCCGGGATCCCGGTCCACAGCTCAATAACATTGGAAAGGTCTTGTAATGTGACCGCAGTTCTCAGCGCCTGCGGATCCAGCTTTTTCTGCTCGTCCGTCAAGCGGCAGATTTCGGAACGCACATTGGCCAGTGCCTCATAGTCCACCTCTTCGGCGCCGGACAGCACTCCCTCCCGCTGCTTCAGTTCCGCCAGCTGACGCTTTTGCCGTTCAGCCTCGTCCAGCAGGGTATTGCGCAAGCAGGCATAAGCGCAGGCCTCGTCTAACAGGTCAATTGCCTTATCCGGCAGAAAACGGTCGGTGATATATCGCTCGGAAAGCCGCACCGTTCGCTCGGCAAGCTCCGGCGAAACCGTCACCTGATGAAAAGCTTCATAATAGCCCTTGATCCCAAGCAACAGCTGCACCGTATCAGCCACGGACGGTTCCTCCACCGTTACCGGCTGAAAGCGGCGCTCCAAGGCCGCGTCCTTTTCAATATATTTGCGATACTCATTAAAAGTCGTCGCCCCGATCACCTGAATTTCCCCGCGGGACAGCGCCGGCTTTAAGATATTGGCGGCGTTCATGCTGCCCTCGGAATCTCCGGTGCCGACCAGATTATGCACCTCATCAATAAACAGGATGATGTTTCCGGCCGCCTGGACCTCGTCCACCAGTCCCTTGATTCGGCTTTCAAACTGCCCGCGGAACTGCGTTCCGGCGACCAGTGCCGTCAAATCCAGCAGATAAACCTCCCGATCCATCAGCCGTGCCGGCACCCGCCCGTCTGCAATGCGCTGTGCAATCCCTTCGACAATCGCCGTTTTGCCGACGCCCGGCTCCCCGATCAAGCAGGGATTGTTTTTGCTGCGACGGCAAAGAATCTGAATCATCCGCGCAATTTCCTTGTCGCGGCCGATAATTCGATCCATCTGTCCGTCTCGCGCCCGGCGAGTCAAATTTTCGCAAAATTGGCTGAGATATTTCAGCTTTTGTTTCTTTTCTTTTTTTCCGCGCTGCTTTTCGGCAGTCCCGGCAGACGACTCTTCTTTTTCCTCATCGCTTTTTTTGCCGGCGCCAAACAAACGAGCAAACGGAAAGGTCTGTGCGCCGCCGGCCTCAAACAACGCGTCGGCGTCCAGCTCGGCCTCTGCCGAGTCCTTGTTTTCCGCGTCCTCCTCCTGTGTGCCCAGCATATCCGTCATCTGGTCAGACAGGGTCTCCAGCTGGTCCTCACTCAGGCCCATGTTTTCTATCAGGTCGTTGACCGGACCGAGACCCAGCTCCTTAGCACAAACTAAGCACAAGCCCTCACTCCGGGTTTTTTCTCCGTCGGAGGTCGTCATAAAAACGACCGCGAGTCTTTTTTTACAACGAGAACAAAGCATAGGATTCTCCTTAACATTCGATTACTTTTCTATTATATGCTGCGGCTGATTGAATTTATCTTCCCGCAAAATTCGGAAAAATTCAAGCAGGTATTGCGAAAAGGCAAACAGCATAAATACCGCCGCAACGCCGATCAGCAGCAGCGCCGTCCGTCCGGACATACCGTCAAACAGGGCGACGGCAGCCATCACCACATAAAACACCGCGGTGGCCACCTTACCGTACCACTTGGAGCCTTGAATCGTGATATGCCGCCGAAGCAGAAAAAGTCCCCCCAACAGCATCAGCAGCTCCTTGACAACAAAAATCATCAGCGCCGCCGCAAGCGGCATGCTGCGCAGCTTGATCGCCACGCTGATAACAACCGTCAGCTGGGTCAGCTTATCAGCCAGCGGATCAAGAATCTTGCCCAGATTCGTCACTTGATCAAGACGCCGCGCAATATATCCGTCAAACAGGTCCGTCAGACCCGAAATCGCCAACGCCAGCACTGCATACAAATAATAAATATGTGTCTCCGAGTCGGCCGCAGCATAAAAATAAACAAAGACCGGAATCAGCAGAATCCGAAGGACCGAAAGGGCGTTCGGAATGGTTAGATTTTTATTTTTCTTTTCCATATTTAATTCCTTTTTGTTTTTTCCTGTGTACGGATCCCGAGCTTAAAGCGCCGTCCGGAGAGAAGCCAAAAATTTCAAAATCAACGAGCTGTTGACGGTCTCTTCGGTGATAACCCCGAAAATACGGCCGCCGTCCGAGCACAGCAGGGACACGCCCCAGCTGATAATCAATACAAGGATCAATCCCTTGACCACGCCGATCAGGCCGCCCAGCACAGCGTTCACGCCGCCCAACAGCGGAATTTTATTGACAAACTTTAACAGCTTTGCTAAAAGGGCACAAAGCAGCAGCATAACAATAAACAACAGGAAGAATACCACAACCCGCAACACGGCGACCGCCGCCGGACGGATAATGGTCTCGGTGATCTTCACCGACGCCGTTTTAATATCGAGGTTGGTCATCCCGCCAAGCTGCGCCGTCAGGGCTGTGCGTTTTTCGGAAACCGCCAGTTTTTTCTGTACAAAGCCCGGCAGGTGTCCGACGCTTTCCTCCAGTGCGTCATACAGCTTATTGCTGTCCGGCGCGGTTTCACTCTGGGTCTGACCGACCCGATTGCGAATTGCGGTTTCGACTGCCTGCTGTGCCGGCTGCCGAACAAAAGACTCGTACACCCGGTTTGTCACCGGTGCACACAGCGAATAGGCAATCACCAGCGCAATCAAAAAACCGAAGAAGCTGACGACCGTCTTGGCAAAGCCATCCTTTTTTCCCCGCCGGAAAAACAGAAGCACAATCGCCAGCAGTACAAGATCCAGCAAAATTCCGATAGCCCAGTTCATATTTCCACCTCGTTATAATTATTTTGAAAGCGTGCAGCGGATAAGCTCCGCTGCCGCTGTGACGACATAGGGGGCTGCCGAGGTCACCGCAACGTACTCGGCGTCATTATCAATATTACAAAAGCTCTCGCGCCTTGCGGTTGCCGCATCATAACACAAAAGCTGCGTGTCCGACAGCAAAAACACCTGGTCTCCGCTGCCTGCAACGTCTATGATCGCTTGATCCACGGTGACCGAGGAGCGCTCACGGCACTCGTCGTTGAGCACGGTCAACACGCTTTTGCCCGGGTCGTTGGCATCCCGCAGGACAAGCGCCTGACCGGCACTGCAATCGGCAAACCGGAGCAGCGTTCTGCCCGCATAATCATAACGGGCGACCTCTCCTTCTCCGGAAATGCGGTACAGTGCAGTGTCCCCGATGACCTGCACCGAATTTTTGGTACAGGACATTTTCAGAACAAGCTCGTTTTCCAGCACTTGCGAAAACACCGCGTCGGACTTTCGGGTGGAAAACAAATGAATCCCGGTCCGAATCTGCCCGCCCTGTGTCGAAATCGTCGCCGCTGCAACACTGTAACCGTCCGGCGAAAGGGCGACCGCCGTAATAACGCTCCCGGACGGCGTCCACCTGAAAACGGCATTGCCGCTTTTATCGTAAACCAGCAGCTGCGAATTGTAAACATCCGATTCGCAAACCAGTGCAAACCGTCCGTTTTTGCAAATATCCCCGGTAACAACGGCATTGTCAAGCTTTAGGGTCACGCTTGTTTTGGAAGCGGTCTCCACCGAAGCCTCATCGCCGCCGACCGCATAAAGCAGCACATTTTCGCCGGCCGCTTTGGTTTGCACATTCTTGTGCGCGTGCGCGACTGTTCGCAGCAGTCGCCCGCGCGGCGAATAAAAGCTCAGCCCGGTCTGGCTGGTAACGCACAGGTTGCTGCCTGCTGCGCTGAGCGATGTAGCCGTCCCGGAGGAAAGCTGCACCGGAAAGCCCTCCTGTCCCGTGCGGTTTTCAAAGGAGGTTGAAAAAAACTCCCGCACCGCCTCCGGCGTAAACCGATCCCGGTTGAGCAGCACGAATATCACCGCCGCCGCCAGTGCAGCCAGCACCGTCAGTGCCAGGATACGACGCCAAATGCGCATTCTTTTGCGCCGGCGCAGCACATCCCGAAGCTCACGAACCTCAGCCATGATACTCCTCCTTTTCCTGCAAAAATGGATCCTCCTCGTAAAAAACCCGGCTCAAAAACAGCCCGCAGGCAGGTGCCGTCATTCCGGCGCGTCCCCGATCCCGGCTTTCCAAAATGTCCGGAATGCAGCCGGGCGGCAGCTTTCCCTCCGAAATCCACAACAGGGTGCCGACCATAATGCGAACCATGTTGTACAAAAACCCGTCCGCCGTAAACCAAAAACGCAGCTGCGAATCCTGTCGTTGAACGCCGGCGCTATGAACGGTGCGCACATGATTTTCCGCTCCGTCATGTGCCGAGCAAAACGCCGAAAAATCATGTCGGCCGCAAAATGCCTGCGCCTGCTCGTTTAAAAAATCCGCATCCGGCGTCGAAACAATATAGCGGTACTCCCGACCCTCGGTAAACGGATCCCGCCCCCGCGCATTGCGCAGGTAGTAATCATACCGCTTGCCGCAGGTGCTATAACGGGCATGAAAATCCGCCGGCGCCTGCACCGCCGAAAGCACCCCGATATCCGGCGGCAAAAAGTGATTCAGCGCGCCGCACAGCTTATAGGGTGTAATCGAATGGGTCGTATGAAAATGAAAAACGTACTCAGCCGCCGAAACACCGGTATCGGTCCGGCTGCAACCGTAAATAACTGTTTTTTCACCCAGAATTTTAAAGAGCGCCTCTTCAATCGTCTGCTGCACCGTGACGGCATTTTGCTGGCGCTGAAAGCCGTGATAAGCCGCTCCGAGAAAACGGATTTTAACGGCAATACAGCGTTGTGACGACATTCCGCTCGCTCCTCTCAGAAAATTTTGGGGCTAATGTGCCGCGCCGTAATCACCGCGGCGCAGAGCAGCAGCATAACCGAAAGCGAAACATAATCGCGCGGGGCGCTTTTAAGCTGTTTGAGCCGGGTCCGACCCTCGCCGTTATGATAGCAGCGGCTTTCCATCGCCGTTGCCAGCTCACCGGCCCGTTTAATGGCCGAAACAAACAGCGGAATCAAAATCGGCAGCAATGCCCGCGCCCGGGCAATCAAATTGCCGCTTTCAAAGTCGGCCCCGCGCGCTTTTTGCGCCGCCATGATTTTTTGCGTCTCTTCAATCAAGGTCGGAATAAAGCGCAGCGCAATGCTCATCATCATTGCAAGCTCGCTGACCGGAAAATGCAACCGCTTAAGCGGTGAAAACAGACTTTCCAGCGCGTCGGTCAATTCAATCGATGAGGTCGTATAGGTCAACATAGCGGTGCCGGCAATGATGGCGACGATTCGGAAAATCATCAGGCCGCTCATTTTCAGTCCCTCCGCCGTCAGCTTGAAAAAGCCCCATTGGAACAGCACCGTTTTGCCGCTGTAGAAAAAGATGTTGAACAAAAGCATCAACAGGATGATCGGCAAAACCGGCTTCAGGCTTTTAAACAGCATGGACAGCGGAATCCTTGCAACAAGGTAAATCGCCAAAACAAATGTAAGGCTGATAAGAACTCCGGCCAGCGTGTCCGAACAAAACAGCATGACAAGAAACAGCACCGTGAAAAGAATCTTGAAGCGCGGATCCATCCGATGCAAAAGGCTGTTGCCGGGATACAGCTGTCCCAGGGTAATATCTCCGATCATTGCCCGTCGCCTCCCTTCAGCATCGGCAACAGAACCTCTGCCGCCTGCTGCGGAGTGTACACCGACTGCGGAACCGAAAAACCCCGCGCCCGCAAGGCCGAGAACAGCGCGGTAATGGGCGGAACATCCAGGCCAATCTCAACCAACCGCTGTGCCTGCCGGAATACCTCATCCACACTGCCTTGTAAAAAAAGCTTGCCGTCGTTTAACACAAACAGCCGGTCGGCGTAAGCCGCCGCCTCCTCCATAGAATGGGAAACGATTAAAACGGTGCTGCCGCTCTGCCGACGGTAACCGTCAATCAGACGCATGACACGCTGACGTCCCCGCGGATCCAGCCCGGCGGCCGGCTCATCCAGCACCAATACCTCGGGCTGCATGGCAATAACACCGGCAATCGCCGCCCGGCGCTTTTGCCCGCCCGACAACTCAAAAGGAGACTTTTTCAAAAGCTCCGGACGAATTTCCAGCGCCCGCGCAGCAGCGCCGACCCGAGCCGAGATCTCCTCCCGGCTCAGCCCCATATTTTTCGGGCCGAACGCAATATCCGCTTCAACGGTTTCTTCAAAAAGCTGGTACTCGGGGTACTGAAACACAAGCCCTACCCGAGCGCGTGCCCGGCGCAGGTCGTACCCTTTTGCAAAAATATCCTCGCCATCCAGCAGCACCGTTCCGCTTTCGGGCCGCACCAAACCGTTGAGGTGCGAAACCAGCGTCGACTTGCCGGAGCCGGTATGCCCCAGGATGACCGAAAACGACTCCCGCTGTATACTGAAGCTGATGTCGCTCAACGCCACCTTTTCATACGGCGTACCCTTGGCATAGCGATAGGTTAAGTTTTTCACTTCCAGAATTGACACGTTTTTTCCTCCAAAGATTTTTGCGAAAGAAGCGCGCTCAGCGCGTCCAAACATTCCTGTTGTCCTAAAAGGTCGGGCGCGATCGGCACTCCGGCCTCATGCAGCTGAAAACAAAGCTCGGTTATTGCCGGTACTGTCAGCCCCATTGCAAGCAGCTGCTGCCGCTGCCGGAAAACCTCCTTGGGCGTTCCGTCCAACGCAACCGTGCCGTCATTCATCACCACAACACGGTCGCACAGAGCGGCCTCCTCCATAAAATGGGTAATCAGGATCACCGTAATCCCTCTTTCCCGCGAAAGACGCACCACCGTATCCATCACCTGCCGTCTCCCCTTGGGGTCCAGCATAGCGGTCGGTTCATCCAGCACAATACAGCGCGGATTCATGGCAAGCACACCGGCGATCGCCACCCGCTGCTTTTGGCCACCGGACAGCTTGTGCGGTGCGTGCCGTGCAAAGGAACGCATCCCGACTGCGTCCAGCGCCGCGTCCACCCGCCGGCGAATTTCCGCAGACGGAACCCCGAGATTTTCCGGTCCGAAGGCAACATCCTCCTCGACCACGGTTGCAACCAGCTGGTTATCCGGATTTTGAAAAACCATTCCGACCCGACTGCGCAGCTCAAAGGTGCGCGTCTCGTCTGCCGTATCTATACCGTCCACCGTGACCCGCCCCGCGGTCGGAAGCAGGATGGCGTTAAAATGCTTGGCCAGCGTCGACTTTCCGCTGCCGTTATGACCCAAAATTGCCACAAATTCGCCCGCGCGGATCTCAAGATCAACGCCGTTCAAGGCTGCATGCTCTTCCTTTTCCCCGCCGTAACAAAAGGTGACCCCCTCACAGCGGATAAACGGTTCTGCCATATTGACTCTTCCTCTTCATGTTCTGAAATTGCACCGACTTTTAAACCCCGGCCTTTTGCCAAAGCGCGCTGCTGCCGCAAGGCAGCACCTGCCCGGTCCGTTCGACCAAAAGCCCGATCTCATCCGCCGACAGTATGCCGTCGCGGCCCGGCGCCACGGTCTGACTGAGCACATACTGCATGACCGACGGCGTCAGTCCGGCTGTGTATGAATTGATGATAAAAAACAACGGATCGTCACTGAGTACCCCGGCGCATAACGACACCAAGTCATAAAGCTGATCCTCCAGCGTCCAAACCTCACCGTTCGGCCCGCGCCCGTAGGACGGCGGGTCCATAATCACGGCGTCATACCGCCGTCCGCGGCGAATCTCCCGCTCCACAAACTTGCGACAGTCGTCCACGATCCAGCGCACCGGACACTGCCCGAGACCGGACAGCTCGGCGTTTTCCCGCGCCCAGGAAACCATCCCGCGCGATGCGTCCACATGACAAACGTCGGCGCCCGCAGCCGCACAGGCCAGCGTCGCCCCGCCGGTATAGGCAAAAAGATTCAGCACCGAGATTTTCCGGCCGGCAGCGCGGATAAGCCGGTCAAACAACTGCCAGTTCACCGCCTGCTCCGGGAAAACGCCGGTATGCTTAAAACCGGTCGGCCGGACCCGAAAGGTAAGAGTGCCAAACGAAAGTAGCCAGCTCTCGGCCGTCTGCCGGTAGTGTTCCCAGTGTCCGCCGCCCTTAGAGGATCGCAGATAACGCGCATCGGCGGTTTGCCAAGCAGCGTCCCGCGGTGTTTTCCAGATAATCTGGGGATCCGGTCGAATCAGGGTCACCGGCCCCCACTTTTCAAGCCGCTCGCCCGACGAGGCGTCCAGCAGCCGATAATCGCTTTTCAAATCACTGATTCTCATAATTGCTCCCGATTTTTGCTGCGGCCGCGGCCGGCCGTAAATTTCACTTAAAGGTCGCTGCGCTTTCCCTGCGCCTTACGGCTTTTTCAGCGATTGTCCGCACACCTTTCAGCCGCGTTTTTTGCGAATAACATCGGCAATATCGGCGGCAAGCTTATGCAAAAGCTCCGCGTCCTTGCCCTCCAGCATGACCCGAATCAAAGGCTCGGTGCCGGAAGCCCGTACCAGCACCCGACCGTCGCTGCCGAGCGCCTGCTCCGCGTCGGTAATATGAGCCATGATCTCGGGGTCCTCGGCAAACGGCGTCCGATCGTTTATCCGAACATTTTCCAGCACCTGCGGATAATCCGGCATAACGGCCGCCAGCTCGGAAAGCGGTTTACGCTCGCGCTTCATAATATTCAGCAGCTGCACGCCGGTCAACTGTCCGTCGCCGGTGGTGGCATAGCGTGAAAAAATAATATGACCCGACTGTTCGCCGCCGACGCTGTAGGAATGCTCCAGCATTTCCTCCAGCACGTACCGGTCGCCCACCGCTGTTGATACGAATTGAATATCGTTTTCGCGGGCAAAAACGCTCAGCCCCATATTGGACATCACCGTACCGACCACGGCATTGCCGTTTAGCTCCCCGTTTTTCTTGAGATACTTGGAAAAGATGGCCAGCAGATGATCCCCATCCACTAAATTGCCCTTTTCGTCTACCGCCAGACAGCGATCGGCGTCACCGTCAAAAGCCAGACCCAGCTGACAGCGGTTCTCCCGAACATACTTTATCAGCTCGTCTATATGCGTCGAGCCGCAATCCTTGTTGATGTTCACACCGTCCGGCTCGCAATGAATGAACCGGCAATTGGCGTCCAGCTTGCCAAACAGCTCTCGCGCTGTTGCACTGGCACTGCCGTTGGCGCAGTCAATAGCTACCTTGATTCCGCCGACGCCGCTGTCAATGCTCTGGCGCACATGGGTGACTTAGTCGGTAATGGCGCTGCGGCACCGGGTGACATTGCCAAGCTCACCGCCAATCACCGTCGGCAGCTGAGGCTCTCCGTCCAAAATAATGCTTTCGATTTCGTCCTGAATCGGGTCGGGCAGCTTAAAACCGTCCCGGTTAAAAATTTTGATGCCGTTATATTCCACCGGATTGTGCGAAGCGGAAATCATAATGCCGGCGTCGGCATTATACTCCCGCACCAAAAAGGCAACGCCCGGCGTCGGAATGGTGCCCAGCAGCATTGCATCGGCGCCCATGGAACAAATACCGGCTGTCAAGGCCGACTCCAGCATATCCGACGAAATACGGGTGTCCTTTCCGATAATAATCTTGGCTTTATGTTTTTGCTCCCGTGTCAGCACATAGGCGGCCGCACGGCCGATATTCAGTGCCGTTTCGCAGGTAAGCTCCAGATTGGCAACTCCTCTTGCGCCGTCTGTCCCAAACAATCTTCCCATGATTCTGTTTCCTTTCCGTGCAGATATTTTTTTACTCAAAAGAAAGCTGGTCATTTTGTGAGCAGCCCTCCTGCGGCTGCATCGGCAGCCCCAGATGCGTGTAGGCTAAGTGCGTGGCGCAGCGACCGCGCGGAGTACGGCTTAAAAATCCGATTTGCATCAAATACGGCTCGTAAACATCCTCCAGCGTGACTGTTTCCTCTCCGATCGCCGCCGCCAGCGTTTCCAGGCCGACCGGCCCGCCGTGATAGCTTGTAATAATGGTTTTCAACATCCGCCGGTCAATACTGTCCAGCCCCATTGCGTCCACCTCCAGACGCAAAAGCGCCGTGTCGGCAATTTCCCGGGTGATACTGCCGTTTCCCATCACCTGAGCAAAATCGCGCACCCGCTTGAGCATCCGATTGGCTATCCGCGGCGTTCCGCGGGAGCGGCGGGCAATCTCCAGCGCCCCCTGCTCGTCACAGTCAATCGACAGCAGCTGCGCGCTGCGGCGGACAATTTGAGAAAGCTCCTGCGGGGTGTACAGCTCCAGCCTTAAAATAACGCCGAACCGATCCCGCAGCGGAGCCGAAAGCTGTCCGGCGCGGGTAGTCGCCCCGATCAGCGTGAATTTTTTAAGATCCAGCCGGATACTGCGGGCCGACGGGCCCTTGCCGATAATGATATCCAGCGCGTAATCCTCCATAGCCGGGTACAGAATTTCCTCAACGCTGCGCGGCAAACGGTGAATTTCGTCAATAAATAAAATGTCGCCCTCGTCCAACCCGGTCAGCAGTGCTGCCAAATCTCCCGGTTTTTCAATTGCCGGACCGCTGGTAATCCGAATATTCACATTCATTTCATTGGCAACAATGCCGGCAAGCGTTGTTTTACCAAGCCCCGGCGGTCCGTACAGCAGCACATGATCCAGCGATTCCCGCCGCCCCCGCGCCGCGTCGATATATACCTTCAGATTTTCCTTGACCTTTTGCTGCCCGATATATTCCTGCAGAACCTTCGGGCGCAGCGAAATCTCGGTTTCGCAGTCCTGACTGTTGTATTCAGGGGCAATAATACGATCTGTAAATTCCGTCTCGTAATCCTCAATCGGCATACGCCTTCACCTCCTACAGTCTCGCCAGCGCCTGCAGCGCAATGCGAATCATATCATCCACCGCTTGCGTAGGATCCGCTCCGGCCAGCGCCTGCAATGCATCGCTGCGGGCATAGCCGAGCGTCACCAACGCGCTGACGGCCTGCGACAGGTTATCACTGCCGACTGTGTGCTCGCTGCGGCTTTCAAAAATATTGTCCGGTGCGGCAATCACGCCGTGCGGCAGCATTTTGGCTGCCTTGTCCTTTAATTCCAGCACGATTCGTTGAGCAAGCTTCGGGCCGACGCCGGCTGCCTTGGTAAGCATTTTCGGGTCATTGGAGGCTAAAAACAAGACAAGCCGATCGGGCGGATACTCCGACAAAATAGCCAATGCCGCTTTGGGGCCGACGCCCGAAACAGACAGAAGCATCCGAAACATCTCCAGCTCATCTCGGCTCAAAAAGCCGAATAAATCCAATGAGTTTTCCGTGACATGTAGATACGTGTACAGCGTCACCGTTTCTCCCGAGAGCCGGGAAAGCGTCTGTCCGGTCGTTTGGCAAAGATAGCCGACGCCGGCACATTCAACCACGGCAAAGCCGTTTCCTTTTTGAGCCAGCCGGCCGGTCAAACTGTAAATCATGCCTTTTCCTCCTTGTGTTCCTCTGCTTTTGCGCCTAAATTTCCTTGTTTGCAGCCTCAGGGCTTCCGCGCAGGCTTTGCGGGTCGGCGGAAATCTCATCCGCGCAGCTGCTGCAATAGCGCATAGCTTTGAGAATGTGCGCTGTGCGCGTGACAAATGGCGACTGCCAGCGCGTCGGCCGTATCGTCCGGCCGCGGCACCTTTTCAAGCGAAAGCAGCTGCCGGGTCATCTCCATGACCTGTTTTTTTTCGGCCAGCCCGTAGCCGACCACCGCCTGCTTTACCTGCATCGGCGTATACTCAAAAACATCAATGCCCTGACGGGCAGCCTCGGTCAAAATAACGCCGCGCGCCTGTGCCACATCAATTGCGGTGGTGGTGTTGCTGGCAAAAAACAGCTTTTCCACCGACACGGCCTGCGGCCGATATTTACTGATAATTTCCGCGGATTTCCGGCTGATTTTAAGCAGACGGTCCGGAAAATAGCTGCCGGCCTCGGTGGTGATAGCTCCGAAGGCGACCGGGCTCAGCCGACCGTGCGAATAATCAATCACGCCCCAGCCGACAATGGCATAGCCCGGATCAATTCCCAGCACCAGCATTTTCCATCCCCTCCTCCGGCCGCAGACCCACAAATTCCGATTTTAACTCATCCTATAGTATAGCATATTTTAAAGCCTCTGTCTACTCTTTTCTTGTGGACATTTTGCCCGCAAAAAAACCTCCGCAGCCCCATTTTTTTGCGTAGCGCCGCGGCACTACGCTTTTTGCCGCTGCCGTACAGCTCAGCCAGGCCCCCGCCGAAAGAACGCCCCCAAGACGTAAAACGAAAGCGTGCGGCGCGCAAACGCGCGCCGCACGCTCAAAGCGAAACGACAAACTCAGAAACGATCTCTCTTGACGTAATGGGTGTGCAAAATCTCATGCGCCTTGTGGCTGCCGGGACGCTCCAGAAAATCATTGTAGATCTGCTTGGCAACCGGGTTATCATGCGACTTGCGCATCGGCATTTTTTTGTCGATATTGTAAAGCACTGCGGCGCGGGCTGCACGCACATCGGTAAAGTTGCGCACCGACGCCGGCTGCAGCGGCTGACCGCCGCCGTTGATACAGCCGCCGGGGCAGGCCATGATCTCGATAAACTGATAGTCGGCCTCGCCGGCACGAATCTTATCCAGCAGCTTTCTGGCACAGCCGAGGCTGGAAGCCACCGCAACCTTCACCGTTGCGCCCTCCAGCTCATAGGAGGCCTCTTTAATACCCTCCAAGCCGCGGACATCTTCAAACTCCAGCTTTTCAAGCTGCTTTCCGGTAATGGTCTCCACCGCCGTCCGCAGTGCCGCCTCCATTACGCCGCCGGTCGCGCCGAAAATAACTCCGGCTCCGGTCGACGTGCCCAGCGGTGCGTCAAATGCCTCATCCGACAGACCGTGGAAGTTGATACCGGCACGCTCAATCATTCGAGCGAGCTCGCGGGTCGTCAGTGCCGCATCAATGTCCGGCACACCCGCTGCGCTCTGATCTTCCCGGCCGATCTCAAACTTCTTGGCCGTACAGGGCATAATGCTGACAACAAACAAATCCTTGGGGTCAATGCCTTCCTTCTCGGCATACCAAGTCTTGGCAATGGCGCCGAACATTTGCTGCGGCGACTTGCAGGTCGACAAATTATCAATAAAGTCCGGATAATAGTGCTCGCAGAACTTGACCCAGCCGGGGGAGCAGGAGGTAATCATCGGCAGCTTGCCGCCGTTTTGAATCCGCTCCAGCAGCTCATTGGCCTCTTCCAGAATCGTCATATCAGCCGCAAAATCGGTATCGTAAACCCCATCAAAGCCGAGACGGCGCAGAGCCGCGACCATCTTGCCCTCAACGTCGGTGCCGACCGGCAGGCCGAAGCACTCGCCGAGCGTGGCGCGAATCGACGGCGCCGTGTTCACGATAACGTGCTTGGACGGATCGTGCAGCGCAGCCCAAACCTTGTCGGTATCATCCTTCTCATACAGGGCGCCGACCGGGCAGGCCACAATGCACTGACCACAGGATACGCAGGCCACCTCATTCAAGTCCTGATCAAATGCACAGCCGATATGCGATGAAAAACCGCGGTTATTGGGGCCGATGACGCCAATCGCCTGCACCTTGCCGCAAGCCGCAACGCAGCGACGGCAAAGAATGCACTTGTTGTTGTCCCGCACCATGTGCGGTGCGCTCTCGTCCAAATCATAGTGAATGACCTCGCCCTTAAAGTGGTCGACGTCATCCACACCGTAATCCCGGCAAAGCTTCTGCAGCTCGCAGTTGGTGCTGCGCACGCAGGACAGGCAGCGCTTGTCGTGATTAGAAAGAATCATTTCCAGCGTCAGCTTGCGGGATTTCATGACCTTGGGCGTGTTGGTGAAAATTTCCATGCCCTCGTTGATGGGATACATACAGGAGGTCACCAGGCCTCTGGCGCCCTTGACCTCGACAAGACAGATCCGGCAGGCGCCGATCTCGTTGATGTCCTTGAGGAAACAAAGGGTCGGAATTTCGATACCGACGCTCTGGGCTGCCTCCAAAATGGTAAGCCCCTCGTCCACGCTGTAGGGCTTCCCGTTGATCTGAATATTCACTTTTTTCATGGGTAGCACCCCTTTCCTTATTTCTTGTAAATGGCACCAAACTTACATTTATCCATGCAGGCGCCGCACTTAATGCAGGTGTTGTGATCAATGACATGCGGTTCTCTGACCTTGCCGCCGATTGCATTGACCGGGCAGTTTCTGGCGCACAGGGTACAGCCCTTGCACTTGTCGGGGTCAATGTTGTAGGTCAGAAGCTTCTTGCAGACGCCGGCCGGACATTTCTTATCCACGATATGGGCCAGATACTCCTCTCGGAAGAAACGCAGCGTGGACAGCACCGGGTTCGGCGCCGTCTGTCCCAGGGCGCACAGAGAGTTCGCCTTAATGTATTCGCACAGCTCCTCCAGCCGATCCAAGTCCTCCAGCTCGCCGTTGCCGTCGCAAATCTTTTGCAAAAGCTCCAGCAGGCGCTTGGTACCGACCCGGCAGGGCGTACATTTACCGCAGGATTCATCCACCGTAAATTCAAGGAAGAATTTGGCGATATCCACCATGCAGGTGTCTTCATCCATAACAATCAGACCGCCCGAGCCCATCATGCAGCCCATCGCCGTCAGGTTGTCGTAGTCGATCGGGGTGTCCACCAGGGAGGCCGGGATACAGCCGCCGGAAGGTCCGCCGGTCTGCGCCGCCTTAAACTTTTTGCCGCCCGGAATACCGCCGCCGATGTCCTCAATGATTTCCCGCAGCGTGGTTCCCATCGGAATTTCCACCAGACCGGTGTGCCGAATCTTGCCGCCCAACGCAAACACCTTGGTGCCCTTGGACTTTTCGGTGCCCATTGAGGCAAACCAATCCGCTCCGCGCAGGATGATCTGGGGAATGTTAGCAAAGGTCTCAACATTGTTTTCAACCGTCGGAGACTCGTACAGACCCTTGACAGCCGGATACGGCGGACGGGGTCTCGGCTCACCGCGGTGGCCCTCAATCGAGGCCATCAGCGCCGTTTCTTCGCCGCAGACGAACGCGCCGGCGCCGAGACGAATATCAATGTCAAATTCAAAACCGCTTCCGAAAATATCCTTGCCGAGCAGGCCGTATTCACGCGCCTGATCAATCGCCTTCTGCAAACGGCGGACTGCAATGGGATACTCCGCACGCACATAAACATAGCCCTGCGTTGCGCCGATGGCATAGCCGGCAATGGCCATTGCCTCAATGACGCAGTGGGGATCGCCCTCCAGCACCGAACGGTCCATGAACGCGCCCGGGTCGCCCTCGTCCGCGTTGCAGACGACATATTTCTGCGGTGCCTTATTGGGTGCACACAGCGACCACTTTCTGCCGGTCGGGAAGCCGCCGCCGCCGCGTCCCCGCAGGCCGGAATCGCTGACGCACTTAATAACGTCCTCCGGGGTCATCTCGGTCAGCACCTTGCCCAAGGCCTGGTAGCCGTCCATAGCGATATACTCTTCAATGTTTTCAGGGTCAATCACGCCGCAGTTACGCAGCACAACACGATTTTGCGTCTTGTAAAACGCCGTGTCGTTCAGCGAGACATTGCCGGTAACTTCCTCTGCGCCGGTATCGTTGTAAACAAGACGCTCGACAATACGCCCCTTGAGCAGGTGCTCCTCCACAATTTCGGGAACATCCTCGGGGGTTACCCGGCTGTAAAAGGTTCCGTCCGGATAAACAATAACAACAGGGCCCAGTGCGCAAAGACCGAAACAGCCGGTCTGAACCAATTTGACCTCGTCGACAAGGTCGTATTTAGCGATACTTTCGGTAAAGGCCTTCTGAATGTCTTTACTTCCCGAGGAAGTACACCCGGTACCGCCGCAAATCAAAACATGTGCACGAATCATTATTTGACACCTCCAAATTTATGCCTTTGTTCCGGCGATCGTGTACTCGGTGACGACCTTACCGTCCTTCAGATGCTGCTGCGCAACGCGCGCCGCCTTTTCAGCGGTCATTTTAACATAAGTGGTCTTGTCCCGGCCGGACTCAAAAACCTCGACGATCGGCTCATACTGACACATACCGATACAGCCGGTCTGCGAGACCGTAACCTTTCCGGACAATCCCAGCCGCTCGACCTCCTCTACCAAAGCGCCAAGCACCGGGCGTGCCCCGGCGGCAATACCGCAGGTTGCCATGCCGACAACAACGCGGATCTCCTCGCCGCCTTCGCGCAGGACGACCTTGCTTTGCATTCTTTCCTTAATGGCCTGCAATTCTGCTAACGATTTCATTTCGGTTCTTCCTTTCCGGTTTTTATTTCCGAATATTGCTCCTGTAAATAATCGCGAATCCACCCAAGCACCTCAAAGCTGCCAAGCGAAACCTCCTCGCCCAGCACCTGCCGCAGCTGGCGGGTATCCAGCACTGCGCTCCCGCCCGAAAGCCGATGTTCAAACCGAAAATCAATCTCCGGATGCCCCTGTATCAATGTGATCAGGGTGGCGGTAACGTCGCCCAAGGGCGTAAAGTCCAGGTGGTCTTTATAAAAGGACGCCTTGACGGTGGTGCCGGGGTTTTCCGGAAATTCCTGTCGGCTGCGGGAGGTCAGCTCAAAGCTGCCGCCCGTTTGTTCGGCCTCCATTTTAAAAAGAGGAATTCCCATGCCGACCCGGCGGGTCGTTCGCGTCGTATAAAAAGGATTTTGCGCGGCGCGGGCAGTCTCTCGAGACATTCCGCAGCCGTTGTCCCTGATGGTAATGGTCAGCTCCCGGTCGCTTTCGTCGATGATGATCTCGATAAGCCCGGCGCCGGCTTTGACCGAATTTTCGGCAATATCAAGGATATTTAAGGACAGTTCTTTCATGTGCTCCCCCTCAGATAAGAGATCAGCGCCCGCCGCACTGCCGCCTCATCGCCGGCCGCCGGCAGCTCCAGCTGCTGCTCCCGCTCCCGGATATGCCACAGATAATGTGCATCCGAGCCGGACAAAAGCCGCGTTTCCGGAAGCCCGGAAAGTGCCGAAAATTCTTTTCTGCGTGTTGCATCGTATACCTCGGCGGCCGTAAAGCCCGGCTGCCGCGGAAAAGTGC
This sequence comes from uncultured Oscillospiraceae bacterium, assembly GCA_934488695.1. GTDB lineage: Bacteria > Bacillota > Clostridia > Oscillospirales > Ruminococcaceae > SIG578. Next base: position 31,308 of record CAKSSH010000009.1, read on the forward strand.
CCAGCACCGACAAAATACCGTTGGCCTCCCGGTCGATATGCGCCGGAAAAGCAACGCCGCCGTAGCGGGCACACAGCTCCGGGACCTGCTCCAGCGAGATCTCGGTAGCATTGATCAGCAAAAATTCTTCCTGTCCCAGGACCTTGTCCTGCGCGTCGACAATCAGCTGTTCGCCGAAAATCTCGGGTCTGTTTTTTACAAGCACCCGGCAGGCGTCCACCTCTCGGTCAAACGCCATCGCACCCTCCAGCGTTTCAAACAGGCAGACCACATGAATGTCCTCCGCCGTTGTCAGCTCCATCCCGGCTACCGGAATGATTTTATGCCGCCGCGCCGCCGTAAAAAAGGCGGGACAGTTTTTACAGGTGTTATGGTCGGTAAGCGCCATCAGCTCCAGCCCGTTGAGCTCTCCCATGCCGGCAATGCTGTCCGGCGTACTGTCCCGATCCCCACAGGGGGACAGGCAGGAGTGAAGGTGCAAGTCGTAATAGTACTTCATAGGCAGCCGGCTATCAAAACGGCCGTTTCGTAAATGCCCTTGTCAGAGGACAACAGGTTGATTCCCCGCTCCCGGGCAGCCTGCTCGGCATCCGGGTCGGGGTGAACCCCCTCGGCAAAAATAACACAGCTGACGTCGGTAAGAGCCGCCACCGCCGCCACATTGGCATTGGACATAATGGTAATCCATGCGTTGCCGCTTCGGGCGCGGCCCATGACCCAGCTTAAAAGGTCACCGCAGTAGACCCCATCCACCTCACGCTGCGGCTGGGCAAGACACAGCTCTCCGAGCGAGGCCTTTTGCATAAGCTCATGCACCGTCATCCGTTTCACCGACCTTTGGCGTTTTTTGGTCGCGAGCCTTGAGAATGGGACATTCCCCCTCACCCGCACAGCCGCGGACCAGGTCCTCGGCAAAGGCACGGCAGGTCGGCGCCCCGCAACTGCCGCAGTCAATGCCCGGCAATTCCTCCCGAAGCTGACCGATCTGCGCCATCATATGAACCGACTCCGCCATATTGTCCGAAAGCCGGGCAATCGGCCGATAATCCGGCAATTGCCGAAACAGATAGGTCTCCGGGACCGATTTTTTTTGCTCCTCTGTCAAAACATTCTGCGAAACAGGCAGATACCGCCGCAGACTTTGCAGCCGCGCCTTGGCAATGAATGGGTTTTGAATCGTCATCACACCGCCGACACAGCCGCCCGGACAAGCATTGAGCTCAATAAACTCCAAATTCGGAATACTGCCGTTCTCAATCTGATCCAACACGTGAATGACATTGTCGATTCCGTCTGCCGCAAGATATTTTTCATTAAAAATGGCGGTGGATTCTCCCCCGGTGGTTGCCCAGCCGATACCGATGACACCGGATTTGGACAAGACCGGCGGGTCGTCGCACTCTTCCATTTTCGGGAGCAATTGAAAGTAAAGGTCACTGATCGAAACCACCACATCCACTTCGCTCTTTTCCTCGCCCAGTCCGTTATGAACATAAGAGACCTTGGCGGGGCAGGGGGAAATAAAGAAAATGCCGATTTCCTCCGGCGAAAGCTCGGGGTGGGCCTGCAGAGCCTGCTGACGCGCCAGACGCGCCGCAACCTCCACCGGCGGCCGCATATGGATGATATGATCCGCAAGAGAAGGAAACCGCAGCCCGATCAGCCGCAAAATAACCGGACAGGCCGAGCTGATTGCCGGCGCCGGCGCCTGCTTGCTTTTGAGGTAGACCCGCGTATAAGCCGAGACAAGCTCCGCAGCGGCGGAAACCTCAAACACATCGTCAAAGCCGAGACGCCGCAGACCGTCCAGCACCCGGTCCACTTCCTCCAGGTTTTCAAACTGGCCGTAAAGGGTCGGCGCCGGCAACGCAATGGTATACCGAAACCGGCTCATTTCCGAAAGACTGCCGCACACTGCACGCTTGGCCTTGTTGGGACAAACCCGAATACATTCTCCGCAGTCAATGCATCGATTTTCGTCAATCACGGCACGGCCCTGCCGGATCCGAATCGCTTCGGTGGGACAGTGCCGCAGGCAGGTTGTACAGCCGTTGCACTTTTCCACCTCAAGAAACACCGAGTGTTGATACGTGTTCATAAACAACCCCTACCGGTTTTATGGAATATCGACCCGCATCGTAATATCAGTCCCCTCGCCGACAACCGAATGAATTTCCATGAAATCGGTGTACCGTTTCATGTTGGGCAATCCCATCCCGGCGCCGAAGCCGAGAGACCGCACATTATCGGTTGCCGTGGAGAACCCCTCCTGCATGGCCTTGTCAATGTCCCGAATACCGGGCCCGTGGTCCTGCAGGCGAATGGTAACGCTGTCCTCCGAAACAGTCACGCTGGCAGTCCCCCCGCCGGCGTGGATAACCATATTGATCTCACCCTCGTACATTGCAATGGAAACGCGGCGAATAATCTCGGGCGGAAGCCCGATTTGCCGCAGGTTTTTTTTGACCTTAACCGAAGCCTGACCCGCCGATGTAAAGTCAGACCCGTCTACGTCATAATGAAAGGTGACCGATTCAACCACGGCTGACCCGATTTCCGACCAGCCCGCCCCGATATAAAAGGCCGCAGGCCTCATACATCCGAAGCTCGGTCGCCAGCAAAACGATCCCGCTCTCACGAGCCAGCTCGATCATTTCCGGCGTCGGCTGTTTGGAACGCACAAAGACGATACAGACCATGTCCATCATCTCGGCTGTGCGCACCACCTGGGAGTTGACAAGACCCGTCAGCAAAACGGCCTGATCTTTAACATAGGCCAGCACATCACTCATCATGTCGCTTCCGCAGGCGGAATAAACCTCTTTATCAAGCAGCTGTTGGTTGCAAAGCACATCGGCATTGAGAAGTTCCTGAATTGCTGAGATCTTCATAACGGCATTGTCCTTTTCGTATAATACAGTTTATTGATACTTTGCAAGGATCTCGTCGACATCATCAACCGTCAAACGGCCGTAGACCTCGTCATTGACCGTCAGAACCGGTGCGAGACCGCAGGCGCCAATACAACGGCAGGCCTCCAGGGAAAACCGCGCGTCCGGCGTACATTCGCCGCCGGCAATCCCCAAGCGCTGAGAAATTTTGTCGAAAACCTCTCCGGAACCCTTGACGTAGCAAGCCGTGCCGAGACAGACCGAAATGCGGTACTGTCCCTTGGGGTTGAGCGCAAACTGCGCATAGAAGGTGGCTACGCCGTAAACCTCCTCCAGCGGCACCTCCAACCCGTCCGAAATCATCTTCTGGACCTCAATGGGCAAATAGCCGTAGATGTCCTGCGCCTTTTGCATGACCGGCATGAGGGCGCCGCGCTGGCTTTTCAGCTCGGAAATAACTTTTTTGAGTTCTGCTTCCTGCTCCGGCGTCCCCTGAAAGGGAACTTTGCAAATAGTGTTTGCCATGTTGATACCTCCATCTTATTACTTAACAAAACCCATATGTCACCATTATACCAGTTTTTTTCAAAAAAGAAATATCTAAATGCGTATTTTTTGATATTTTTTTGACATTTTTGGGTCTTTTACACCATTTTTGCGTTTTTTTGTTGCAAAGCCGCTGTCGGCCGCCCCAAAAATCCGCCAAAAAACACGAAAATCAGTGCGCCTTTCCAAAGGGGAGATACGGAGAAAAGGCACGCCGCCCCTGCTCGTCGACAATCTCCAGCCGAAGAAACCGGCAGCCCGGCTTTGGCCGAAAATGATATTCCTCGGCATTGTCAGTCAGTGAAACACATTCTGTATGCGCCGCGTCAGATAAAATGCGAAGCTCCCGCGCCGGCGTAAAGTGCAGAGAAATTTCGTCCTCCCGCACCGAAATATCCCGAAAAACGGGACCCTGACTTGCATAAAAATCGCCTTGTCGCAGCGCCGCCATAATGGCGGAAGGACTGCGGTCGCGCGCTTTCAGGAAAATAAAGCTGCGGCACTCGTCTCCGGCGCAAAAATGCATATCGTCCGCTGCAATCAGCGGCAGGATCACCCCGTAACGCTGCGCCAGCGTATCCAGCACCGCCCCGGAATCTCCGCGCAGACTGAACGGCTCGCCCGAAACCGTATTATAGATCTCGGTTGCCCAAACCCCGCGAAACGCCGCAATTTGGTCCGGCCGATTCAGCGACCACGCCGGGTGTGCCAGCACGGCAAGACCGCCGGCCGCCGAAATGGCTTCAACAGCCGCCTGCGCCGCGGCAAACGGCTGCTTATCGTCGCGCAAAACACCGTTCAAAAGTGCCGCCTGTGCGCCGATGCCGACAATATGAAAAACGCCGCCTTGCGTCGTTTTGCCGAAATCGTACTCGACCCCCTGCAGCAGCTGCATCCCCTCAAATTCGCCGGCTTCGCTCGGTGCCCAGTGATCGGTCATCGCCAGAAAATCGTACTCCGCGTCCCGATAAAGCCGACAGGTCTGCTGCGGCGTACACACACCGTCGGACACGGTGGTATGACAATGCAGATTGCCCTTGAGCCAAACGCCCTCTTTTTGAAACATTTCAGGCATTTTCTCCGCCTCCCTGCCGCACAATGATCGGCTGCGACCAGACGCCGCGACCCTTCGCATCATAAGCCTCAAAACGAACATAGTGCTCGTAGGGCTGAATTTTGTACTCCAAGTGCGTCATCGCCTGCCCGTAGACCGCCCGATTCGGCGTCCAGCAGGCGTCGCCCAAGAAAAAGGCACGGACGACCGGGGAACAATCCACCGTCAACCGATCTCCCTCCAGGGTTATCTGATATAGCTCCGGTCCGCCGCTTGCATAGAAATCTCCGCGCCGCAGCGCCTCAAAAACAGCCGCCTGGCCGCGCCCGTCCGCTTTCAGAAAAATAAACGCGCCGCCCCGCTCCGGCGCCGATGTGCACGGGTTGCCCGTGCCCAGCAGGCGGTAATGCGGCTCCTGCGTCAACACCATATCCGCAAGATTTCCGGCGGCGGCACGACCGCAGTCACCGTCGGCAGTGGCCGTGCAGCATATTGCCAGCCCCAACGCGTCCTTTTCTTTTAAAATATCCTCCGGTGCAACAAGCAACTGCCCGGGCTGTGCCCAAAAGGCAAGCCCGCCGGCCGCCCGAATCGCGGCAATCACTTCTTTCGCCGTCGGAGCTTCGGCCGGGGAAATCTCCGGCGCCCTGCGCATACCGACCCCCACAACGCTTGCCGACGTGCCGCCGACGCAAACCGTCCACTCGCCGCCGCTCAAGACCGTAAGCGGCTCGTGACCGGTCGGCTCGTAAAAGCGCCGACAGTCGGTCAGCGCCAGAAAATCGTACCCCGCATCCCGATAAAGCCGACAGGTCTGCTGCGGCGTGCACACGCCGTCGGAAGCCGTGGTATGACAATGCAGATTGCCCTTGAGCCAAACCCCCGGCTTATCAAACATTTCCATGCGCCTCGCCCTCTTTTGCAAAAAAATGAAATCCTGCATAAACAGAAAATTCCCGCGTCCCTTAAAACGCCGCACAGCTCTCAAAAAGAGGGATCGGCAGACCGCCGCAAAAGCACGGCAGCGCGGTCAAGGCGGCAGCCCCACCGCAAGGCACGGTTGCCACGGCAGCCCCACCGCAAGGCACGGTTGCCACGGCAGCCCGGCAGGACACGCGCCTTGCCGCCGCGCCCCTTAAAACGCCGCTCCTTCTTCCGAAAGGGGCCTCAATTATTTTTATTATACCAGCTTCTTCACAAAAAAGAAACCTCTAAAATGTGGTTTTTTGATAATTTTTTGGCATTTTTTCCGCAGCTTTCCGTCTCGCTGCTCTTTTGGCTATTTTCCGTGTCTTTTCATCGTCCGAAAAATCGCCTTTTCCCCGAAAAGGCCTCGGGGCGTGCCCTCAAAAAGGCCTCGGATCGCGCCCTTAAAAAGGCCTCGGGGCGTGCCCTTAAAAAGGCCCCGGGGCGCGCCCTTAAAAAGCCCACGGGGCGCGCCCTTAAAAAGCCCCCGGATTGTATCCTCAAAAGCCCCCGGATTGCATCCTTAAAAGTCCTCATGTCGCGCCCTCCAAAGCCCCACGGGGTGTGCCCTTAAAAAGGCCCCGGGGTGTGCCCTCAACCCCCCCCGGGCGCACCCTTAAAAGGCCTCGGATCGCGCCCTTAAAAAGGCCCCGGATCGCGCCCTCCAAAGCCCCCGGGGGTGCCCTCAAAAGGCCCCGGGGCGCACCCTCAAAAGCCCCGGGATCACACCCTCAAAAGTCCTCATGTCGCGCCCTTAAAAAGCCCCGGGGTGTGCCCTTAAAAAGCCCACGGGGTGTGCCCTTAAAAAGCCCACGGGGCGTGCCCTTAAAAAAGCCCCGGGATCACACCCTCCAAAGCCCCCGGGGCGCGCCCTTAAAAAGCCCCCGGATCGCACCCTCAAAAAGGCCTCGGGTCGCACCCTCAAAAAGGCCTCGGGTCACACCCTCAAAAAGCCCCGGGTCGCACCCTCAAGAGCCCCCGGGGCGTGCCCTCAAAAGCCCGCAACGACAAAAAATCCTCCCCCGCAAGGGAGAGGATTTTTCTTAATAATCGCTGGGAACATCCCGCCCGGCAATGAACTCGGTAAGACCGTAAATCAGGGTATCCACGTATTTGGAGCGCACCAACGCAAGGTCGCCGCCGTTACGCCGGATCATATACTGCCGGGTGCCGGCCTTGACGTACTCGATTGTATCGACCTTTTCGCGATGACGATAGGTGTAGGTCAGGCGCAGGTACGGCTCGGCGGTATACTTTCCCTGCTCAACCGACTGCTCACAATACGCCAGCATGACCAGCTGGTACAGGTCGCGAAACTCCGCGGTAGACATCTTTTTACCGTTCCAACGCACCGCCAGGTCGTCCCCGGTGCCGCTGAGCTCAAACCGATAGCTTTTTCCGTCATAATCCATTTGAAGCGTCTTGATATCGTCAATCATGACATTGACAACCAGCGCGCTCATATAGTGGATCATATCCTCTTTAAAGAAGCTGAAATGCTCCGCCTCAGCAATAAAAATCGGGCTTTTTTCACTGCAGCGAACATAGTAATACTCCTTGTTGTCAATGGTCAAGGTGTTGCCCAGATCAATTTTAAAGGAGCGCTTTGCCGCCGTGACCTCGATGGTGACATACGGATTTGCAAGGCCGCACCGAGACAGCTGCTGCGCGGTCGGCCGAATGGCGTAAATATCATAAGCCTGCAGCGCAAAATAATCATATTGCTTACCGCTAAACTTATCGTCGGAGATGTCGGCCTCAAAAGGAGAAGTGAAAATAAACTGCGTCGCCGTTGCCGTATCCTTTTTAAAGCCGCTGCTCGCCGATGAAAAGCTCTCCTTCTGCGCCGTGTATTCCGGGTTCAGCTGCAACACAATCGGCCGCTTCAGCCCGCGTCCGGAGTAGCTGATTTTCCGCACGTCGGGGTCAATTTCATTGCCGTCACTGTCCTTGCTGACGCCGTCGGCAATGGTCAGATCCAATAGCGCCGTTACCTTTTGCAAAAACGGTGTTGCCCACCCCGATTCGACCAGATAAACCTTTTCGTTTTCACGAGAATAAACATAGATGCCGTTGCTGCTGTTGTCCCCGATAAACAGGTGCAAAACCTCGCCGGTGGTGCTCAGCACCACCGAGGGAGACTTATCGGTAATCCCGTATGCCGTGAGATCCTCCGGCCGGTCGGCGATCACCTTGGTGGCGGCAAACTGCATACAGCTGGTGATAAAAGCGTCGGTCGCCGATGAGTTTTGGGCATACCCGTCGGTTCCGGAAATGGTCAGCTTTTTATCCCGGACCGTCACTGTAAAGCTGCCGTACTCATTTTGAACCTCAACCTTTTGAATCTCTTCCTCTTTAAACTCGTAAACCGCGATATAGCCCATCATATCCTTGTTTTCGCTGGAGGTCATGCCGGAGCTTGTCGTTCCCGGCGTTTTTTTGCGTTCCGGCAGCAACGTCAAAAGCAATACCAGTCCGCCCAGCACCAGCACCGCCGCCGCGGCAAAAAGAATATTGCGCATCCGTTTACTCATAAGAACCTCCTGCGAATGGACACCGTCAGGCAAATCGCCAGCAGAATCAGCGGGATCCCGACAGCGGCCGAGGCGCCCAAAATATTGGCTTGGGTATAGGTAATGCCCAATGCGGCAGCCGACAGCTTCTTGGCCGGCAGGTAAATGCTGTTATCCCGCCCCAAAATCGTGTCCACCGCGGCAATCGTAATGTCCGGATTGGCCGAATATGCCTTTTCAAACAGCTTATCGTCAAAAAATTCCACAGAGTTTACCAGCAGAACGTTAGAGGTATGCACCTTATACTCCTCGTCGATTTTCTTGAGCTGGGTGTATGCCATCGCCACGTACGGATACGCCGCGCCCTCTCCCTTGACAAAGCCGCCGTCGGCCGTTGTTGTTCCGACCTTAGAGGTGTCGGTATGCTGCAAAATGATTTTGTTTTCCATGTTGATGTCCAGCACATTGGCGATCTTTACCGGCCGGCCGTAATAACCGTACGCCGTGATTTCCGCAACGGCGGCATGCAGCGTCAGGTTGGCATCCACAAAGGTCAGGGTGTTGAGGTAGGGCATATTGGCGTAGGCCAGCTTGCTGTCGCTCTCATACACCACGCCGCTGCCGATTTCAAAGCCCCAGTCATGCAAAAATGCCTGTAAATTCGGCAGCTGCGGCTGGTTGTAATCGGCAATATACATCACGTTTTTATTATACTGGCCGCCGTTATACAGAAAGTCATCCAACCGCTTCAGCTCGTCCTCGGAAAAGTCCTTAGTCGGCGCTGCGATAACAAGCAGATTGCTTTCGGCATCCAGCTCCTTCAACATGCTTTGGCTTTCCACCGTAAATCCGTTATTGGTCAGCAGCGTCGCCAGCTTTTTCACTTCGCTCTCGCCGTGACCGGTCAGGAAGGTCGCCTTGGGACGGTCGGACGCCGTCACCGTCATAATGCCGGTCGTCAGGGCGTACTCCGCCGTCAGGCTGTAGGTGTACTTCTTTTCACTGTTGCTTTGAGCGGACCCGGAGTTGCCCTCGATCTCCTCGGCATTGATAAAATCGGCCGAGGTCAAATGGCGGTACCGATCACCGCAGGCCAAAATAGCGTCTCCGACTGTCAGCTCAATATTGTCGTAATTGGCGGAAAAGCCCGGATTTTTGTCCAAATCCACATAGGAGATGGTCATATTCTTTAAATACAGCCGATACTTTTCGGCCAGCGTCAGCACCTTGATGTAGTAGCTGTCGCTCATCAGCGTCTGCCGGTCGCCGATAAAGGTCAGAGAGATCTTATAATCGTCCAGCTTTTTCAAGTACTGAATGCTGTTGTCCGACAGCTCGTAAAACTTCTTATCGGTCGTATCAATGGTCGCCGCAACCCGGTTGGCAACCAGCGAGATCAAAACGTTGCACAGGATGACGCCGGCAATAAACAGCGCCGTCACCACCACAGACAGACTGCCGTATTTCAGTCGTCTGCGGCGCTCGGCACGCAAATGCCGCTCCTTTTCGGTGCCCTTCTTTTTGCCGTTCTCCGCCGCTGGCGCGCGTTTTTTGTCCGCGCTCTCTTTTGCTTCCGCGCTCTTTTCGGCCGCACTCGTATCCTTTTCGGCCGCACTCGCATCCTTTTCGGCCGCACCCGTGTCCTTTTCGGCCGTCTTTACGACCTTTTTATCGGTCTTCGCCGTTTTCCCGGCCGCCTTGTCCGTCTTTGCGGCCTTGACACCCGTTTGGGCAGTCTTTTTATCCGTATCCACAGCTTTTGAGGCTGTTTCCGTCGTATTTTTCAAGGTCTCCGGCAGCTGCTCGGCGCCGGTCTCCTGCGGTTTCTTTTCCGAATTCATCTCATTTCCTCCTTTTTCCGAAATATTCCGTTAGCTCCAGCGCCGTTTTTCCATTACCCGGACCGTCAGGAAAAGGCATATCACCGTCGCGCTTAAAAAGAACATAATATTGGAAAGGGAAACCATGCCCGAGACAAATTTATCATAGCGATTCTGAAAAGAAAGGGCATAGAGCAAGGAAGATAAAAACTTCACCGGGAGCAGCTTTGCCACGCTGTCCATCATCAGCAGCAAAAACATCACCGCATAGCTGACGATTGCCGCCACCAGCTGATTTTCGGTCAGCGACGAAATCAACAAGCCGACCGCTATTAAAGCGGCACCCAGCAGCAGCAGGCCGAAATAATTGCCGAAAATATAGTTCCAGGAGGGCTGTGCAATAAAGGCCAGCACCACCGAATACAAAAGCGTGGCCGAAATGCCGATGACATACAAAAGGTAGGCCGCAAAAAACTTGCTCAGCACAATCCCCGACAGGGAAACCGGCGCCGTCAGCAATGCCTGATCGGTTTTTTGGCGCCGCTCCTCACTGAGCAGCCGCATGGTCAAAATCGGGATGGCCGACAGCACCACCAGCGTAAATCCGCTGAAAACATAGCTCATATCCACCGTGTCGCTGTACAGCGTTCCAAACCAAAAATAGACCCCGCTGAACACATTGAAAATGATTAAAATGACATATCCCAGCGGCGTTGTAAAAAAGCTTTTAAATTCCCGTTTGAAGATTGCCGTCATTACCGTTCGCCTCTCTTTCCGGTCCGGCCGACAAGGCCGATGAAAATATCCTCCAGCGTTGCCTCCTGCGCCCGAAGCATCAAAAGGCTCCAGCCGCGCTCCAGCACCCGCTTGGCAATTTCGCTGCGCACATCGGCGTCCTCCGTCGTTTTCACCGCAAAGTCAAAGGATCCGGCCTCTTTGCTGCCGAGAGTCTCCACCTTTTCAACGCCCGGCACCTTGCCCAGCATACGGAAAACGGCCGTCTCGTCCGAAGCGGCAACACGCACCGTCAGACTGCTGCGCGACCCGAACTTGTCCGTCAGATCCTCAGCGCGGCTGTCTGCCACGATTTTCCCGTCGTTAATAATAATGATCCGGTCACAAACCGCTTGAACCTCCGACAAAATGTGCGAAGATAAGATAACGGTATGATTTTCGCCCAGACGCTTTATCAGGGTGCGAATTTCAATAATCTGCTTGGGATCCAGCCCGACCGTCGGCTCGTCTAAAATCAGCACCGGCGGATTGCCCACCAGCGCCTGCGCAATACCGACCCGCTGCTTATAACCCTTGGACAGGTGCCCGATGACCCGGCGGGAAACATCGTCGATCCTCGCAAGCCGGCAAATCGACTCCAGGTGCTCCTTGCGGGGCAGCTGCACCTTTTTCAGATCATAAATAAAATTCAGATACTCCATCACCGTCATCTGATAATACAGCGGCGTTTGCTCGGGCAGGTAGCCGATCATTTTTTTGACCTCGTTCGGCTCCTCCAAAATGTCCTTGCCGCCGATTTTCGCCACGCCCTCGCTGGCCGAAAGGTATCCGGTCAAAATATTCATGGTGGTTGTTTTCCCGGCGCCGTTCGGCCCGAGAAACCCGACAATCTCCCCCTCGCCGATCTCAAACGAAATGTGATCGACCGCGTTGCTGTGTCCGTAGCGCTTGGTAAGATCTTTCACCTCAATGGTCATTGCTTTTCCTCCTGTTTGAAACGGCGCTCTACGGCACCGTACCTCTACATTGTAGCAGTTTTCCCGGTCGGAAAGAAACGCTTCCGTGAAGAAAGCGTAAATTTTTTGTTAAAACCGCACAACAATTCATTTTATTATACCTTTAACCCATAGGGATTGTCAAACCCTTTTACAAATATTTTTATTTTGCCCGAAAAATGATAAAAACGCTTGCAAAAACACGGGCAAGTCGTTATAATGCAGGTAAGAATTCTCGGAATTGAAGGGAGACTTAACAATGCCGATACAATTTGATGAAAAAACCAAGATTTTCTCGATTCACACCCCCGGCTCAACCTATGCAATGCAGCTGCTGCCGTACAGTCTTTTGACCCATTTGTATTACGGCGAGCGCATTACCGACGGAAGCGACCTGTCCTATCTTGTCAACACCGGCTCGGTGTCCCGTGCCGTGACCTACAACGAAATCACTTATGAGGAGTTTGAGGGCGGCGCGTCGCGCTATTGCCCCCATGCCGTTCGTCAGGAGTACTCCACTTTCGGTATCGGCGATTTTCGCACACCCTGTCTGCAAGGCCGCTTTGCCGACGGCAGCAGCGCCGTCGATCTGCGGTTTTATGATTACCGAATCGAAGACGGCAAGTTTGCGCTGGAGGGGCTGCCGGCCGTATATGCCAATCCGGGCGAGTCGGCACAGACCCTGATCATTACCCTAAAAGATAAGGTACAAGAGCTCTATGTTGAGCTGCAGTACGGCATTATTGAGGGCAAGGATCAGATTATGCGCAGCGCCCGTATCTGCAATCGGACCGGCAAGGACTTTTATGTTACCTCCGCCCTGTCGATGAATCTTGATATCCCGGGCAAGGACATGGATGTCCTGACCTATTACGGCCGCCCTACCAACGAGCGTTTTGTTGAGCGCACGCCGGTCCGGTTCGGCAAGATTTCGACCGAGAGCATGGCCGGTATCACCAGCAACAACACCGGCTGCGTCATGATTCTCTGTGACCGCGGCGCCGACGAGGAGCACGGCCGGTGCTACGGCGCCGTGCTGGAATACAGCGGTAACTTTTATACCTCGGTGGAGCTGGATCATGCCGAGCGTATGCGCATGACCATCGGCATTAACCCCACCGACTTTTGCTGGAAGCTGGAGGACGGCGAAAGCTTCCAGACGCCCGAGGTCATTCTGAACTTTTCAAAGGACGGCCTTGCCGGCCTGTCGCACGGCTTCCACGACATTATCCGCTACAACGTTTGCCGCGGCAAGTGGAAAACGGCCCGGCGCCCGATTCCGCTCAACAGCTGGGAGGCGCTGGTCTATGAATTTGACGAGGATAAGCTGGTAGAGCTGGCCAGAGGCGCCAAGAAATTCGGCGCGGATATGCTGGTGGTGGATGACGGCTGGTTCGGTCATCGCGACTGGGACAACAGCAGCCTCGGCGACTGGACCGAGGATCGGAAAAAGCTGCCGAACGGCATGCAGAGCCTTTGCCGGCGCATCAACGAGCTGGGCGTTCAGCTGGGCGTTTGGTTTGAGCCCGAAATGATTTCGGAGGACAGCGACCTGTATCGCGCCCACCCCGACTACTGTATCTCCATCCCCGGCAGACCGCCGATGCGCGGCCGCTGGCAGCTGGTGCTGGATATGACTCGCAAAGAAGTGCGTGATTGTATCTTTGATCAAATGTATAAAATCCTTTCGTCCTGCCCCATTACCTATATCAAGTGGGACATGAACCGCAATTTGACCGACGTGTATTCGTCGGCGCTGCCGGCAGACCGTCAAGGGGAGGTCTACCATCGCTATGTGCTGGGCGTCTATGAACTGCTGGAGCGAATCCACCAGGCCTTCCCCGACCTGCTGATTGAAAGCTGCAGCGGCGGCGGCGGCCGCTACGACGCCGGCATGATGTACTATTCGCCCCAGATTTGGTGCAGCGATAACACCGACCCGGCGCACCGCATGAAGATTCAATACGGTTCCTCGCTTGTTTATCCCATCTCGACCGTCGGTTCTCATATCGCCTACAGCCCCAACATCAACACCTATCATCCGACGACCGTCTTTACCCGCGGCGTTGCGGCCATGGCCGGAACCTACGGCTTTGAGCTGGATCCGGCGTTGGAGGACGAGACGGCAACGCGCGATCTTGCCCGGATGACCGCCCTGTACAAAAAACATTACGACACCATCAATTACGGCACGTATTACCGTTTAATCTCGCCGTATGAGCAGACCTCGATCATTTCCCGTGCCAGCGCCTGGGAATTTGTCTCGAAGGATCAGAAAACCGCCCTCTTCTCGATGATTCAGATGGACAATGTCAACGGCGGAAACGAGATGCTGGTCCGGCTGCGCGGGCTGGATCCCAAGCGTTCTTACAGCCTGCACACCTACTATGAAACCCGGGACGACAAGGTAAAGCCTTTCACGCCCTGGATTGAGGAGCGCGACGACGGCGTTTTCACCGGTGAGGTTCTGATGAAAATCGGGCTGCACCTGAACATGCTGATGGGTGACCAGATGGCAACCTTTATTGAGCTGACCGCCGTTGAATAATGGCTGTGCCGACCCCGGACAACGGCGTCTGAAAAGTGTCGAAAGCGGTTGCGCCGGATCCAAAACCATGCTATAATATTTTTTATTAATGCTACGGGAGGTACCAACATGGCAAAAATCAAACCGTTTCGCGCACTTCGATACACCGCCGCAGCCGGCGCTCCGGCCGACCTGTGCTGCCCGCCCTACGACATTATCAGTGAGGAACAGCGTCGGCAGCTGCTGCAAAAAAATTCGCACAACCTGGTCCGGCTGGAGCTGCCCCGCACCGAGCACCCGTACCGGGACGCAGCCGTCACGCTGCGCAGCTGGCTGGATGACGGTCTGCTTGCCGAGGATGCGCAGGAGGGTCTGTATATTTACGAGGAGGCCTTTTCGGTCGCCGGTCGGCAATATGCCCTGCGCGGTTTTATCGCGCTGGTGCGCCTCTCCGAATTTTCGGAGGGAATCGTTCTGCCGCACGAAGAGACTCTTTCCAAAGCCAAGCAGGATCGGTTTGATTTAATGACCGAGACCGGGTGCAGCTTCAGTCAAATCTATTCGCTGTACCGGGATGAGGACGGTCAGGTGCGGGACACGGTAAATCGTTTGTCCGCCGGTCAAAGTGAGATTGAATTTACCGACGGTGAGGGGGTTACGCACCGCCTTTGGAGCGTCTATGACCCGCAGGCGCAGGAACAGCTTGCCGCGTTGATGGCCGACAAAAAGCTGTATATTGCCGACGGGCACCACCGTTACGAAACTGCGCTCAACTTTGCACGTGCCAACGCCCGCGACCTTTCGGACGACAACGACCGGCTCAATTATTGCATGATGATGCTGGTCGACATGGAAAACAGCGGATTGGTTGTTTTCCCGACCCATCGGGTGCTCCATTCCCTGCCGGATTTCGACGCCGAGCGGGCACTGCAGAGCTGCAGCGAGCATTTTGATATTCGCCGCGGGCTTGACCGCGCGCAGGCCGAGGCTGCACTGGCTAACGCCGCTGCTGCCGACCAAAAAGCCTTTATTTTCTATGCCGGAGAGGACTTTTGTCTGCTGACCCTCAAGGATGCCGCCGTCATGCGGCAGGTTTTACCGGACAAGAGCGACGCCTACCGGAATCTGGATGTTTCGGTGCTGCATTCGCTGCTGCTGGAGCGGTTGTTCGGCATTGACCGGGAGAATATGGCAAATCAGAAAAACCTGTTTTACACCCGGATCGCCGACGAGGCCGTCGCCGCCGTTGACGGTAAAAAGGCCGATTGCTGCTTCTTGATAAACGCCACACGGGTCGACGAGATTCGCCGCGTGGCGGCCGCCGGCGAAAAAATGCCCCAAAAGTCCACCTACTTTTATCCCAAGCTGATCACCGGCCTTGTCATGAACGACTTTCGCCCGCCCA
>CAKSSH010000010.1 GCA_934488695.1 uncultured Oscillospiraceae bacterium
GCGGGAGGACGATAAAGTCTCGGATGGATGCGGCTTGCCGTTTTTGCATGAGAGGGCGGCGGAGGGCTGTCCCAAAGCCGGCCGCCGAGAGGCTTTTCAAAAACACCGCGCTTTTCTTTCAATAAAAAGGCGCCTCACCGTCCAAAAAGGACAGTGAGGCGCCTTTTAAAAGAGCAATTTTTTGAGTCAAATATTATATACTTCTTTGTGAAGACAATCACGCACGGCGTAAAACTTTTTCTCAGACAAAGGATGGGAGGACAAAAGCTTCATGGGGACAGTCTCACAGTCCGCTTGTACGGGGGGCATAAGGTAGGGAAAGGGATGCTCGAAAAAGCCGTTTCGCTTATAAAAATTCAAGCGGCGCTTTGCAAGCTCGGTTTCGGGCAACTCGGCCTCTAAAACGAGCGGCAGAGTGCTTTTTTGCAGAACCTCCTGCAAAATTCGACTTCCGATACCACCGCAGCGCAGGTCAGGACTGACGGCAAAGTGGTCAACAAATCGAAAAGAAGGCAGCTCCCAAAGAGTAAAAAATGCATAGACGCAGCCTTGCTGCAGCCATGTGTAAATATGATACCGCGGCTCGTTTTGACACAACTGCCAAAAAGCCTCACGGGTACGGCGCATCTGTTTTGGAAAAGACTTTTCCATCAAGGCGTAAAAGGAATCAAAAAGGGGCTTTGATATTGGATTTCGGCTTCCGAAATCCATCATTTGGGTCATTTAAAGATCCTCCTGAAAAATGCTGAGCACTTTTTGGTGAACAGCCTCTGCCAAAGCAGCATGATTTTCCAGGTCCATGTGCAGCATGTCGACCTCGGACGGTACGGCAAATTCTGCTGCGTTCAGGAAGTGGACGCCACACTGATCAGCGTATTTTTTGTAAAAAGGTGCAAGACAGCGAGAAACCTCCACGGCGTTTTCGGAAAACCCGGTGTTGATTCCGTGCTCGATTCCCGGTGCGATTTCAATCGGAGACATCATTAGAACCTGTGGCGCCTTGTATACGCCAAAATCATATTGCAGCACCATTTGAGCCAGCTTCATGGAGGCAACGGCAATATCCTCCGGCAACAGAGCAAAACGGTGCTTCATGTCGTTGGTGCCAAGCATCAGGATGACAAGATCTAACGGGCAATGTGATTGCAGTGCTACCGGCAGAGAAAGCCTGCCGACGTCGGCGCCCTCCAGATCGTCCGTAAACAGAGAGGTGCGTGCGGAGCAGCCCTCTTCAATGACGCGATACTCGGCGCCGAGCAAATCCTGCAGCCGGCCGGTCCAGCGCTCATGCAGGCCCCAACGGCCATGAGTGAACGGATTGGCACCATAAGTGTTAGAGTCGCCAAAACAGAGAATGTTTTTCAAAAAAATCCCGCCTTTTATCGTCAATATTCCGTATTGCGGTGTGCAATATCTTAAAAAGAAAAAAGAGATTTCCGGATTTGTTTTAACTGCTGCGTTCTATAAAAATAAACGCATTTTGCGGACATCGGCTGTGAAAAATGTAAAAAAAGGAGCAAGCTATACTTGCTCCGACATGGTGGACTTGGTGGGGATCGAACCCATGACCTCCGCGTTGCGAACGCGGCGCTCTCCCAGCTGAGCTACAAGCCCAAATATAAACCCGCTGACAATAGCGGGTTTGTTTGGCGGAGTGCAAAAAAGGCTTTGCCAGACCTGCCGCAAATCTTGCGGACGGCTCTTTTCCTGTTGCCAAACTCCATTGCTGGTGGACCTGATGGGATTCGAACCCACGACCCCCACACTGCCAGTGTGGTGCGCTCCCAGCTGCGCTACAGGCCCGGAACATTGCCGGCTTTTTCTGCCGGCAAGAGCTATTATAGCAAAAACTGTCGGCGCTGTCAAATACTTTTTGCAAAAAAGTGAAAAAAATTACAGGAATCTGAAGTTTTTAAACGAAATTGTCAATTGTCGATCCGGAAACGACAGGGAACCGGGAGTGCCGGCCTGAGGCAAAAAGGTCATTTCAAAGGCGACGCCTGAGACGCTGCCGGAATATTTTTGCTGCCGCAGACGCGCTTCGTTTCCTGCTTTTTCGGTTGAATACGCGGTGGAAATTGCCTCAAAAAGAAGCTTTGCCGCAGGAACGGCTTGCCCGCCGATTTCAGAAAGAGGAAAGCAAATTCCTTTGTAAGAGGCGGTCAGGGTCTCGCCCTCCAAGTTAAAAAGGAGACCGCTTAATTCCCGGGGCGCTCGTATTTCCAGGGTTTGGCTCGCAGCGCTGCGACAGATAAGCGCAGCCTGTGCTTCGATTTCCGGACAGGTGATTTGAATAGCACATTCAAAGGGATACGACGGCTGCTTTGGCACTGCTTTTTGGGGGCTTGTGCAGGCAGTCAGACAGCACAAAGAGAGCAACAGAAAAGCTAAAATCTTTTTCATAAGCGGCTCCTTTCAGCCGCCGGTGCGGCTACCGTAGACTTTGAAATGCCTCCGGCAGCGCCGCAATCAGATCGCTTGCTAAAACACAGCGATCCCCCAGGTGCTTTCCGCAAATCTCGCCGGCTCGGCCGTGCAGAAACACAGCGCAGCAGGCAGCTTCCAGCGGCGCCAAGCCCTGTGCGCAGAAGGCGCCGATCATGCCGGCCAATAGATCGCCGGAGCCGCCCTTTGCCATGCAGGGGTGCCCGCCTTCAAAGAAAAGCTGCCGCCCGTCCGGCGCCGAGAGCACGGTGACGTTGTCCTTCAAGACCAAATAAACCTGATGACGGGTGGCAAATTCCGCAGCGGTTTGCAAGCGGGTCCGTCGAATTTCATCAATGCTTTTTTTGCACAGACGGGACATTTCACCGGGGTGCGGCGTCAAAATAAGCGGCGCAGGGGCATTTCTGATAAGATGTATATGCTGTGCGGCAATATTTATGCCGTCGGCGTCTAAAACAGTGGGAACACGCAGGCCCTTCAGCAGATTACAGATGAGTTTTTCGGTGTTACGGCAAACCGAAAGGCCGCAGCCCAGCACGACAGCAGAGCTGCTGTTAGCGCGGCGCAGCAGCAGCGGTGCACAGGATGCGCGGATAGCCCCGGTGCGCGTTTGCGGCAACGGAAGCGTCATGGTTTCCGGCAGAGCAGCTTGAATAGGGAGGGACGCCTGAGCGGCAGTGGCGGTGCAACACAGGCCGACCCCGCTGCGCAGCGCCCCGTGGGCGGCAATCAGACCGGCGCCGCTCATGCCGACAGAGGACACAATCAGCAACAACCGACCGAAGTCCCCCTTATTGCAGTCTCTTTCACGCGGCGGCAGCAGCGGACGAACGGTCGCTTCGGTGATTCGGGCGGATATGGACATCGGGCACCTCCGTTCTCTTTTATACAAAAAGGCTTTTTTTCATTATAGCGCCGCAAAGCGAAAATTTCAAGTTCCCTCGATAATCACGGAAAATTTACAGAATATATTTGATTTTTAAGAAGAAAGGCTGTATAATGAAAAACGAAAGAAAATAAGGAGGATCCTTATGGCAGAATATACCGATTTAACCTGTCCGGTTTGTCATGCCAAGTTTTTAGAGGGAGACGATATCGTGGTCTGCCCTGTTTGCGGAACACCGCATCATCGTGCGTGTTATCAAAGCACGGGACATTGTGCGCATCTTGACTGGCACCGGGAACATAAGACCTTTGATGCTGCGGCGGAACGCGGCAGCGAATTTCAATCACCGGAGCCGGACGCGCCGGGATTCGGCGGGCAGCGGGAGGAAAGTCAGACCTCGACGCGGGTCTGTCCGCGGTGCGGCTTTGAAAATGATCCGCAGGCGCTGTTTTGCAATCGCTGCGGCGCCCCTGTTTCGCAGGGATTTGGCGTGCCGCAGGGCTTTCCGATCGGCACCATTCCTTTTGGCGGGATGGACCCGGAGGAGGAGCTGGACTCGGTTGCGGTTTGGAAGCTTTCGGCCGTGGTTCGGGAAAACGGGTTTCGCTTTCTTCGCCAGTTCCGTGCAATTGCCCGGCAGGGCCGTCGCATTACTTTTAATTTCTGTGCTTTTTTGTTTGCGCCGTTTTACTTCCTTTATCGGAAAATGTACGGCCTCGGAACCGGGGTGCTGCTTTTATCCCTTTTTTGTTACCTGCCGGCTCTTTTGTTGGAGCTGACGCCGGAAAGCTTATCGCAGATATCGGGGATGACGGTTACTTTTGGCCTGCAGTTGACGGTCGCACAGCAGAACTTTTTGAATAATGCCGCCTATCTCGGAACAATGCTTTTGCTGGTGATTCGGATTTTGACCGGGCTTTTTGCCGACTTTTTGTACTTTCTGCACTGCAAAAAGCTTTGTTGTACGCTGGACAGACAAAGTCAGACCCGGGAAGACTTCCTTGCGGCGGCTGCACGCCGCGGCGGCGTAAATCGTGCTGTGATTATTATTTTGATCGCACTTTATGTGCTGGTCGCCTGGAGCATTACCTTTTTCATCATCAGTCCCGATATTCTCGGAGTATAGGGGCTTTCCGGAAAGGAGAAACAGTAGCATGAAAATCAGAAAAGCGGTGATTCCGGCAGCAGGCCTCGGAACGCGGGTGCTGCCTGCATCCAAGGCATGTCCCAAAGAGATGTTGACGATTGTGGACAAGCCGGCTATCCAATATATTGTCGAAGAAGCGGTTGCAGCCGGTATTGAGGATATTTTGATTATCACAAATCGCGGCAAGGGCATTATGGAGGATCATTTCGACCGTGCGCCGGAATTGGAGGAGCGCTTGCTCGCTTCCGGTAAACAGGATTTGTATGATCAGGTGGTTTCCATTTCAAAGCTTGCTAATATTTCTTTTGTTCGGCAGAAGGAAACGCGCGGACTAGGGCACGCGATCCTATGTGCCGAGTCATTTGTCGGAAACGAACCGTTTGCAATTCTTTATGGGGACGATGTGATTATGGGGGAGGACCCGGTCTGCGGGCAGCTGTGCCGGGCTTATGAGCAGTTTGGAAAAGGAACGGTCGGGATTAAAGAGGTTTCTCTCGAAGACGTACAAAAATATTCTTCAATGAAACTGCAGCCGATTCGTGAAAATCTTTATGAAATCAGCGACATGATTGAAAAACCTAGGCCGGGAGAGGAATTCTCGCTCTTTTCCATTTTGGGACGCTGCGTTTTGCCGCCGAAAATTTTTGAGATTTTAAAACACACCCCGCTCGGCGCCGGCAACGAGCTGCAGTTGACCGATGCTATGCGCACCCTTTCCAGAAACGACGGAATGATTGGTGTGGACTTTGTGGGGACTCGGTATGATATGGGCAACAAGCTTGGGATCCTCAAGGCTATTGTGGAAACAGCGCTGACGCATCCGGAGGTCGGGACGGAGTTCCGAGAATATCTTCACCATCTTGAAGTTTAAGGTGCTGTAGGATTCATATTTTGCGGAATATTACGAGAAAAACAAGAAAAAATGAAGTGTGCTGACCGGCACGCTTCATTTTTTATAATTAAACTAACATTTGCAATGCAAATCGTTATGTTTTCTATGGAAAGTAACCAAAGCAAGACGTCAAATACAGAACAAAAAAGAAAATTTGTATAAATTTAACAGAAAATCAAATAAAAAAAGCAAAAATTATTGAAAAATACCAAGAAAGAAAGTATAATAGGAAAACCGCATAGATATGTTGTAAAGAACAAGGGAGGAAGCCTTATGAAAATGGATACCCTGCTCGGATGGATCACGCTTGCCTGTGCGGCAATCGGGTTGTTGTATGCGGGACTGACGGCGAAACGCGTGCTGCGCTTTTCGGAGGGAAACGAAAAAATGCAGCAAATTTCCCGGAGTATTCGCCAAGGGGCCAATGCGTATTTAAAACGACAGTACAGCGTGGTTGCAATCTTTTTTGTCGGGATGTTTTGTGTGCTTTGTCTGATGGCGGCGCTCGGACTCCTGACTTTTTTCGTTCCGTTTGCTTTTTTAACCGGCGGCTTTTTTTCGGCATTGTCGGGCTTTATCGGAATGAAAATCGCAACGGCGGCCAACAGCAGAACGGCCAATGCCTGTAGAGAGGGGCTCAATCGCGGACTGCGGGTGGCGTTTTCGGCCGGATCGGTTATGGGATTTACGGTTGTCGGTCTCGGCCTTTTGGATATTTCTATGTGGTTTTTGCTTTTGAAGAATGTTTTTTGCCTGAATGCCGAGGAGATCACCGGCTCCATGCTGACCTTCGGGATGGGCGCCTCCTCTATGGCGCTGTTTGCGCGGGTCGGCGGCGGCATTTTTACGAAGGCGGCGGACATCGGGGCGGACTTGGTCGGAAAAGTTGAAGTCGGGATTCCGGAGGACGACCCGCGCAATCCGGCGGTAATTGCGGATAACGTCGGGGACAATGTCGGCGATGTTGCCGGGATGGGCGCCGATTTGTACGAGTCCTATGTGGGGTCTGTGATTTCCGCAGCCGCACTGGGAGTGTCCGCTTTCGGTAATTTCACCGCCATGGCGGTGCCGATGTTGATGGCGGCGGGCGGTATCCTGATTTCTATTTTGGGCACGTTTTTGGTGCGTACCGGGGAAAAGACCGAGCAAAAGACCTTGCTGCACGCACTGCGGCGCGGGACCAACTTCAGCGCTGTCCTGATGGCAATTTGTGCTTTTCCGCTTATTTTTCTTTTGCTGGGGCGGGAGCATGTCGGCTTCTATTTTGCAGTACTTTCCGGCCTTGCGGCCGGTGTTTTGATTGGTCTTTCTACCGAATATTTTACCTCGGACACCTACCGTCCGACCCGCGCGCTTTCCGGAACGTCTCAGACCGGTTCTGCTACGCTGGTTATCGGCGGATTGGGTCTTGGTATGCGCTCTACCATGCTGCCTGTTGTTATTGTTGCGGTCTGTATTTTGGCTTCCTATGGGCTGGCCGGCGGTTTTTCGGATACGGCGTACGGGCTGTACGGAATTGCACTTTCGGCAGTTGGGATGCTGTCTACGCTGGGAATCACCCTGGCCACGGATGCCTATGGCCCGGTCGCCGATAATGCCGGCGGCATTGCCGAAATGGCCGGTCTGGAGCCGCAGGTGCGGGAGCGTACTGACGCGTTGGATGCGCTCGGAAACACCACGGCGGCTACCGGCAAGGGCTTTGCTATCGGCTCGGCCGCATTGACGGCGCTGGCCTTGATGGCATCCTATATTGACAAGGTTTCCCAGGTCGCCGCAGCAGGGGGGCTTTCGGTGGATTTACATTTTGACTTAATGAATCCCAAGGTACTGACCGGACTGTTCATCGGCGCCTGTCTGCCGTTTGTTTTTGCGGCATTGACAATGCAGTCGGTTGGCAAGGCGGCACAGAGCATTGTGGTTGAGGTGCGCCGTCAATTCCGAGAGATTCGGGGGATTATGGACGGAGAGAGCAAGCCGGATTACAAGACCTGCGTTGATCTTTGTACCCGCGCCTCTTTGCGAGAGATGATTTTGCCGACGCTGATTACCATTGGTGTTCCGGTGCTGGTGGGGTTGATTCTCGGCTGTCAAGGGGTGGTCGGCATGCTGGCCGGCGCAACCGTAACCGGATTTTTGATGGCGGTGTACATGTCGAATGCCGGCGGCGCATGGGACAATGCCAAAAAATATATCGAGGCCGGCAATTCCGGCGGAAAGGGCGGCGATTGCCATAAGGCGGCGGTCGTAGGAGACACAGTCGGAGATCCGTTCAAGGATACGGCCGGTCCGTCCATTAACATTCTGATCAAGCTGATTTCCATTGTTTCAATTGTTTTTGCGGCACTGGTCGTTCGCTGTCATCTGTTGTAAAGCTGCATTTATAAAAAAACCCTCTCATACAATAATATCACTTGTATGGGAGGGATTTTTATGTTTAAAAAACGGTGTGCTGCGGTTGCCGGTTTTCTTGCTGTTTTGGTTTGCTCGGGGATGGTGGCTTCTGCCTATGAGTTGCCTTCCGAGAATCATAATACGGTCGCAGACGGTCATGCTGCAGGGAAAACGACTGCGGCAGAATCGGTTGACTTAAACCTTGGCGGAAAGTCTATTATCCTGTTGGAGGAAAAGACGGGCCGCGTGCTTTACGAACGAGACGCAGACCTACAAATGCCGCCGGCCTCCATCACCAAAATCATGACTCTGCTGCTCACCATGGAGGCAATGGAAAGCGGACGGTTTTCGCTGACAACCCTTGTCACCTGTTCCGAACACGCCGCATCCATGGGCGGCGCACAGATTTGGCTGGAGGCAGGGGAGCAGATGTCGGTTGACGATTTGCTGAAGGCGGTTTGCATTAAATCGGCCAATGATGCAGCGGTTGCTTTAGCTGAGCTTGTAGACGGCAGCGAGGAGGCGTTTGTTGCCCATATGAACCGTCGGGCAAAGCAGCTCGGCATGACCGGGACGGTTTTTCAAAACGCTTCGGGCTTGGATGCCGAAGGACACGTTTCAACAGCGCGGGATATTGCTGCCATGTCCCGGGCACTGATGCGGCATGATAAAATTTTTGAGTACACTCGGATTTGGATGGATAGTTTGCGTAACGGTCGAACGGAGCTTGTCAACACCAATCGGCTGATTCGATTTTATCCCGGCGCCACCGGTCTTAAAACCGGAACGACCGACGGCGCCGGCAGCTGTCTTTCTGCCACGGCTGTCCGCAACGGATTATCGCTGATTGGCGTCGTTATGGGCTTTGAGAACAGCAAGACCCGCAACGCTGCCGCTAAAAAGCTTTTGGATTTCGGGTTTGCAAATTGGCGGCTGCTGACGCCCGAGCCTTGCCCCGATATCCCGAAAACAATACGCATTAGCCGCGGTACCGTACCGGAAACGGAAATTTCGGTTGGAGACATTCCGCCCATTCTGCTTGAGAAAAACAGAGAGGGAAGCCTGACGCAGAGTCTGACCCTGCAGACAGAGCTGCAGGCGCCGGTGCAGCAGGGACAGGAGCTCGGTCGAGTTGAAATTTTTGTCGACGGACAGCCGCAGGGTGCCTATTTGCTGACCGCCGCCCGGAGCGTCCCGAAAATTTCTTATATTTATATGCTTTTGCAGCTGCTCAGAACCGTTTTTTAAAAAATTTTCAATTTGTTTACGAGTTTGTCTTGAAAAAGCGCCCGGAATATAGTACAATATTTTTAACAAAAGCAATCTTAAAGGGAGCGTCATTCATGGCATTGAAATTGATTGAAAAATATGCCGGCGGGTTTGTCGCCGAGCATGAAATGCAAGCGATGCGTGAGCAGGTGCTTGCCGCGCATAAAACTGTGCACGAAAAAAGCGGCGCAGGTGCGGATTTTCTCGGTTGGCTGGATCTGCCGGTTGATTATGACCGGGAAGAGTTTGACCGGATTTGCAAAACCGCCGCCGAAATTCGCGGCAACACCGATGTATTTATTGTAATCGGTATCGGGGGCTCCTATCTCGGGGCGCGCGCTGCGATTGAGTTTTTGCGTTCTCCGAATTATAATTTGATGAAAAAGGATACGCCGGACATTTATTTCGCCGGCAATTCCATCAGTGCGGACGCCTTGAACGAGCTGCTGGATTTGTGCGAGGGGCGGGACGTTTCGATCAACGTTATTTCTAAATCCGGAACGACCACCGAGCCGGCTATTGCTTTTCGCGTGTTTAAAAAGCTGCTGGAGGAAAAGTACGGTAAAGAGGAGGCACGTCAGCGCATTTTCTGCACGACCGATAAATGCCGCGGCACGCTCAAGGAGCTGTCGGATCGGGAAGGATACCGCACTTTTGTAGTCCCGGATGATGTCGGTGGGCGCTACTCGGTGCTGACGGCGGTCGGCCTTTTGCCGATGGCTGTTGCCGGCATTGATTTGGAGGCCGTTATGCACGGTGCGCAGGATGCGCGGATCGCGTTTTCTTCTGAGGATTTTGAGAAAAACGATTGCTATCGGTATGCTGCATTGCGCAACATCCTTTACCGTAAGGGAAAGGCCATTGAGGTGATGGTCAGCTACGAGCCGCGCTTTGCCATGATGAATGAATGGTATAAGCAGCTGTTCGGTGAAAGCGAAGGCAAGGATCAGAAGGGTCTGTTCCCCGCATCGGTGATTTTTTCGACCGATTTACATTCCATGGGTCAATTTATTCAGGATGGCGCCCGCAATCTTTTTGAAACGGTTGTGGAAATTCAGAAGCCTGTTCGGGATTGGGTGATCGAAGAAGACGCCGAAAATTTTGATGGCTTGAATTTCTTGGCGGGCAAGAGCATGTCGCAGGTCAATGAAAAGGCTTTTCAGGGTACTATTTTGGCGCACAATGAGGGCGGTGTACCCAATTTGATTTTGCAGATTCCGCAGGCAAATGAGTACGAATTCGGCTATATGGTGTATTTCTTTGAAAAAGCCTGCGCAATTTCGGGTTATCTGCTCGGGATCAATCCCTTTAACCAGCCCGGCGTAGAAGCCTATAAGAAAAATATGTTCGCCCTGCTCGGCAAGCCCGGCTATGAGCAACAGCAGGCACAGCTGCTCCAGCGGCTGAACGGATAGTGTACTGCTCTCCGTTAGGGGAGTTTAAATAAAAATTGGGAGGACGAAACAACATGGTAAAACTGATTATCGGAAACAAAGGCACCGGAAAGACTAAAAAGTTGATCGAACTTGTCCATGATGCGGTTTTGAATTCCAAGGGAAATGTGCTTTGCGTGGAAAAGGGCGCGACCCTGACCTACGACTTAAAGCCGCAGGCGCGCTTGATTGATACCGACGCTTACGAGATCGAAGGGTATGACATGTGTTACGCCTTCCTCTCCGGCCTTCTTGCCGGAAACTATGATATTACCGATGTGTTCGTGGATTCGATTCTTAAAATCGGCGGCCGCGACTATGCGGCGCTGGCGTCTTTCCTGGATCGAATTGATAAAATTAGCGATGATACGGTCTTTGTCTTTACCGTTTCGGCAGAAGCGGCTGACCTGCCCGGCAGCGTAACCAAATACGCGGCCATTCCGCACTGAGCAAAACCCGGGTGCTGCCGATGGCAGCACCCGGGATTTTTTAAGACAGATACGCGTCGGTTTTGTCGGCTCGAGTGAATTTTAAAAAGCCGCCCTTATTGGGGCGGCTTTTTGTAAAGATGAAAAAAGCTCTTTTGCGGGCTGCCTGCCGGGGCGGTTTTTAGTCTTTCGGCTTCGGCGCAGCGCCGGACAGGTCTGAGTCTGCCTGTGCCGCTGTCGCAACACATTGCCATGCAGTGATAAGCTTGGGCAGGGAGTAGGCGGCGTTGGCCGGACTTGTTGAGGGCAAACACTGTGCCGGCAGACCGAGGTCCTTCAGCAGATATCGGTCGTAATAGCGCGCAGCTGTTTTTCCGTTGACAAAAATTTGCCGAATAGGACAGTGCTCAAGCAGCGCTGCTACATCATTAGCTCGAACATTGCGAATACTGCTGTCGGCGCTTCCGGTAATATCACAACTGCCGATGACATCCCACAGCGCCAGACGATGAGACAAAACAAGCTCTTTTTTCTCGGCAATATTCATTGGCAGCGGCTGATTGAAAATTGCCGAAAGCACGCGCCAAAAACGGTTTTGCGGATGTCCGTAAAAGAATTCGGCCTGTCGGGAAAGAACCGACGGAAAGCTGCCTAAAATCAAAACCCGAGAGCACGCACTATATAACGGCGGAATATTGTGTTTTATCATTCTATTCCTTCTTTACGTTCCTTTTCACAATCGGAAAAAAGCTTGTTCATTGCCGCAAGATATTGATCCTGCTTTGCGAAAAAACTCATCCCGTGCTCGGCGTTTTCACACAAAAGAAGCTTTTTCGGGGAGTGACAGGCGTTGTAAGCCTCTTCGGTCATGTGCACCGGAACCAAGGAATCGGCAGTGCCGTGCACGAATAAAACCGGTAAAGAATTTTCTGCCATTGCCGAAAGGGTGCTTTTTTCACGCAGGGAAAACCTTGCAATCCGTCGGCAAAATAAATCGACCGTAAAAAGCAGCAGCGGCTGCGGGAGGAAAAAATAGCGGCGCGTGATGTCCTTCATCATGTCGTAGGGGGAGGTAAATCCGCAGTCGGCAATAATGCCGCGCACATTATGAGGCAGCCTCGGCGCGGCCATCAAAACGGTTGTGGCGCCCATCGAAATTCCGTCCAGGTAGACCGGATGTTCCGCGCCCTTCTTGCTGAGCAGCCATTCGGCCCATTGGCAACAGTCTTCGCTTTCTCGAACGCCGTAGGTAATATATCGCCCTTCGCTTTGACTGTGTGCTCGCTGGTCAATCAACAGCAGATTGCCGAAGGAAAGCAGAATATCGGTCGCGGCGCCGAAGTCGTGAAACGGCGTTGCCCGGTAACCGTGGACACAAAGCAGCGTTCGGCTTGCGTTTTTACCGTGTAAAAGACGTCCGTGCAGCTTGAGGCCATCCTTGCTCTGAATGAAAACCTCCTCGCCGGGCAAAAGAGAAAGGCGTTTTTGTCCGTCCAGCACTTGGTCAAAATGGCAGCCGAAGATACGCGGCTCATTTTTGTGAAAAAGCCGACGAATCAGCCGGGCTTTCCGGTCACAGGCACTGTAAAAGCAAATGCCGCCGAAAACGAGAGCAAGCAGCAGAAAAACAAGCAAAAATACCGAGATTAGGATCAAAGCAGTTTTCATTTGGCACCTCGTTGTCTCTTTTTTCGGTTTATTCTACCCCGCAATCTTTTCTTTTATTTTATCATTATGCCGACTTAAAATCAAGCTTTGCGGAAGAGGCTGCTTGTCCTTTTTTTGACATTTTTTGTAAAAAGTTCTCGAAAATCAAAAAAACGCCGTTAAGCTATTTACAATTCAAAGAAAAAATGCTATTCTATTAAAGGTAGTGTCTGCTATTATCGGCAGACGGCTTGTCTTGTTGTTCTATTTAAGAAGGAGGATATATGATGGCAAGAAAAATGAAAACCATGGACGGCAACAACGCTGCAGCGCATGTTTCTTATGCGTTCACCGAGGTTGCGGGAATTTATCCCATTACTCCGTCCAGCCCGATGGCTGACTACGTAGACCAGTGGTCCGCAGCCGGCTTGAAAAACATTTTCGGAACGACTGTGAAGGTTTCCGAAATGCAGTCCGAAGCAGGCGCCGCCGGAACGGTGCACGGATCTTTGGCTGCCGGCGCTTTGACCACGACCTATACGGCTTCTCAGGGTCTGCTGCTCATGATCCCGAATATGTATAAAATCGCGGGCGAGCTGCTGCCGGCCGTATTCCATGTCTCGGCACGCTGCGTTGCCAGCCACGCGCTCAATATTTTCGGCGATCACTCCGACGTATATGCTTGCCGTCAGACCGGTTTTGCCATGTTGGCGGAAACCAATACGCAGGAAGTTATGGACCTCGGCGCCGTTGCTCATTTGGCTGCGATTAAGAGCCGTGTTCCTTTCCTGAATTTCTTTGACGGCTTCAGAACCTCTCACGAGATTCAAAAAATTGAAGTCTGGGATTTTGACGATCTTCGGGAAATGGTTGATATGGACGCTGTTAAGGCTTTCCGTAAGCGCGCCCTGAATCCGGAGCACCCGGTCATGCGCGGCTCGCACGAAAACGGCGACATTTTCTTCCAGCATCGCGAGGCCTGCAATCGGTATTATGAGGCGGTTCCCGGTATTGTAGAAGAGTATATGGGCAAGGTTAATGCTAAGCTGGGCACGGATTATCAGCTCTTTAACTACTACGGCGCTCCCGATGCGGAGCGGGTCATCATCGCTATGGGTTCGATTTGCGATGTTGCCGAGGAAGTTATTGATTATATGAACGCTGCCGGCGAAAAGGTCGGTCTTGTTAAGGTTCGTCTGTACCGTCCGTTTTCGGCGGAGCATCTTGTTAAGGCCATTCCGGAAACTGTTCGCAGAATTGCGGTTTTGGATCGTACCAAGGAGCCCGGCGCACTGGGTGAGCCGCTGTATTTGGATGTTGTGGCAGCCTGTGCAGCGATGGGCAGAACGTTTGATGTCATTACCGGCGGCCGGTACGGCCTCGGCTCGAAGGATACGCCTCCTTCCAGCGTTTTTGCTGTTTTTGATGAGCTGAAAAAGGACAAGCCGAGAGCTCAGTTTACGATTGGTATTGTGGACGACGTAACGGGTCTGTCTTTGGAAGAAAAGCCCGCTCCGAACACGGCGGCTGCCGGCACGATTGAGTGCAAGTTCTGGGGCTTGGGTGGTGACGGTACTGTCGGCGCCAACAAAAACTCCATCAAGATTATCGGCGACCATACCGATAAGTATGTTCAGGCATACTTCCAGTATGACTCTAAAAAGACCGGCGGTATCACCATCAGTCACCTGCGTTTCGGCAATCAGCCGATTAAGAGCCCTTATTATATCAATAAGGCGGACTTTGTGGCTTGCCATAACCCCTCTTATGTCATCAAGGGCTATAAGATGGTCAATGACGTGAAGCCGGGCGGTATTTTCCTGATTAACTGCCAGTGGGATGCTCAGGAGCTGGATCGGCATATGCCGGCAGAGGCCAAGCGTTACATTGCAAAGAACAACATTCAGCTGTACACCGTGAACGCAATTGACCTTGCTGCACAGATTGGCATGGGCAAGCGTACCAACACGATTTTACAGTCAGCCTTCTTTGCACTTGCAAAGATTCTGCCTGCGCAGGATGCGATTCGTTACATGAAGGAAAAGGCCGAGGCCTCCTACATGAAGAAGGGCAAAGATGTTGTTGAGATGAACTGGAAAGCCATTGACGCCGGCGCAACGGCCTTCGTCAAGATCGATGTTCCTGTTGCATGGGCGGAAGCACAGGATGTGGCGACTGCAGCAACCGAAAATGGCCCTGAAAAGCTTGTGAAGATGGTAGACACCATTTTGAAGCCTGTTGCCAAAATGGAGGGTGACGCGCTGCCGGTTTCCGCTTTTGTGGATCATGTAGACGGCACCTTTGAGCAGGGCGCGTCGGCTTATGAAAAGCGCGGCGTCGCGGTCATGGTTCCCGAGTGGAATGAGGACACCTGTGCCAAGTGCAACAAGTGCGCCTTTGTTTGCCCGCACGCAACCATTCGTCCGTTCGCGTTGAATGACGAGGAGCTTGCTGCGGCTCCTGCGAACATGAAGAAAGCGCCCAAGCCGATTGTTAAGACGAATTATACTTACACGCTGGCTGTTTCTCCGATGGACTGCATGGGCTGCGGCGTTTGTATCGGCGTTTGCCCGACAAAGTCGCTGAAAATGGTGCCGCGTGAGTCTCAGGAGGATCAGCAGCAGGTCTTTGATTACTGTGTTGACAAGGTCGCCGAAAAGCCCGAGACAACTGCGAATATCAATGCTGTCAGCTGCCAGTATAAGCAGCCGCTGCTTGAATTCTCCGGCTCTTGCGCCGGTTGTGCAGAGACCTCTTATGCACGTTTGATTACACAGTTGTTCGGCGACAGAATGTATATTTCCAACGCAACCGGCTGTTCCTCGATTTGGGGCGGTCCGGCGGCCACGTCGCCCTATACCGTCAACAAAGAGGGACATGGTCCTGCTTGGGCCAACTCGCTGTTTGAGGATAATGCGGAGCACGGATTCGGTATGTACCTCGGCCAAAAGGCCATCCGCAACCGTTTGGTGGACGACGCAAAGGCCATTCTTGAGTCGGACAAGGCTTCTGACGAGCTGAAAGCGGCCGCTCAGAAGTATCTGGATACGCTTTATGACGGAAACGCCAATGCGGCTGCCTCTAAAGAACTGGCTGCGGCTGCGGCCAAGACGGCGGATGTTTGCGATGTTTGCCGGGATATTTACGAGAATCAGGAATATCTGTCCAAAAAATCGGTCTGGATCTTCGGTGGAGACGGCTGGGCATATGATATCGGCTTCGGTGGTGTGGACCATGTTCTGGCTTCGGGCGAGGATGTTAATATTATGGTCTTTGATACCGAGGTGTACTCCAACACCGGCGGTCAGGCCTCCAAGGCTTCTCAAATCGGTCAGGTTGCGCAGTTTGCTGCTGCCGGCAAGGCCATTGCGAAAAAGTCTTTGGCTGAAATCGCTATGAGCTACGGATATGTGTATGTTGCACAGATTGCCATGGGCGCCGATATGAATCAGACGCTCAAGGCGCTGCAGGAGGCTGAGGCTTATCACGGCCCGTCCATTGTCATCGGATACGCTCCTTGCGAAATGCATTCTATCAAGGGCGGTATGGTGAATTGCCAGGCCGAGATGAAGAAAGCGGTCGATTGCGGTTATTGGAATATGTTCCGCTACAACCCGGCGCTGAAGGCGGAGGGAAAGAATCCGTTTACGATTGACTCTAAGCCCGCCACGGCGGATTATAAGGAGTTTATCATGAACGAAGCACGTTATTCCTCGCTGATGCGTTCCAATCCGGAACGTGCAACGCGGTTGTTTGAAGAGGCGGCCGAAAACTCTAAGGAGCGTTACGATCACCTGCTTCGTCTTTCCAAGCTGTACGAATAAGGCTTGGGCTGTTTGACGGTATTCTTCGGAATGCAGTTAAAAGGTCTTGAAAAAGCCGGAGGGCATTGCCCTCCGGCTTTTTGCTTTCAGAGCTTTTTAATAGCATTTTGTGCCCGCCTAAGACCTTGTGCGGTCGGCCGCAACCCCGCTCCGTCCGCACTTCCTCCGTCCGCACTTCCTCCGGTCGCATACCTACTCTAGCTGTATCCTCCCACTTCGGCGGCACACCGCTCCGTCCGCACTTCCTCCGGCCGCACACCTACTCTAGCTGTATCCTCCCATTTCGGCGGCACACCCGCTCCGTCCGCACCTGCCCCGGCCGCAACCCCGCTCCGTCCGCACCCGCCCCGGCAGCACCCCCGCTCTGAAAAAGTCCGGGGATTTTTTGCGCTGTTTGTAATATATTTTAAAAACTTTTGTTTTGTGCTGTTTCTGTTGCGTTTTAAAAGAAAATATGTTATAATACAGGCAGATTTTGGAGAGGAATTAAAGATATGGCACATTGTGAATATTGTTATGATAAGCTTTGGAAACGGCTGATTGATCTTCGGATGAAGAAAAAAGATTTACAGCAAAAGGCCAGCCTCAGCTCGGCAGTGATTGCCAAAATGGGCAGGTGCGAATCGGTCAATCTGGAAACACTCGGAAAAATCTGTTTGGCGCTGCATTGCGGGCTTTCGGATATTGCAGATATTGTAACGAAGGAGGGCTGATGTCGTGGCAAATTTCACCCAAAAAGCAATTAAAGAATCTTTTTTGAAACTGTTAAATGAAAAACCGCTTAGCCGCATCAGCGTGCGGGACATTGTTGAGGACTGCGGCATTAACCGCAACTCCTTTTATTATCATTTTCGGGATATTCCGACGTTGCTTGAGGAAATTATAGTAGAGGAAATGAACGGCATTATCGAAAAATATCCGACAGTTACTTCCTTAGATGAGTGCTTTGATGCCGCCTTTTCTTTTGCCGTCGAACACAAAAAAGCCGCTGCGCACATTTTCAACTCTGTCAGTCGGGACGTTTTCGAGCGGGAGTTGATTAAGCTTTGCACCTATGCCGTTACCGCTTATGTGGATACCGCTTTTGCACAGCAGCAGATTCGGCCGGAGGACCGGCGAATTTTTATTCATTTTATCAAATGCGAATGCTTCGGTCTCATGATCGATTGGCTGGGGAGCAATATGGAGGATGCGGCGATTGCCGATTTGCATCGCCTGACCGAGCTTTGCCGCGGCCTGTCACAGCAATTGATTTGTCGAAGTCTTGAAAAATAAAAACGGCCGTCTCCGATCGTTTCGGGAGACGGTCCGCTTTTTGCTTTCGGCTTTTCATTCCAAAAAGTAAAAAAGTATGGAAAAATGGAATAGAGTGTAGTATAATGATTCAAGAAACTAAAAGAAAAGGAATTTTTTCATGAAAATAATTGTGGTTGGCTGTGGAAAAATCGGCACGGCGATTGTTGGCAGTTTGGTTGGAGAAGGTCATAATATCGTTGCGGTGGATGATGATGCCGCGGTGGTTTCCGAGGTCGGCAATGTATACGATGTGATGTGCGTTTGCGGCGGCGGAACGGATTGTGACGTGCTGGAACAGGCAGGCGCAGAAACTGCCGAGCTGTTTGTGGCGGTGACCGGGTCGGATGAAATCAACATGCTTAGTTGTTTTTTGGCTCGGAAAATGGGTGCGCATCATACAATTGCCCGAATCCGTAACCAACATTATAACGAAAATTCTCTGAACTTTTTAAAGCAGAATTTAGACCTGTCTATGGCCATAAATCCGGAGCTGCTGGTAGCAAAGGAATTGTTTAATATTCTTAAGTTTCCGAGTGCGGTTAATATTGAGACTTTTTCGGGGCGTCGGTTTGAAATCATTGAGCTGCGCCTGCGGGACGGTTCGCCGCTGGATGGGATGATGTTGTCAACTCTGCGTGAAAAATATCGCGGGAATTACTTGGTTGGAACGGTCTGGCGCGGGGATGAGGTGTTTATTCCGGACGGTCAGTTTGTGCTGCGGGCCGGTGATAAAATCGGGGTGACGGCGGCGCCAGCCGAAACACAAAAGCTTTTTCGATCGCTGGGGTGTTTAAAAAAACAAGCGCGCAGTACCATGATTTTGGGCGGCAGCCGGACGGCATACTACCTTGCCAAAATGCTGCTGTCCGACGGTAGCGATGTTAAAATCATCGAGCAAAATCCTCGCCGTTGTCAGGAGCTTGCCGACAGTCTGCCCGGCGCTGTGATTATCGCCGGAGACGGTGCGCAGCAGGAGCTGCTGATGGAAGAGGGAATTGGAAGCACGGATGCTTTTGTTGCCCTGACCGGTATGGACGAGGAAAATATCTTAATTTCTTTCTTTGCAGCTTCTCAAAATGTGTCTAAGGTGATTTCAAAGGTCAATCGTTCTGAGCTTGCGTCTTTGGCGGAACGGTTGGGATTGGACACGATTATTTCACCCAAACGCATTGTTTCCGATATTTTGGTGCGTTACGCAAGAGCACTTGAAAACTCACTCGGCAGTAATGTTGAAACGCTTTACAAGCTCATGGACGGCCGCGCCGAAGCATTGGAATTTAAGGTGCAGGACGATTTTCCGTATCAACACGTTATGCTGCGAGATTTAAAGCTGAAGAAAAACATCTTGATTGCCGGTATTATTCGGGGACGTCGTCCAATCATTCCTTGCGGTGATGATGTGATTTTGGCCGGCGATCGAGTGGTGGTGCTGGCGGCCGGGCGGCAGCTTTACAATTTATCGGATATTCTTTTGTAAAGGCGGCAGGAAAAACTTATGAATCATCGGATGATTTTCAGCATCGTCGGACGGCTGATGGTTGCGTTGGCAATCTTGCTGCTGCTTCCGTTTGCGGTGGCGATTTATTTCGGAGAGGTCTGTGCTTGGGCATTTGCCGTCACAATAGGCGCTTCTCTGATCGGCGGTACTTTGTTGGCTCTTGTGTTTCGGACACGAAATCACATTATATACGCCCGAGAGGGCCTGGCGATTGTGGCGCTGGTTTGGGTCGTGGTTTCGCTCGTCGGCGCATTGCCATTTTATCTGAGCGGCGAAATTCCGTCTTATATTGACGCCTTTTTTGAAACAGTCAGCGGTTTTACAACGACCGGCGCTTCCATTTTGAAAAACGTGGAGGGGCTGAGCAAAAGTCTGCTTTTCTGGCGGAGCTTTACGCACTGGATCGGCGGCATGGGCGTTTTGGTTTTTGTTATGGCACTGATTCCGAATCTGTCGGATCGGTCGATTCACCTCATGCGTGCTGAGATGCCCGGCCCGATTGTCGGCAAATTGGTGCCGCGAGTGAAGGATACGGCCAAGATTTTGTACTTAATTTACATTGGGATGACGCTGCTGGAAATCCTGATGTTGTGTATCGGCGGCATGCCGCTTTTTGACAGCGTTCTGCACGCATTTGGTACTGCCGGTACCGGCGGCTTCGGGATTAAGTCGGACAGTATTGCGGGGTACACCCCGTATTTGCAATGGGTAATTGCAATTTTCATGCTGCTGTTCGGCGTAAATTTCAATTTATATTATCTCTTTTTGATTCGTCGGTTTAAATCGGCGCTGAAAAGTGCCGAGCTTTGGTTGTATTTGGGCATTGCAGCGGGGTCTGTCGCGGTTATTACAGCGGATATTTACCCAATCTGCAAGAATTTTGAAGAAGCGCTGCGGCTGTCCGGATTTCAGGTTTCTTCCATTCTCACAACCACCGGGTATGCAACGGCAGATTTTAATCTTTGGCCGGATCTTTCCAAGGCCGTTTTGTTCTTGCTGATGTTTTGCGGCGGATGCTCCGGGTCGACAGCCGGTGGGCTTAAGGTCTCAAGGTCGCTGCTTTTGTTCCGGATGGTTCGCCGGGAAATCAAGCGAATGCTTCACCCGCGTTCGGTTACGACGGTGCAGTTGGAGGGAAAAACTGTTGATGACGCGACCATCAGCGGGGTTGGGACCTATTTTGCTCTCTATATATTTTGTATAATGGCAGTCTTTTTAATTCTTTCATTAGAGCCTTTTGGGATGGAAACTAATTTCAGCGCAGCAGTCTCTTGCTTTAATAATGTCGGGCCGGGGTTTGCCGCGGTCGGCCCCGTTTCAAGCTATGCGGATTTTTCTGTTTTGTCTAAAATTACGCTGTCAGCTGCCATGCTGCTGGGGCGGCTTGAAATTTATCCGTTGTTGATCGCTGTTTTGCCGCCGGTATGGCTGCGCAATCGCTGAAGAAATACAGCAGGACAGGTTCTTTTGAGCTTTTTGTTATAATAAAACCGGCGGGCACATTATTGTGCCCGCCGGTTTCTTATTTGATTTTTGTGATGTCATAAGGCGTCGTTTGATATACAAAATAATTGAGCCAGTTGGAAAATAAAAGGTTTGCGTGGCCGCGCCAGGTGACGCAGGGCTCTTTTTGGTCATCGTCATCCGGGAAATAGTGCTCCGGCAGGGTGATAGGACGCCCGGCCGAAAGGTCGCGCCGATATTCCTTGAGCAGGGTGTCGGCATCGTATTCGGCATGGCCGGTGATGAAAATCTGCCGACCGTTTCGGGAGGAAACGGCGTAAACGCCGGCTTTCTCGGAGCTTGCCAGAATTTTCAGACCGTTGACATGTGCAATGTCGTCACGTTGTACCGTTGTATGACGAGAATGAGGCACATAAAACACATCGTCAAACCCGCGAAACAGGATGGAATTTTTATATTCGACCCGATGCTCAAAAACGCCGAACAGCTTTTGCGGCAGCGGCTGCTTTGAAACGCCGAAATGGTAATACAGTCCGGCCTGCGCGCCCCAGCAAATATGCATTGTGCTGTGAACGTGTGTTTTGGACCATTCCATAATGTCGCACAGCTCCTGCCAATATTCTACCTCTTCAAACTCCATCAGCTCTACCGGAGCGCCGGTAATGACCATGCCGTCAAAATTCTGATCACGTATTTCGTCAAAGGTCTTGTAAAACGAGAGCAAATGCTGCTGAGACACATTTTTTGCATGGTGGCTTGCTGTATGCAGCAGCGTCAATTCAATTTGAAGCGGCGTGTTGCCGAGCAGCCTTGAAAACTGTGTTTCGGTGTCGATTTTAGTCGGCATAAGGTTTAAAAGCAGCAACTTCAGTGGACGAATATCCTGCGTGATGGCGCGAGTCTCGGTCATTACAAAAATGTTTTCCGATTCCAGCGTCCGGACGGCAGGCAGACGGTTTGGAATTTTTATAGGCATGAATGATCCTTCTTTCAGATAGTTTCCAGCGCAGCGTCAATATCGTCAATCAGATCCTGTGCATTTTCAATACCGCAGGAGAAACGAATCAGGTCGGGCGATACACCGGCAGCAACAAGCTCCGAATCGCTCAACTGACGGTGTGTGGTGCTGGCCGGGTGCAGACAGCAGGAGCGTGCGTCTGCCACATGTGTTTCAATGGCGGCAATTTTCAGGTGCTGCATAAATGCCTCGGCGGCGCTTCGGCCGCCCTTGACGCCGAAGCTGATGACGCCGCAGGATCCGTTTGGCAGATATTTTTGAGCCAGTGCGTAATAACGGTCATCGGGCAGGCCGCAATAATGGACCCACGAAATTTTAGGATGACGAGACAAGTGCTCTGCAACGGCCTGCGCATTCTCGCAATGCCGCTTCATGCGCACATGCAGGCTTTCCAGCCCGAGATTTAACAAGAACGCACTTTGCGGTGCCGGTGTGGCGCCGAGATCTCGCATTAGCTGTGCGGTCGCTTTTGTGATATAAGCACCCCCTAAACCGAAACGCTCGGTATAGGTAATACCGTGATAGCTTTCATCCGGTGTACACAGGCCGGGGAATTTGTCGGGGTACGCCGTCCAGTCGAATTTGCCGGAGTCAACAATACAGCCGCCAACGGCAGACCCGTGTCCATCCATATATTTAGTGGTGGAATGGGTTACAATATCGGCGCCCCACTCGAAGGGACGGCAATTGACGGGCGTGGCAAAGGTGTTGTCAATAATCAGCGGACAGCCGTGTGCGTGTGCCGCGCGAGCAAATTTTTCAAGATCCAGCACCGTCAGCGCCGGGTTGGCAATCGTCTCTCCGAACACAGCTTTGGTGTTTTCCCGAAAAGCGGCATTGAGCTCTTCTTCTGTGCAATCCGGCGAAACAAAGGTAAAGTCGATCCCCATTCGTTTCATGGTGACGGCGAATAGGTTGAACGTTCCGCCGTAAATGCTGGAGGAGGACACCACATGGTCTCCGCAAGAGGCAATATTGAAAATAGAATAGAATGACGCGGCCTGCCCCGACGAGGTCAACATGGCAGCGCTGCCGCCCTCTAAGGCGCAAATTTTGGCTGCGACCGTGTCGCAGGTCGGATTTTGCAGGCGGGAATAGAAATAGCCGGCTGCCTCTAAGTCAAATAGTTTGCCCATGTCTTCGCCTGTAGCGTACTTAAAGGTCGTGCTTTGTACGATGGGGATTTGACGCGGCTCTCCGTTTTTCGGGGTGTAGCCGCCCTGTACGCAGGTGGTTTCAATTCGTTCTTTTGCCATGTGTTTCAGCTCCTTTTTAAAATAAAAAAACCGCCTCAAAGAATAGATCTTTGAGACGGAAAAACTCCGCGGTACCACTCAAATTGCACCTGTTAGGATGCCACTTTGCAGGCTCTGACAAGCCCTTCGCCTTGACGCAGCGATCACACGGGAAACCCTAACGCATATCGCGCTCGAATTTCCGGCTCAGAAGCCATAGGCTCTTGAAAAGTCCTGCTACCGGCTTGCACCACCCGCCGGCTCTCTGAAAGCATCGCAATTCAGCCCTCTTCATCATAGCCTTTATATTTTATTTGATTCTATTATAAGCCTTTTTTGAAAAATGTCAAGTCTATTTTCATTGACAGGCATAATTTTTTTGCGTATAATGATACAATAGAAACAGGAGCGAGGAGAAGGGAGTTTTTTCATGTTGGAATTTCTCAAGGCAGTTTTGTTCGGTATTGTGGAGGGAATTACCGAATGGCTGCCTATTAGCAGCACCGGGCATTTAATTTTGCTTCAGGAATGGGTCAAGTTCAGCTTTGACGGAAACGCCGAATTTCTAAGCGAATTCTGGGAAATGTTTGAAGTGGTGATTCAATTAGGAGCCATTTTGGCGGTCGTGGTGCTGTTTTGGCACAAGCTATGGCCGTTTTCTTCAAAAAAAACAAGAGAACAGCGGGCGCAGTGTTGGTCACTGTGGTTTCATGTGATTGTTGCCTGTATTCCGGCAGGGCTTGCCGGGGTCGGTTTTGATAAGCTGTTAGAGAAGATCTCCGGCCGGGATATTAACGGATGGCTTTATAATATTTATGTCGTGGCGGGCGCCTTGATTCTTTACGGCGTCGCCTTCATCGTGATAGAGAATCGCCGCCGTTCAAAGCTGCCCAAGATTCAAAGCGTATATGATATTTCTTACAAAAAAGCTTTTGAAATCGGCATTTTCCAAATGCTTTCCATTATTCCCGGAACTTCGCGTTCCGGTTCTACCATCATCGGCTCTATGCTGTTGGGCTTATCAAGGGAGGCGGCAGCAGAGTTTGCCTTCTTTATGGCGGTTCCGGTAATGGTGGGTGCTAGTGGGATTAAGGCGCTTGGATTTTTAAAATACGTTCGTGCCGGGGCTGTCGCCGTTCCGAATCAGGCGTATTTTCTTTTGGCCGTTGCCTGCGTTGTTTCTTTTACGGTTTCCATGTTGTCCATTCGATTTTTGATGAATTTTGTAAAACGGCATGATTTCAAGCCGTTCGGAATTTACCGTATTGTGCTCGGTGTCATTTTGATTTTTTATTTTTTGACAAAAGTCCTGTAAAAAAACGGCACTTGGCAGACGATTTGTGCTTGCTAAAAGTTTTGCTTGCTTTTGACTGAAATTTTGAAACGATACGCCCCGCGCCCTCAAAAGAGGGCACGGGGCGTAATTTATTCTGCGCTGTAAAGGGCGGCGCAGGAAAGTGTGCGCGGATGAGAAAAACTCGGCCAGAACGAATTGCGCTTGCAACAGGCGTGACAGCTACTGCTGCCGTCACAGTCTACACACAGACACAGGGTGCTGCAGGTGCAGGCTTCTTGAGCACAAGATTTTTTGCAACGACGGCGGTCATATGCCTCGTCGGCATAGCAATGCGTATCAGTTGTTTTGAAGGGGCGGGAATTGCAGTTACAACAGCTCATGAAAAAAACCTCCTGTATATCAAAATCCGAGAGTCGCTCTCTTTTTTATTATATGTAGCACGCTTTTTTTAGGTCCTTGCGCGAGGCCTTTAAAAAACGAAACACGGATATTCGACAAAAAAAGCGCCCTTGTCTTGTTACAATAAGGCTAAGGGGGGCTGTCTGGTGGAAACGGTATATGTGGACATTCTGCTGCTTACAAATCTGATTATTGATTACTTTTTACTGCGGTTGACGGGAATTCTCTTGAATCGAACGATTCGGCCAATACGTCTTTTTTTCGGAACCGGCGCGGCAGCACTTTCCTCCTTGCTGATTTTTGTGCCGCGACTGTCTGTTTTGTCGGAAATTTTGCTTAAAATATCTGTGGCCTTGATAGTGGTGCTCATTACATTCGGGTTTGTTTGCCTATCGGGTTACTTCAAGGCGACTGCGCTGTTTTTTGCTGCGAACGCTGTTTTTGCAGGTGGCGCGCTGTGCCTGTGGGCGGTGTTTCATCCGCGCGGGCTAATTGTACATAATGCAACGGTTTATTATCATCTTTCCCCGGTGGTGTTGATTTTAAGCTGCGTGACGGTCTATGTTTTATCCAGACTTCTTGTGAGGCTTACAAGACGCCGAGGAAATGCGCAGCATTACAGTGTCACATTGCGTCTTGACGGTCGCCAGGTGACCCTTGACGCTCTTTTGGACAGTGGAAATTTACTGCATGATTCCTTGTCCGGAGCGCCGGTCATGATTTGCGAGTATGAAAAAATCCGGCCGCTGCTGACGCCGGAGTTAAATCGTGTTTTTCAAAAAAAGAGCTTTGAAGAAGGTTTTTACGGGGACATTTTAAAAAGCGGTTGTTGCGAGCGGTTTCGCGTGATTCCGTTTGACAGCGTAGGCGGCAGCGGTTTAATGGCGGCCCTGCTGCTGGACAGCGCCGTGCTGCATCGAAAAAACGAGGATCAAGAGCTGTTCGGGGTCATCATGGCCGTGACGCATCAAAAGCTTTTCGGTGGAGAGACCGGGGCATTGCTGTCCCCGGAGCTTATTTATACATAAGAAAAGAGGAGTCGTTTTGAGGCAGGTTTGCAGTCGTTTTCTTTTTTGGTTCGGCGCATTGCTTCACAGGATTTTTCCGGGTGCCGGTGTATATTATGTGAACGGACCGGATACCCTGCCGCCCCCTCTAACGGCCGCGCAGGAGCAGCGAGCCTTTGCTCTGCTGCAAACAAAGCCGGCACAGGCGCGGGAAACGCTGATTGTGCACAATCTTCGTTTGGTGGTATACATCGCTCGTAAATTTGAATCCACCGGTATCGGCGTCGAGGACCTGACGTCTATCGGAACGATCGGATTGATTAAAGCGGTGAACACCTACTGCCCGGACCGGAATATCAAGCTGGCGACCTATGCGTCGCGCTGTATCGAAAATGAAATTTTGATGTTTTTGCGCAAAAACGGAAACCAGCGAAGCGAGGTGTCCATTGACGAGCCGTTGAATGTAGATTGGGACGGAAATGAGCTGCTTCTTTCCGACATTCTCGGCACCGACCCGGATACGATTAATGCGCATATCGAGCAGGAAGTGGAGCGCGACGTGCTGCTTTCGGCCGTACGGCGACTCTCGCCGCGTGAGCGGATGATTATGGAAATGCGCTTCGGGCTTTGCGGCCGGCGTGAACATACGCAAAAAGAGGTCGCTGCACTAATCGGGATTTCTCAGTCGTACATATCACGATTGGAGAAAAAAATTATCCTGCGCCTAAAACGAGAAATCGAGCACCTGATTTAAGGTCAAAAGAATTTTCACCGAAAACGCCCTTTTTTCATAAAATGAGATAGAAGGGGGCGACTTTTGTGGGAAAAGCAATCGGTTTTTCGCTGATTTGCGTTCTGGCTTTTATCGGCTTGCGGTATATTTTTGAAATGTTGGAGCAGTTTTTGCACTTTAAAATGCTGCGTCCGACGGTGCTTTTTTGCAAGATTGCCGGTCATGCGGAGGATGTGGAGCTGCAGGTGCGGTCGCTATCGGCATCGGCAGATCGGGTCTGCGCCGGCGGAACGGTGTTTATTGTGGATGGCGGAATGGATTCGGAAACTCGGGAGCTTTGCCGCCGAGCAGCAAACCAGTTTTCTAATGTTTTTGTTGGTGTGTATGATGACGGCGCGTTCTTGTTGGATCCTTAAAAGCGGCCGCAGGAAAACCTGCGGCCGCTTTTGATTTTGCTGCTTTTAAATTGCCGGGATCCGGCAGCTATGAGCGCCGCCGAGCGGCAGTCTGATCTTTATCGTCAGGACGTTTACAAGGGGGAGAACATTTGCGTGCGCTGACGAAAGCGCGCACAGACGCGTCTTCGGCTTTTAAAATTTATGCCAAGGAGGGCGCTTTGAATATTTCGGCGGCGGCTTTTTCGACGTCCTTGTTTTTCACCGTCTGTGCCGGCAAAATAAAGGGAAGTGCGGCCGGGACAACCTCAAAAGTAACGGCGCCGCTTAAAAAAGCGGGCTCACCGTCAAAGCAGGCGGGCAGCTGCTGAACACCGCGAATAGTTACGCGGCGACATTTGTGATAAGAGACGATTCCCTGCATAGCGGGGCTTTCAAAATGCTTGCCGTCCTTGTAAAGATTGAAAAATTGAAGAAACTTTGCGCGGGAGATTTTACGAATCGGGCAAACATCCAGAAAACCGTCGGTAGGGTTGGCGTTTGGCGCAGTTTTATACTGGCCGCCGCAGTAAATTCCCTTGGAAACGGAACAAAGCAGCATATCGTCGTAAATCTCAGTGCCATCATCCAGTGTGATGGTCATCGGAGTGGAGATTTTTTTGGACAAGGTATAAAAAACGCTCATCGAGTATGCCATTGGACCGGAGATCCCCGGCTTGGATTTGAACTTGATAAAATTGTGTGCCACCGATGCGTCAAAGCCGATGTTGCACATATTGGCAACGTAACGGCTTCCGACTCGGATAAGGTCGACCAGGACGGCGGCGCCCTCAATCTGCGCCTGCATATTCAAAAAATCTGCGGCACCGAAAGCCTTGATATAATCGTTACCGGAGCCGAGCGGCAGGACGCCGACGCTGGCGCCGGGCGTTCCGACAGCGCCGT
Source organism: uncultured Oscillospiraceae bacterium (assembly GCA_934488695.1). Classification (GTDB taxonomy): domain Bacteria; phylum Bacillota; class Clostridia; order Oscillospirales; family Ruminococcaceae; genus SIG578. The sequence continues at coordinate 27,650 of CAKSSH010000010.1, forward strand.
TAATAACCTCGTTCATGGTGCCGTCACCGCCGCAGGCAAAAAATCGAGTGGGCTGCTGCAAATTTCGGCAGCGAGTCCGTGTAAATTCCAACGCGTCTCCGGCGGATTTGGTGATATAAAGCTCGTAATCAAGGGCAAAAGCCTTGGCGGCCGCTTCAATTTGGGTAATAAAATTTACAGCTCGGCCATTTTTACCGGCCTTGGGATTAACAATGAAAATAAACTTATCTTTCATCTTAAAACAGCGTGTCCTCAACGATAAATTTGGGACGAGCCTTGACCTCCTTGTATATTTTGCCGACATATTCTCCGACAATGCCGAGCGACAGCAATTGGATGCCGCCCAGCGCCCAAATGGAAGCTACGGTCGTGGTCCAACCGGTCACGGTATGACCGCACAGAAAACGAACCAACGAATAGATCAGCACCAGAATACTGCACAAAAAGATAAGAAACCCGGTTGCCAGCACCATTCGGATGGGCTTAACACTGAAAGAAGTGATTCCGTCCACGGCAAAGGCCATCATTTTCCGAAGCGGGTATTTAGAGGAGCCGGCAAAGCGCTCCTGGCGCTCATACGTTACTGTGGTGCAGGGGAAACCGACTAACGGAACTACGCCGCGCAGGAACAGATTGACCTCTCGGAATTGTGACAACGCATCGAGCGCACGCCGACTCATCAGACGGTAGTCCGCATGGTCAAACACCATATCAACGCCTAAAAATCGCATGACGCGATAAAAGCTACGTGCGGTGGTGCGTTTAAAGGCGCTGTCCTTTTTCCGGCTGCTGCGCACACCGTAAACAACGTCGTTGCCGGCTTCATAGGCCGTAATAAAGTCATCCAGAGCTTCAATGTCGTCCTGCAGGTCGGCGTCCATGGAAATCACGGCGTCGCAGCGATCCTTCACGGTCATCAATCCGGCCAGCAGCGCGTTTTGGTGTCCCTGATTGCGGGACAAACGAATCCCGCAAAAAAGCGGATTATCCCGGTGCAAGCCGTCAATAATCTCCCAGGTTTTGTCTCGGCTGCCATCATCCACAAAAACAACGCGACTGTCCGGTGAAACCAGGCTTTTTTGCTGCAACGATGTTATTTTTTGAACCAGGCGGGCTGCAGTTTCGGGCAGAACGGCCTCTTCATTGTAACAAGGGATAACCCAATAAATCGTTTTCATGCTTTTTCCTCCGGGTCGGGCGGCGAATTTTTTTCAAACGCTTGCGGGATACCGGTGTTTTCTTTGCTGAAATCTACGAAAGGTGTGGCGTTTTCCGTCGTATCCGTTGCGGCGGTTTCGGCCGCAGAGGCCTCCTGTTCGGCCGGCTCCGGGTCAAACCGGAAGGGGATCGGAGGTGTCTGCTCCAAGCTGTCGACCGCTGTCCTTGAGGGGTCTGTCGGCTTTGTCAAATCCTTTACTTCGGGCTGTGAAGATTCTCCCGGGGAGTCCGGAGCCTTTTGGGTGCCTACCAGACGCAGCGAAAGCGGCAGAGCGGTGCTTTCGGGGTTGAACAATTCGGAAAACTCTCGGTCGATCGGGGAACAGTCTTGCTTTGGTAGCGGATGGCGGCGACGTATCATGCCGAGGATCACCAAATACAAGATCAGCAGCAGTAATGCCGCAGCCGAAACGCAAATGCCGACATACAGCCCCGGCGTGGTGTAATGAAAAACGATTTCGTTTTCACCGGCAGGCGCCAAAACCGCCACAAAACCGCTGTTGACGCGCTCAACCGTTACGGGCTTTCCGTTGACGGTTGCACTCCAGCCGGCATCGTAGGGAACGCTGTAAAAAACGAGATTCTGCTTTTTCAGGGTGATGTGGCTTTTGAATCCGGTTTGCGTCAAGGTGAAGTCTTTGGCACAACCGGCTCGCAGTCGGGCAACATCCTCGCGCAGATTATCCCGCATAAGCAGGTCCTCCTCCGAGATAGGCTCCAAAAGATTGCCGTATTTTTGAATTTGCTCATCGGTCAGTACCAGCGCGTGGAGCATCAATCGGTCCCGAACGGTCTCAGCCAAGTTTTGCATATAATCGGTTGAACTGTAAGTTTCGTAGACCCAGCCCATAGGAACGTAATTGTCATTTTGATAGATATCAAAGCCGTTTTGTGTGCTGATTTTATAAAAGCCGTAGCAGACGTCCCGTTCCTCTCGGTCGTGCTCGATAAACAGATATTTGCACCCGGTCAGGGTTCGCAATGCGTAATAGGACGCTTCCGGGCGGGAAGCCACATCCCGCTGAATTCCCAAAGTTCTGTAAAAGGTCATGACCGATTCCGGCACGACACTGTGAAAGGTCTGAATGGTCGGCAGCCGCCAAAACATCGGCAGGTTGTCCATCCCGTCGTAAACATCGACTCTGTAAAACTCATCTTCGATTTTTGTGGGCAAATTGATGTTATCCGCACCGTAAATGCCGCGGTCAATAATAAAATCTTCATCATAGGAATGACTTTTGCCGCTGCTGATAAAGGCAAAGGCGATGACAACGGCGGTGATACAGACCATCGCCGTCATTTTGGGAAGAAAACCTTCCCGATGACGCCAGCGATTTACAATCAGCACGCACAGCAGAAGGCAGACAAACGCAATGACCACGTAAATCCAGAAGCGCTCCGGAAAAGGGACAAGCCCGAAGGACCATTCTTTGTTTTTTTGCGTTGGCAGTACGCCGACAGCACAAAAAGCGGCCGTGATTCCTAAGGACCAGCGAATCCCGGTGTTGAGCTCTCGGTCGGTGCAACGCTCAAAGGCAATGACGCTGGCGGTAGCCATCAGCAGAATGGGCATAAAAAACCAGCGGGCATAGTATGCGTCGTTCAGGGCAAAAAACAGCGCATTCAAGCCCGGAATCAGTGCCATTACAAGGCTGATTCCAAGCATGCGGCGAATAAAATGCCGCTTATGGGTCTGCATAAAGGTGATTACGCCGCACATACCCACCACCGGCAGATAGGCACCGAGCGAGGCCCATTTGGCGTTCCCATCCGGGAAAAAGTTGGGCCGCGCCGGAATGTCCGGCGGGAAGAAGAGACACTCCAGAATTGCAAAATAGCGCTGGGTGTTTCCGTAGGTCACCAGATTCCATCCGGACAGGAGCTCATTGACGCGGTCGTTACCCAGCACGGCAATTACGGACGGAATCAGCAGCACGCTCGAAAGGCAAAGGCCGAGCACTGCCTCCAAAACAAGACAGAGAAAATCCCGAGGCTTCAGCCGGAATCGGTTAGAGCTTGCAAGTCGCACAAAGAAATATAAAAGGACAAAGACTACTTCGCCGAAGAAAAAGAAGTAGTTGCAAAGAGAACAAAGAAAAACCGAAAAAGCAAAAAATCCGCGTCGGCCGTCCTCAACAAACTCTTCCAGCGACAGAAGCAACAGCGGGAAGAAGGCAATAACTTCATGGAAATGATTAAAGAATATGTTGTAAATACCGAAGCCCGAAAAGGCGTAGAGCAGACCGCCGATAAGCGCCCAGTTGCGGTTTTGAACAAATCGCCGGATATAGGCACAGGAGGTGGCGGCTGCCGTGGCAAATTTGAGACAAAATAACGGCGCCATCAGGTAGGGCAGCGCCTCGTTCGGGAACGGAAGCGTCAGCCAAAAAAACGGGCTGCCGAGCAGGTAAAAAGAGTAGGAGCCGATAAAATTAGCCCCCAGGTCGGTGTAGAAATTAAAGCCGAAATTGCCCGACCGGATAGCCCTGTGCGCCAGCTGGTAAAAAGGAATTTGCTGAACATTATAGTCCCCGTAAAACAGAAAAATACCTCGGTCAACAATAACAAAAGGCAGAAAAAACACGGCCGCTACACAAAACGCGAGAAAAAAAGCTTTCAGGCAGAGCTTGCGATCCGCAGAAAAATTCTTGGGAGGTTCGGCGTACACAGGCAGTCCTTCTTTCTTTTAAGAATCTAAACTATAATAAAATCATTATAACACACTTTTTCCTTTTTTAAAAGAAGTATTGCGAAAAATATGTAAATTTGATAGAATATTTATAAATAAAGAAAAGGCGGAGAAGCTATGTCATATTCTTTTTTTGCACTGCTGTCACGGTTGAAATTGATTGAGCGTTGGGCGCTCATGCGCAGCGTAAGCCCGGAAAATCTTTCGGATCATACGGTACAGGTTGCCTTTATTGCTCATGCGCTGGCACTGCTCGGAAATCGGCGTCTCGGTAAGCAATATTGCGCGGAGCGGGTGGCCTTGTTGGCCTTGTATCATGATGTGACCGAGATCCTGACCGGCGATATGCCCACTCCGGTGAAATATAAAACCGAAACGCTGCGGTCAGCGTACAAGGCGGTGGAGCGTCAGGCGGCCGCTCGGCTTTGTGAAGGCCTGCCGGAGGATCTGCGGGAGGATTTTTCGGCCATGCTCTTGCCCGGCGGCGCGGACGAACCGTTGTTGCCGTTGATTCGGGCTGCGGACAAGCTGTCGGCGATCATCCATTGTATTGAGGAACGCAAGGCCGGTAATTGCGAATTTTTAAGCGCAGAAAAGCAAAATCTTCGCCAGTTGCATGCCCTCAATTGCCCTGAAGCGGAGCTTTTTGTGTCGGAATTTTTAGAGGACTATCATAAAAATTTGGATGAACTGGTGGATTTTTGAAAAAAGCCCGTCGGAGAGATTGACGAACGAACGAAAATAGAATATAATGTTATATTATATTTTTAAAAACCGCTCTGTCAGAGAGCGGAAATTTTGCCTGAATGGCAGATAGGTGTGTGTCAGATGAGCAGAGTGTACAATTTTTCGGCAGGACCGTCCATGATGCCCGAATGGGTGCTTAAAACCGCAGCCGCCGAGATGCTGGATTATCACGGCAGCGGCCAATCGGTGATGGAGATGTCTCACCGTTCCCCGGTTTACGAGGAGATTATTCAGGAAGCGGAGGCTCTTTTGCGTAAAACCCTTTCGATTCCGGACAATTATAAGGTTCTTTTCCTGCAAGGCGGAGCTACAACACAGTTTGCGGCTATTCCGCTTAATTTTATGAACGGCAGCGGTAAAGCGGATTACGTGGTATCCGGGCAGTTTTCTAAAAAAGCAGCTAAAGAGGCCGAGAAATACGGAGATGTTCGGATTATTGCCTCGTCGGAGGATAAGACCTTTTCTTATATCCCCAAAATCACCCGGCAGGACATTCGGCCGGACGCGGATTATGTATACGTTTGCTTTAACAATACCATTTTTGGCACGACCTTTCCGTACATTCCGGACACCGGAGACATTCCGCTGATTGCCGATATGTCTTCCTGCATTCTTTCCGCACCGGTGGATATTTCCAAATTCGGAGTGGTGTATGGCGGTGCCCAGAAGAATATGGGACCGGCCGGCTTGACGGTGGTTATTGTCCGGGAGGACCTTTTGGGCAATGCACGCAAGGATACGCCGGTTATGCTGGATTACAAGGTACAGGCCGACAACGGTTCAATGTACAATACTCCGCCGACCTATGCCATTTACATTCACAAGCTGATTTTGGAGTGGGTTGACCGGGAAATCGGCGGTATTGAGAAGATGGAGAAAATCAACCGTGAAAAAGCGGCGATTTTGTATGATTATTTGGACAGCTCCAGTCTTTTCCGGCCGACTGCGGCGAAAGAGGACCGTTCGTTGATGAACGTTTGCTTTGTGACCGGGGACAAGGAGCTGGACGCTCTGTTTTGTAAGCAGGCGGCGCAGGCCGGCTTTGTGAACATTAAAGGGCACCGCTCGGTGGGCGGTATGCGTGCGTCCATTTACAATGCCATGCCGATAGAGGGCGTGCGTCAGCTGGTCGCCTTTATGCAGAATTTTGAAAAAGAACACCGGTGAGAGGGGCAGCAACATATGTATCAGATTCAACTTCTCAATAAGATTTCGCCGTTAGCCCTGGAACGGCTGGGCAGTGATTATGCTTGCAGCGAGGAAGCTGCGGCGCCGCAGGCAGTATTGGTGCGTTCGGCGGCCATGCATGATATGCAGCTGTCTCCTGAAACGCTTTGCGTCGCCCGTGCCGGCGCCGGCGTTAATAATATTCCGGTTGACCGCTTTGCCCAAGAGGGCGTAGTGGTGTTCAACACACCGGGTGCCAACGCCAATGCCGTTAAGGAATTGGTCGTGGCGGGGCTGCTTTTGGCCTCCCGTCGGATTTTGCCGGCGGCCGAATGGGCTAAGACCTTGAAGGGCAGTGGTGACGAGACCTTGAAGCGGGTCGAAAAAGGAAAATCTCAATTTGTCGGGCCGGAGATTGCCGGGAAAACGCTGGGCGTTGTCGGCCTCGGCGCAATCGGGATTTTGGTGGCACAGGCCGCCCGCGCACTCGGAATGAGAGTCGTGGGGTATGACCCGTTTTTATCGGTACAGAATGCGGTTCGTCTTCCGTCCGACGTTCGGTTGGTTCAAACGCTGCAGGAGCTGTATCCGCTGTGTGACTATATTACGCTGCATCTGCCGCTCAGCGGCGAAACGCGCGGCATGATTTGCCGGGAAAGCCTTGCACAAATGCGCGATGGCGTACGGATTTTAAATTTTGCGCGTGACGGGCTTGTCTGTGAGGAGGAGCTGCTTTCGGCGCTTGCGTCCGGAAAGGTTGCACGTTATGTGACCGATTTCCCGACCGACGGGTTTATCGGTGTTGAAAATGTGGTGGCATTGCCGCATTTGGGTGCCTCAACCCCCGAGTCGGAGGATAACTGTGCTGTCATGGCGGCTGACGAAATTCGCGATTATTTGGAAAACGGGAACATTCGTAATTCGGTCAATTTCCCTGCGCTGCAGCGCGCTCCGGTTACGGCCGGCGTCGTTCGGGTCTGCATTCTGCACACAGACGGCGCCTCTGCACAGGTCGCGGCGGCGGTGATGGGTGCCGGCGAGTATGCCTCGGCGAAGCGCGGCAATGTCGGCTATACCGTATGTGATACCGACGCGGCCGGCGCGCAGAAAATCACCGCTGCGTTAGGCAATGTTGATGGCGTTTTGCGTCTGCGGTTGCTTGAAAAATAAAAAATGGGAGCGGTTTTCATGAAAGAAAACAGAACCATTCCGAAGGACTTATTTGTATATGATCCCGCCGTTTATGTTGTCGGGGAGGAATACTGCATTGTCTTCAACACGCTGGTTGAGGGGATGGGCTGGATAGAGGTAGACGGAAAATCGTATGTTCAGGATTGCTGCGGCCTTATTCCTTCCGATCTCAAGGTGCACAAAGCTTATCTGCCGATGGCGGCGCTGGATGCGGCCGGTAGTTACGATGTTGTTTTTGTGCCGGTTTATGACCGTAAGGCGTACTTTCCGCTCAGCGGAGAACGTCAGCAACGCACATATGCTTTTCGAGCGCCGAACCCCGAAAAAAAGGACTTTCATATTTACCATTTGAGCGATACGCACTCGGCGGTCAAATATCCGGCGCTTGCCGCCCGATTTTTCAAAGATGATTTAGATCTTGTTGTTTTGAACGGAGACATTCCCAATCAATGTGAAACAATGGATCATATTATGGCTCTGTTTGCTCTTTCTTCCGAGATAACGCACGGCAACATTCCGATTGTTTTTTCCCGCGGCAATCACGATAACCGCGGTGCGGCGGCGCAATTCTATTATCGCTTTACGCCGACGGATCATTTCGGAAATCCTTTTTTCACCTTCCGTATCGGAAAAATCTGGGGCATTGTGCTTGACTGCGGTGAGGATAAAGAGGACAGCCATCCGGAGTATGGCGGCATGGTAAACTTTCATCCGTTCAGACTGCGCGAAACCGAGTTTCTGCACAGGGTTATTGCCGAGCGGGAAAAGGAGTACGATGCGCCGGGGGTCGAGTTTCGTTTTGTGGTATGCCATATCCCGCTGGAAGAGGAATGGAACGAGCATGAGCGAGAGGTGTATACCGATTGGATGGCACAGCTAAACCATATCGGAGCAGACCTTATATTGTATGGGCACGCACATCGTGTGGAGTTTATGGAGGGAATGCGCGAAACCCGCTTCGGCTTGCAAAAGGCACCGTCGATTATCGGCGGGGATCCGCGCGGCGAGGATTATAAAGGCGCCGCACTGACACTGCGGGAGGACGGCATTCTCTTGCAATTCACCGATAAAAAGCTCAGTGTACTGGAAGAACACTATATTAAACGAGCAAAGCGCAGCTGAGCGGCGCATTTTCTCGGAAAGAAGCAAATTCATGGAAAAATTAACGCAAATGGACCCGCAGCGGCTGAAACAGGCACACCTTCAATTTTTGCAGGAATACGAGGATGTGCGTGCGCTCGGTCTTAATCTTAATATTGCGCGGGGAAAGCCCAATGCTGCCCAGCTGGATCTCAGCGCGGAGCTTTTGCATTGTATTGAGCCGGAGGACTTGGTATGCGACGGGGTTGATTATCGGAATTACGGAATTTTGGACGGGATTCCGGAGGCCAAAGCACTGTTTTCTCGTTTTCTCGGCGCCACGCCGGAGGAAACGATCATTTACGGAAACGCCAGCCTGAATATCATGTATGACGTTATCGTGAGGGCGTTGCTGTTCGGCGTCGGAGAGGGAAAGCGGCCGTGGGGGCAGCAGGGAAAGATCAAGTTTCTTTGTCCGTCTCCCGGATACGATCGCCACTTTGCCATTTGTGAGCAGCTCGGTATTGAGATGATCCCGATTCGGATGACGGATGAGGGTCCCGATATGGATACGGTGGAACGGCTTGTAGGAGAGGATCCCGCAATCAAGGGCATCTGGTGCGTGCCGAAATATTCCAATCCACAGGGGATTGTTTACAGTGACCGTACGGTACGGCGTTTTGCGTCGCTTCGGTGCGCGGCAGACGATTTTCGGATTTTCTGGGATAATGCTTATTGTATTCATGACTTGTATGAGCCGGTTTCACTGCTGAATTTGCTGGAGGAATGTAAAAAGACCGGTAATGAAAATTTACCGTACATTTTCTTTTCTACCTCCAAAATAACCTTTCCGGGCGCCGGAGTGGCTGCTATGGCCTGCAGCCGTGAAAACTGCGCTTGGCAGAAAAAACGGATGTCGGCACAGACAATCGGGTATGACAAAATCAATCAAATGCGGCATGTAAAGTTTTTCGGAGATGAAACGGGGGTGCTTTTGCAAATGCAGCGGCACGCCGAAATTCTTCGTCCCAAATTCGAGGTTGTTTTGGACGCGTTTGACCGGGAGCTTCAACCGCTTGGCTGTGTGCATTATCTGCGTCCGCGCGGGGGATACTTCATCAGCTTGGACGTGCTTGAAGGCTGTGCCCGCCGCACAGTGGAGCTTTGCAAAGAGGCCGGCGTTATTTTGACGGACGCCGGAGCGACCTTCCCGTATCATCATGACCCCGAGGATCGAAATATCCGAATCGCACCCTCCTATTTGGATGTATCGGAAATGGAAATCGCCTGTCGGGCGTTATGCGCGGCGGTAAAGCTTGCTTGCAGCGAAAAGCTTTTAAAGAAATGAAAAAAGCCGGGGATTTTAAATCCCCGGCTTTTTAAAATCTTTTTTTATTGAACCGCGCTGCCGCGGGAGGAGGTACGTTCCTCACTTTGAATTTCACCGGCTGCCGAAAGCGCCATTTTGGTGAACAGCGGGCCGACCAACTCATAGATTAGCACGGCAAACAAAATAATATTGCGTATTAATCCGCCGTCTGTCTCTCCGAGCTGCATGGCGGTTACCGACATGCCCAGTGCAACTCCGGCCTGCGGCAGCAGCGTGATACCGAGATAACGAACGGTGTTTCGGTCACAGCCGACAGCTTTGGCACTGAAATAGCTGCCAATATATTTTCCGACAGATCGAAACAGGATAAACAGGACGCCGATAAGGACAATTGCTCCGTCGGAAAAAACCGAGAGCTTCAGCTCTGCGCCGGAAAGCACAAAGAAAAGGGCAAAAAGGGGAGCGGTCCAGCGGTCGCACCGGTCCATCAGCTCCGCAGAAAAATCACACAGATTGCAAAAGACCGTTCCCAGCATCATGCAGGAAAGCAGGGAAGAAAATCCGATGGTCACGCCGCCGATGCTAAACTTTTGCATGCAGATGCCGACGGTGATAAATACGAAAGCAACCGCCAGTGAGAGCCGTTTGGAGCGCGAATGAAAGAATCGTTCAAAAAAGGTCAGCAGCAGGGAAATCAAGACGCCGAGCAATAGCGAGGCGACAATTTCCAGCAGCGGCTCTACAATGATTGAAACAAAGTCGGGCGACCCGGTTTGCAGGGCACGGGCAATGCCGAAGGACACCGAAAAAATCACCAAACCCACTGCGTCGTCCAGAGCAACAATAGGTAACAGCAGAGAGGTCAGCGGACCCTTGGCCTTGTATTGCCGAACAACCATGAGCGTGGCCGCCGGCGCCGTTGCGGCGGCAACCGCACCGAGCGTAATGGCGGCCGACAGCGATAGCTTATCAGGCATGAGACAGTGCAGAACGATCAAAGCGGCATCCACCAACAAGGTTGCGGCAACCGCTTGGATAATGCCGATGATGGTTGCCTGCTTTCCGGTTTGCTTGAGTTGAGACAGGCGAAACTCATTGCCGATGGCAAACGCAATAAAGCCGAGTGCGGCGTCACTGATAATCCCGAAGCTCTCTGTGCTTTCTGCGCTGTGAAAACCGATTCCGGGCAGCCCGAGAGCACCCAGACAAAACGGCCCGATCAGCACGCCGGTGATCAGATAAGCAGTAACGGCAGGAAGCTGCAGACGTTTGGCGACCCGGGACATCAGCAGCCCGAGCAAAAGCGCCGTTCCGACGGTTAATAAGGTTAAGGCTTCCATATTTTTCCCTCTTTTTAAGATAGTAAATCACTTTTTCAGTATAGACCGGCACCGATAAAAAGTCAAGTTGAAAAGGTTAGAAAAAGTGTACGGATATCGTTGACTTTTTCCGGGAAGAAATGTATAATATTTTCGTACGCATTTTCATAGATGTGTGCGCCAGACAAAAATATCACGGAGGACTGTTCATGAAACGAGCGCATAAAGCTACATTTTTTGTTGTTTTGGGCGTCATCGTTCTGCTGACCTATACGACTCTGTTCGGCATCAGCAGTATGTATGGCGACAAAAAGACGGTCTACATCAAGGGCGGAAACGACATCCGCTGGGGAATTGATATTCGCGGTGGTGTGGACGCCACTTTTTCGGCCCCGGACAAGACAGATCTTTCTGCGGAGGAAATGAAAAAAGCCATTGACTCTGCGCAGGAGGTTATCAAACAGCGCCTCACCAGTCAGAATATCACCGATTATGAGGTGTATGGGGACTATGCGCAGCACAAAATCGTTGTGCGGTTTCCATGGAAAGAGGACGACGAGAGTTTTGACCCGGAGGCAGCCATTCAGGAGCTGGGCGAAACAGCGGTTTTGACCTTTAACCTCGGAACGGGTACGGATTCAAACGGTAAACCGACCGGCGAAGTGGTGCTTCAGGGCACGCAGATAAAATCCGCCTCGGCACAATATGATACCAACAATGGTGGTTGGTACGTTGCGCTTTCCATGACCAGTGAAGGCGCGCAAGCTTTTGCGACTGCGACTGCGGCGCATATTGGCGAGAGCATTTCCATTTGGATGGATGATACCATGATTTCGGCGCCGACGGTTCAGTCGGCTATCACCGGCGGAAACGCAATCATTTCCAATAACAGCGGCAGCTTTAAGCAGGAGGATGTCGAGAAGCTGGCCCGTCAAATCAATTCCGGATCTCTGCCTTTTAAGCTGGAGGTTTCAGGCTTCAGCACTATTTCGCCCGAGCTGGGAACCGGTGCAAAAGACGCCATGGTTATGGCCGGGCTGATTGCGCTGATTTTGATTTTTATTTTTATGACGCTGATATATCGGTTGCCCGGATTCGTGGCGGGAATTGCGGTTATCGGACAGGCCATCGGAGCGGTAGCATGCGTATCGGGCTATTTTGGCGGTATTCCGAGTTTCACGCTGACGCTGCCCGGTATTGCCGGTATTATCCTGTCTATCGGCATGGGTGTTGACGCCAACATTTTGATTTCCAACCGTATTAAGGAAGAGGTGCTGTCCGGTAAAACGCTGGACGGTGCGATTGCTATCGGCTACAAGCGCGGCTTTGCCACGGTTTTTGACAGCAATATTACCATGGTCATCAGTGCTGTGGTCCTGATGGGTGCCTTCGGGCCGACCTCCGGCTTTTTTGCCAAGCTGCTCTCTCCTTTGTTCAGCTGGTTCGGCGCAACAACGGCAGGCACTATTTACTCCTTCGGCTACACGCTGATTGCGGGTGTTGTGTTTAACTTCATCATGGGCGTTCTGGCTTCCCGACTGATGATTCAGTCGCTTGCACGCTTTAAGGCGTTTCGGAATCCTTGGCTCTACGGAGGGAAGAAAAATGCTGCAGAATAAAACCTTTGATTTTTTAAAACACGCGAAGCTTTTTTATATTATTTCCGCGGCAATTGTTGCTGTTGCTGTTTTGGTGACGGTCTTTTTCGGTCTGGAGGTAGACATTGAGTTTAAGGGCGGAACGGTTTCCAATTACAGCTATACCGGCGAGCTTTCACTGTCTGATGTACAGGCGGCGGTCAAGGAGGCGACCGGCTATTCTTCTAAGGTTCGCTCAGTCGAGAATGCCGTTACCGGAAAGACCAATTTGAACATTTCAATTTCCGAAGACATTTCTTCCGATGAACAGGCCAAAATGACAGATACGCTTGCCAAAAAATTTGCTGCCAATCAAGTGAAACTGACGGATGCATCTTCGGTCAACCCTATGAACGGTCGCAGCTTTTTCATCAAATGTCTGTTGGCCGTTGCTTTGGCGGCGGTGCTCATGGTGATTTACATTGCCATTCGGTTTCGCAAAATCGGCGGTTGGTCAGCCGGAACAACAGCGGTGATTGCACTGATTCATGACCTGATCGTGGTCTATGCGGTTTATGCGATTTTCCGGATTGAAATCGGCGGAAACTTTATGGCGGTAATGCTGACCATTTTGGGTTATTCCATCAATGACACCATTGTCGTGTTTGACCGAGTTCGTGAAAATAAGAATATTTACGGTAAAAAGCTGCCGGTGGCCGAAAATGTTAACCGCAGCTTAAATCAAGTGCTTTCTCGGGCAATCAACACCACTTTGACAACGCTGATTGCATTGGCCGTTGTGGTAATCGTGTCCCTGATGTATGATATCACTTCAATGTTTGATTTTATTTTCCCGATGGCGATCGGCCTGATTTCCGGCGTTTATTCGTCTCTCTGTCTGGCTCCGAATATTTGGGTCCTTTGGCAGCAGCACAGCGAAAAGAAGAAAAAAAAGCGCTGATGATTCCCGCAGGACAGGCACGGCGCTGCTCAACGTTCTGTTGAAACGCCTGAAGAAAGCTGACGTTTTTTCGCGGGATGGCTTACGGCGGAACGTTTCGGATTTCTGTTGAAAGAAGCGGATGCTTTTTTGCAGGGAATAGATGCGGCAAGGCGCTGCATAAAAAGCCGCGCTTAGATGGCTGGCTTTAGGAATTTGCAACAATAAGCCGACCATCTTCAAGGATAACAAAAAGACGACCATGCATGAGAAAAGTGCTCCTGCATGGTCGTTTTTATGTTGCTGTGCATTTAAATGCTATGCGCGATTTGCTGCTTTGGTCAGTTCAATTGATGATGCCCCTCGCGTGTGGAAGCGGCTGCTTTTAAAAAAATCGGCATATCCGGTTGGAAACAGCCGGATATGCCGATTTTGGGGGCGCTGATCTCGAATTTACCTCAATTTGTGCCGATTTTTTTACAGTGCAGAAACAATATCCAGCGTGTCTCGAGCAATCATCAGCTCTTCGTTGGTTGGGATAACCAGCATTTCCGGATGAGTTCCTTTGACCGAAATGTTGTATTCAATATCGGTTCGTTTGGCCTTCTCGTTCAGTTCCTCGTCAATTTTAACACCCAGGAAAGCAAGACGCTCCGCTACGCGGGAACGATAATGCGGGTTGTTTTCGCCAATGCCGCCGGTAAACACAATCGCGTCCACACCGCCCATGGCAGCGGCGTAGCCACCAATAAACTTGGTCAGCTGGTGGCAGAGCATGGATTCAACCAGCTGATAGCGTTTATTGCCTGTACGGGCGCCTTCTTCAATATCGCGATTATCGCTGGTGACTCCGCCGGTAATACCGAGAATTCCCGATTTTTTATTCAGAATGGTATCAATTTGATCCGGGGACAGATTTTCCTTTTTCATCAGCAGCGGAATGATTGCCGGATCCAGATTTCCGCAACGGGTTCCCATCAGAATACCCTCGCAGGGGGTCAGCCCCATCGTGGTGTCCAGACATTTCCCGCCGTCAACCGCCGCAATCGAAGAACCGTTTCCGAGGTGGCAGGTGATAATCTTCAGCTCTCGAATATCCCGGCCCAGCATAGCGGCTGCCCGCTGGCTGACATAACGGTGCGACGTTCCGTGGAAACCGTAACGACGGATACCATACTTCTCATAATATTCATAAGGCAATGCGTAAAGATATGCATATTCGGGCATGGTTTGATGAAACCCTGTATCAAAAACAGCGACCTGAGGGACACCGTTGAAAATTTCTTCGCAGGCGCGTATTCCGGTCAGGTTATGCGGATTGTGCAACGGCCCGAGCTCGCAGCATTCTTCAATAGCGGCAATTACGTCGTCATTTACCAAAACCGAACTGCAGAATTTTTCGCCGCCGTGCAGTACGCGGTGTCCGATGGCCGAGATCTCGTCCACGGATTTGATAACGCCGTGCTCCGGATCCACCAACGCGTCAATCACCAGACGAATCGCTTCACTGTGATTCGGAATTTGAACCTGAATTTTGTATGGGTCTTTGCCGTGCGGCGTGTGCTTGAAGTTGCCGCCGTCAATACCGATTCGGTCACACAGGCCTTTGGCCAAGACCAACTCATTGGCCATATCAATCAATTGATATTTGATTGAAGAGCTGCCTGCATTGATTACAAGAATTTTCATAAATCAACCATCCTTCTTTTGATGTTGGAAACGATTCTATTGTACACCCTTTTTTTGAAAAAAGCAAATTTTTTTCAAAATTGCACCTGAAAGCATTTTTCTGTAAAAACAGAAAATAATGCTTGCATTTCCAAAAAGAATCGTATATAATAGCAAGGTAGGGTTTTG
>CAKSSH010000011.1 GCA_934488695.1 uncultured Oscillospiraceae bacterium
CGTTTATCACCTCCACCTTACAGCAGGAGGCCTCCAGAAAACTGAATTTCCAAGCAAAAAGGACTATGTCTGCCGCTCAGGAATTATATGAAGGCGTTCATGTTAAAGGGTTGGGCGCGGTCGGTTTGATTACCTATATGCGTACCGATTCACTACGTATTTCAGATGAGGCGCGTGCGGCCGGAAACAATTATATTGAAGAGACCTTTGGGAAAGAGTATTTACCGAATTTTAAACGTGAATTTAAGTCTAAACGTAACGCACAGGATGCTCACGAAGCAATTCGCCCGAGTATGCCTCAGCTTTCTCCGGAACGGGTCCGTGAGGATTTGACGGCAGACCAATATAAGCTTTACAAATTGATTTGGGAGCGCTTTATTGCCAGTTTAATGTCGGATCAACTGTTGGATACGGTTTCGGCTGAAATCAGCGCTGCGGGCTATCAGTTTAAAGCAAACGGATATTCTGTAAAGTTTGACGGCTTTACAAAGGTGTATCAGGAATCGCGGGATGAGGAAGGGGAAAAAGCAACTCTTCTACCGCCATTGCAGAACGGCAGCGTATTGAAAACCGTTTCGGTAACGCCGAATCAGCATTTTACGCAACCGCCGCTTCGGTACACCGAGGCATCTTTGATTCGGGCGCTGGAAGAAAACGGCATTGGACGTCCGAGCACTTATGCACCGACGATTACAACCATTTTGCAGCGTGCCTATGTTGAGCGTGAGGCGAAGTTTTTAAAGCCGACGGCTCTCGGAGAAATTACCACACAATTGATGCGCGAACGCTTCAGCGATATTGTGAATGTGGAATTTACTGCGGATATGGAAAAAAAGCTTGACGAGGTCGAAGAAGGAAAAACGCGTTGGAATGACATTTTGGCGGATTTTTACAAGCCGTTTTCCGCCTCTTTGGAGGCTGCCGAAAAGGCAATGGAGGGCGAGCATCTTGCGGTGCCGGATGAGGAGACCGACGTGGTTTGCGAGCTTTGCGGGCGAAACATGGTGATAAAAAACGGCCGCTTCGGCAAGTTTTTAGCCTGTCCCGGTTATCCCGAGTGTCGGAATACCAAAAAAATCGTGGATGAGACGCCCGGAAAATGTCCGATTTGCGGATCGAAGCTTATTGGGCGCAAGGGGAAGAAGGGCAAAAAGTTTTACGGCTGCTCCGGGTACCCGAAATGTAATTTCATTGCTTGGGATCAGCCGGTTGCCGATCTTTGTCCGCAATGCGGAAACACCTTGTTTATGAAAAAAGGAAAAACAACGCAGCTTTATTGCATGAAAGAGGGCTGCGGTTATAAACAAAGTGCAGCGAAAAACACAAAAAAATCAACTGAGGAAACAGAATGAAACGGAAAAAGGTACGGGTAGTCGGCGCGGGTCTTGCCGGCTGCGAAGCAGCGTGGGCTCTTGCGCAGCGCGGTATTTCGGTTCAGCTTATTGAAATGAAACCGGTAAAGCGCAGCCCTGCTCACCACAGTGATTTGTTTTGCGAACTTGTTTGTTCAAATTCGTTGAAAGCCGCGCGGCTCGCTTCGGCTGCGGGACTTTTAAAAGAGGAAATGCGTCGTTTGGGTTCTATTACCATGAGAGCGGCAGCCGAAACAGCTGTCAGCGCCGGCGGAGCGCTTGCAGTTGACCGAGAGGCTTTTTCTCAGTATGTGACTCAAAAAATCCGGCAACATCCGTATATTGAGATTCTAACCGAGGATGTAAAGAAAATTCCCTTTACGGATGATCCGGTCATTTTAGCGACCGGACCGCTAACATCAGACGATCTTGCGTCGGATATTGCTGAGAAATTCGGACAATCCTTAAGCTTTTATGATGCGGCAGCGCCGATAGTTACTCGGGAAAGCCTTGATTTTTCCGAGATTTTTGCAGCCTCACGATATGGCCGCGGTGAGGCGGATTATTTAAATTGTCCGATGAATCAAGAGCAGTACGCTTCTTTTTATGAAGCGCTGATTTCAGCACAAAGCGTTGCTTTAAAGGATTTTGAACAAGACGCGCCCGCTGTATATGAAGGTTGTATGCCCATTGAAATAATGGCGCGACGTGGGGAGGATACAATCCGTTTCGGTCCCTTAAAGCCGGTCGGTCTGCGGGATCCCAAAACAAACAAGCGTCCCTGGGCGGTTGTGCAGCTCCGTGCCGAAAATGCCGAGGGAAGTCTCTATAATTTAGTCGGATTTCAGACAAATTTAAAATTTCCGGAACAAAAACGCGTTTTTTCGATGATTCCGGGTCTGCAAAATGCCGATTTTGTGCGCTACGGTGTAATGCATCGGAATACTTTTTTGGATTCACCGCGGGTTTTGACGCGTTATCTTGCCACGAAGAAGTACCCAAAGCTGTTGTTTGCCGGACAAATTACCGGTGTGGAGGGATATGTGGAATCTGCGGCCAGCGGGATTCTTGCCGGTATTAACGCCGCAAGAATCGTAGGGGGACAAGAGCTTGTATGTCCGCCGCGCGAAACCATGCTCGGTGCGCTGCTTTGTTATATTTCGGACGAAACGGTGGAGCATTTTCAACCGATGGGCAGTAACATGGGGATTCTACCGCCTTTAGACACTCAAATTCGAGATAAGCAGCAGCGTTACGATGCGTTGGCACAACGCGCTTTAGCAGCTATGGATCGGTTTATTCAAACATATTTGAAGGAGGATTTAACATGAAGATTATCGTTGATGCGATGGGCGGCGACAAAGCTCCGCTTGAAATTTTAAAGGGATGCGCTCTGGCACAGCAGCAATACGACATCGACCTTCTTCTTACCGGCAATGAGCCGCTGATTCGGCAGATCATTGCGCAAAACGATATTGAACTGAAATCGTATGAAATTGTACACACCGAAGAGGTTATAACAATGGAAGACGAGCCTACCGATGTGCTCAAGGATAAAAAGGAAAGCTCGTTGGGGTTGGCATTTTCGCTGCTGAAAAGCAGTCGAGGCGATGCGGTCGTCAGTGCCGGCAGCACCGGCGCAATCTTAGTCGGAGCCACAATGACGGTTGGAAGAATCCGCGGAATCAAGCGCCCTGCTTTGGCAACGCTTTTACCGAGTGGAAACGGCATTACTATGTTGACCGATTGTGGCGCAAATGCGGAATGTCGTCCGGAAATGTTGCTGCAATTTGCTGTGATGGGCAGCGTTTATATGAATCGAATTGAGGGCATCGAGCGTCCGCGGGTTATGCTTGCGAACGTTGGAACCGAGGACACCAAGGGCGGTAGTCTGCAAAAAGAGGCGTTTGATTTATTGAAAGCATCCCCGATAAACTTTTGCGGAAACGTCGAAGGGCGTCAGTTGTTTTCTGATGTGGCTGATGTGATTGTAACAGACGGCTTCAGCGGAAATTTGATGCTAAAAACCGCCGAGGGCACTGCCGGTATGATGTACCGGAATCTCAAAGCTGTCTTTAAGAAAAATGCTCTTTCCAGGCTTTCGGCTGCCTTGATTATGTCCGGACTCAAGGAATTTAAAAAGAAAATGGATTACACCGAGTACGGCGGCGCACCGCTTTTAGGTATTTCGGCGCCGGTTATCAAGGCGCATGGCAGCTCAAACGCCAACGCCTTTAAAAATGCGATCCGGCAAGCGGTTGAGTTTTGCAATAAAAAAGTAATCGAAGAAATCAGCGATTACCTGCTGCAAAGACGGGAGGAGCAGCCATGAACGGATTGGAAAATCGAATCGGATACACCTATCGAGATAAGTCCCTTTTGTCTTTGGCGTTGACGCATACCTCTTATGCAAACGAGTGCAAGCGCACGAAGCAACACAACGAGCGGCTTGAGTTTTTGGGGGATTCGGTTCTTTCCGTTATTGTTTCACGGTATTTGTACGAGCAGTTTCCGAATATGCCGGAGGGGGAGCTTTCTAAAACGCGCGCCAGTTTAGTTTGCGAAAAATCTTTAGCCGGTTTTGCGCGGGAGCTTGATCTTGGAAAAGACCTTTTACTCGGTCATGGCGAAGAGCAAAACGGCGGACGTGAACGAGACTCTATTTTAGCAGATGCATTTGAGGCGGTTATTGCTTCGATGTTTTTAGACGGCGGAATGGCTCCGGCCGAAAAATTTGTACTTCACTTTATTGGCGAGCAAATTCGCCGTGGGGAGATTGTAACGCCTTTTGTTGATTACAAAACCGAATTACAGGAAATCATTCAGCAAAACCGGGAAGAAAAGGTGGAGTATGTAACGGTGAGCGAAAGCGGACCGGACCATGACAAACGTTTCACGGTTGAGGTGCATCTGAACAGCAACGTTATCGGACGCGGTACCGGTCGCAGCAAAAAAATTGCCGAACAGCTTGCTGCCCGGGAAGCGTTGAGTCTAATGGGTGAATAACAAAAAAACTTAAGGGACTTGAAACCGGCCTCAGTTTTGTGGTATGATAAAATATCATGGTAATTCTATAGAAGGGATTGTTGTTTTTGCGGCTGAAATCATTGGAGATCCAGGGATTTAAATCCTTTCCGGATAAAACCTCCCTGGGCTTCGGAGGCGGGCTTACGGCTATTGTCGGTCCGAACGGGAGCGGAAAAAGCAATATCAGTGACGCGGTCCGTTGGGTCTTGGGAGAGCAATCCACCAAAACCCTGCGCGGCGAACGTATGGAAGATGTGATTTTTTCCGGTACGGAAAGCAGAAAATCGCTTGGCTTTGCCGAGGTTTCGCTGATTCTGGAAAATGACGAGCGGGAATTGCACGCCGACAGTGATGTGGTTGTCGTGACTCGTAAATATTATCGCAGCGGGGAAAGCGAGTATCAGATCAATCGTCAACCGGTTCGGCTCCGAGATGTTCGGGAGCTTTTTATGGACACCGGTCTCGGACGGGACGGCTATTCCATTGTCGGGCAGGGAAAAATTGCCGATATTGTGTCGGCTAAAAGCGATCAGCGTCGGGAAATTTTTGAAGAAGCCGCCGGTATTTCCAAATACCGTTATCGTAAAAATGAAGCGGAAAAGAGACTGGCTCAAGCTCAGGAAAATCTGCTGCGCTTGAAGGATATTTTACTGGAGCTGGAAGGTCGTGTTGAGCCGCTTCGTGTGCAAAGCGAAAAAGCAAAAAAATACTTGGTATTGGCAGAGGATAAACGCAGAATCGAGGTTTCTCTTTGGGTCAAAACGCTGGAGCAGTCCAGCGATAAGCTCCGGGATCTTGAGTACAAGCTGACGGCGCTTAATACATCGCGCGAGGAAATCATGGGAAAACTCGGCGATGTTGAGGCAATCATTGATAAAGTCAGCCGTGAGGCGCAGCTTTGTCTTGCGCAGATGGAAGCACAGCGTGTCCAAAAACAACAGAACGAAGAAAAGGCGGCGGCTCTGAGGCAACAAGCGGCGGTTTGTCAAAATGACATACAGCATAATGAAGAAGCGTTAGAGGCTCTTGAAAACGAGTTGAAGGCGCAGTCGGACGGGTGCAGGACACTGGACCAAGCGCTTGTGCAAAAGAACGAACAGTTAAAGGCGGTAGAGCAGCAGTTGGCCGCACTTTCCGAAGAAAGTGCGGAGGTTGACCTACAGCTTCAGGATCTCAGCGGGATTCGTGAAAACTATAAGGGTGAGTTGGATCGGCTGAATGGAGAGCTTGTTGCTTGTAATATCGGAATCACCCGGGACACGGTAGCTGTGTCTGCCTTGGATGGTAGCCAAAAGGAGCTTCTGCTGCGTATTCAGCAGATTGATAAGACGATTGAGCAGCGTGAACAACAGCTTTCCGAGCTGCAAAAGGAAAGTCACGCTTGTCGTTTGGTGTTGCAAAAAAGTGAGGATGAGGCTGGTAAAATCAGCAATACCGTAAAGGGGTATGAGCTGAAATATCAGTCTGTTGTCGATAAAAAACAGCAGCTGCAGAAAAAAACGGACGAAACAACGCTGCTGCTCAACCAAAAACAGCAGCGACGCAAGTTGATGCGTGAGCTGGAAGAAAACATGGAGGGCTTTTCCGGCAGTGTAAAAAAAGTGATTGCGGACGGGAAAAGAGGCGTGCTGCGAGGAATTATCGGCACGGTTTCTCAGATATTGACGGTGGATGCACAATATGCACTGGCAGTTGAAACCGCATTGGGCGCCGCAATGCAAAATGTTGTTACGGAAACCGAGGAAAATGCAAAGCAGGCTATTTATGCGCTAAAGCGCGAAAATGTTGGGCGTGCGACCTTTTTACCGCTTAACACTATTCGTGGAAAAACACTTCAGGAGTCCGGTCTGCAGAACTGCGAAGGCTTTTTGGGAATTGCGTGCGACTTGGTGTCCTTTGAGCCCAAACACGCTGAGGTCGTTCGTTGGCTGCTCGGGCGGATTGTTTTTGCACAGACCTTGGATCATGCTAGCGTTATTGCTAAAAAATTCGGTTACCGTTTTAAGGTCGTTACCTTAGACGGACAGGTTATCAATGCCGGCGGATCTTTGACCGGCGGCTCATCCGCTTCCAAAACCGGCGTGTTGAGCCGTAAATACGAAATCGAAAAGCTGCAGGCGGAGATTGATAAATACGAAAAGCAGTTGAGTGAATATGCCCGGGAAATGTCGCTTTTGGAAGAACAGCTTTCCTCTGCGGAAGCGTATCTTTCGGGTGCTCGGGCAGAACTGTCGGTGCTCGGGGAGGATAAAATTAAATATTCCGCAGAGCAAAAGCGGCTTTCCATGTCTATTGAAGAGGCTGAGGAGGCATTAAATCGTCTGGATACCGAAAAAGCTGACTGCGCCGTTAAAATCACGGAAATAAAAAAGCAGGACCGGCAGTTGCGGCAGCGTCTTGAAGAAACGCAAAAGCAAAAATCAGATGCCGAAAAGCAAATCGAACAGCTCAGCGGCGGTCAAAGCGATACTGCTCAAAAAGCTGAAGATCTCTCTCGTCAGAGTACGGACATCAAGTTTAAAATACTATCTGCGCAAAAGGACCTTGAGAATCTTCGTGCGGATTTGGAACGTACGCAGCTTGAGATATCCGGCAATGAGCAGCAGCGGCAGCAGCTTTTGCAGCAACAGAAAGAGCTTGGCGAAAAAAATCAGCAGCTTTTACAACAAATTGAGGCGGCGAAGGAAGGTCAAAAGGCCTTGACTGCCGAAAATGAGCGTTGTGATGAGACGGTGCAGCAAATGCTGCAAAGACGTCAAGAATGTCAACAGCAGATTGATGACATTCGTAAAAACGAGCGGCTGCAATTTGACGAGCGTGAAAAGCTGACCGGGGAAATCACCCGGTTGGAGGAACGCCGCGTATCGATGCAAAAAGAAGTTGACCAAATCATTTTCCGTCCATTTAACGAATATGAGTTGGATCGTGCCCAGGCGCAGCAGGTGGCCGAGCCGATTGATAATGTTTCGGAGGCTCAGAGCACTCTAAGCAGCCTGAAAGGCAAGATCCGGGCGCTCGGCTCCATCAACGTAGAGGCTATCGAGGAATATAAAGAGGTTTCCGAGCGATATGCGTTTTTAAAAGGTCAGTTGGAGGATGTTGAAAAATCGCGGGATGAAATCACACGCCTGATCGGTGATTTGACAAAGCAGATGAAGGAAATGTTCCTGAAAAGCTTTACCGAGATTCGAGATAATTTTTCTCAGATTTTTGTTGAGCTGTTCGGCGGCGGAAAAGCGACATTGACCCTGACGGATCCGGACAACATTTTAGAGTCCGGTATTGAAATTTTTGTACAACCGCCCGGTAAAATCATTAAAAACCTGGTGGAATTGTCAGGCGGAGAGCAATCCTTTATCGCTATTGCAATCTATTTGTCGATTTTAAAGGTTAAACCGGCCCCGTTTTGTATTTTGGATGAAATCGAAGCGGCTCTTGACGAGGTCAATGTTCAAAAATATGCACAGTACTTAAGGCGAGTCAGCGATAAAACGCAGTTTATTTTGATTACACACCGGCGCGGCAGCATGGAGGAAGCCGATCGCCTTTACGGGGTAACCATGCAGGAAAAGGGCGTTTCCAAGCTTCTTGAAATGAATTTAAGTGAAGTTGAGAGTCGGCTTGGGATCAAAAACGAAAATTAGCTGTAATGGTAAAAAGCTTTACAGAAAGGAAGCGCGGCACGTAAATGGGATTTTTTGAAAAAATCAAGCAAGGCCTTTCCAAAACACGCGACGGGATGAAAAATTCCATTGGCAGTGTATTAAAGTCTTTCAGCAAAATTGATGAAGATCTGTTAGAGGCCCTTGAAGAGACTTTGATATTGTCTGATATCGGCACACAGACCTCGGGGGAGATTATTGAACGCCTGCGCCAACGTGTTCGCGAAAAACATCTGACACAACCGCTTCAGATTCAACAGGAAATCAAAGAAATTATTTGCGAAATGCTGGGCGACAGCCAGCCTCTGCAGCTTGTCGGAAAACCGGCAGTGGTATTGGTGATCGGCGTTAACGGCGTCGGAAAGACAACCACCATCGGGAAACTTGCTGCCGGCTATGTACGATCCGGAAAACGGGTTATGCTGGCCGCGGCAGACACCTTTCGCGCTGCAGCTGTTGAGCAGCTGTCTCTTTGGGCGGAGCGCAGCGGTGCGGACATTGTTTCTTCTTTTGAGGGCGCAGACCCGGCTGCGGTCGTTTTTGACGCGGTTTCTTCGGCAAAAGCGCGTCAATATGATGTTGTACTTTGCGATACTGCGGGTCGACTGCATAACAAAAAGAATTTGATGGACGAGCTTGCAAAAATTTTCCGAGTTATCGAACGCGAAACAGAGGGAACGCCGGTCGAAGTGCTGCTGGTGTTGGACGCAACCACAGGACAAAACGCTGTCAATCAAGCAAAAATGTTTTGTCAGGTAGCGCCAATCACCGGAATCATCTTGACAAAGCTTGATGGAAGCGCTAAAGGCGGTATTGTGATTTCTATTAAAAACGAGCTGAACATTCCGGTTCGTTATATCGGCGTGGGTGAACAGATGGATGATTTACAGCCATTTGACGCAAAAGCCTTTGCTGACGCTATTTTTGAGGAGTAAGGATATGAAATTTATTATTGCAACTCATAATTTGCATAAAATAGAGGAATTTGCCCGAATTTTGACTCCGCTTGGCATTGAAGCCGTTCCACAGGAGGCTGCCGGCATTTCGGTGAGCGCCGAGGAAGACGGACAGAGCTTTGCCGAAAACGCCGAAAAAAAAGCGCGCGCCGTGGCAAAACAGACAAATTGTGCTGTTATTGCAGATGACTCCGGGCTTTGTATAGACGCCCTGGACGGGGCTCCCGGCATTTATTCGGCACGCTGGTTCGGCGAAGACACGCCGTACTCGCAAAAGAATCAAATGATTCTCGATAAGCTTTCAAAAACACCGTGGGAGCAGCGTTCAGCTCAGTTTGTCTGTGCGATCTGCTGTATTTTTCCAAACGGGGAGCGATTGTTGTCACAAGGGGTCTGCCGGGGGCATATCGGTCTTTGCTCCCGCGGCGAGGGCGGATTCGGCTACGATCCCATTTTTTATGTAGACGGGAAAAGTCTTGCGGAAATTTTGCCGCAACAGAAGGACCGAATCAGTCATCGCGGAATAGCTTTGCGAGATTTTTCCGAAAAGCTTTCAAAATATCTTGAACAAAGGAACGGGATAAATGCTATCAAGTAAACAACGGGCAGCCCTGCGTGGCTGTGCAAACAGAATTGAGACGATTTTTCAGGTCGGAAAGAGCGGAATTGGAGAGACGCTGATTTGTCAGGTGGATGAAGCGTTGACGGCTCGAGAGCTTATCAAGCTTCGGGTGCTGGAAAATAGTGAGTTTACTCCACGAGAGGCCGCGACGCTTTTGTGTGAAAAGCTGCGGTGCGAGCCGGTACAGGTTATCGGCAGCCGCTTTGTACTGTATCGGCGTAATCCGAAAGCGCCGGCATATGATTTTTGTCTCAAATGAGGGAATGCTATGACAGCAAGACACAGAATAGGAATATTCGGCGGAACATTTAATCCGGTACACAATGGCCATATACGTTTGACGGAGCATTATCGAAAGGCACTGCACCTTGACCGTCTCATTGTAATCCCTACCAATATTCCGCCGCACAAGACGGTGCAAAATATGGCAAGCGCCGCCGACCGATATGAAATGTTGAAGCTTGCATTTTCGCCCTATCAGGACGTTTGTGTCAGCGATATGGAGCTTTTGGCGGGCGGCAAGAGTTATACCATCAACACCTTGACACAGCTGCGCTTGCAGTATCCGCAGGATGAGCTTTTTTTAATTATCGGCGGAGATATGTTTTTGTGCTTTGACGCTTGGCGGGAATACCGAAAAATTTTGTCCATGTGCCGGGTTTGTACGGCACCCAGAGAGCAGGGAGAGCTTGAGGCATTGTTATCGTATCAAAAAAAGATTGACCCGGAAGAAAAATGCACATTGGTATTGGATGCGCCGGTGTTTGTGCTTTCGTCCTCTTTGATTCGCCATCGAGTGCGCGACGGAGAGGATATCTCCGGTTTGGTCCCGCTAAAAGTCGAGCGGTACATCTTGGAAAAGGGACTGTATCAATCATGAATTCACTTTCATCTATTCGAGTGCAGCTGGAGCAGAGCTTGTCCCAAAAACGGTTTTATCACAGCTGCTGCGTAGCTGATTTTTCTCGGGAGCTTGCGCAAAGGCACGGTGCCGATCCGGACAAGGCCTATCTTGCCGGGCTGGTGCATGATTGCTGCAAGGAATTCCCAAAGGAGCAACAGCTTGCGTTGATTCGACAATACCATATTCCGTTGACGGTGATGGAAGAGGCAGAACCGAACATTTGGCACGGCTATGCGGCCAGCGGATATATTCGGGAATATTTTGGGATTACAGACGACGAGGTATGTGCCGCGGTTCAATATCATACATGCGGGCGCGGCGGAATGTCCTTGCTTGAAAAAATTGTTTTTGTGGCAGATTTGACGTCGGCAGATCGAAACTATCCGGACAGTTGTAAAATTCACCGAATTGCATTGACAGATCTGTCGCTGGCCATATATCATTCTTATTTATTTATTATTCCTTTTATTATAAAACGAAAAGGTTTTATCACACAAAATACGTTGGATTGCTATAACGACGCAGTCCGACAATGCTCGGATAATAAAGGAGGGATAGCGTGTGAATGCTGAAGAAAAGGCACTTGCCATCGGCAAAATCTTGGATGCAAAAAAGGCGGATGACATCACCGTTCTGAAGGTGCAGAACATCACCTCCATTACGGATTATTATGTCATTGCCACAGCACGGAATACCGTTCATGCCAAGGCGCTTTGCGACGAGGTTGAAAAGGCAATGAGTGCACAAAAGGTGCTGCCTCGTAATATTGAGGGATATCAATCGGCTATGTGGATCTTGATGGACTATGACAATGTGATTGTGCATTTGTTCTACGAAGAGACACGGCGTTTTTATGATTTAGAGCGACTATGGGCGGACGCACCGCGTATTCAATTGACTGTAAACCAATAATATCGGAGGCATAAACCGTGGAATATCAATTTCAGCAAATCGAAAAAAAATGGCAAAAAATTTGGGAAGATGAAAAAGCTTTTGCAGCAAAAAACGACTTTACTAAGCCTAAATTTTACGGGCTGGTAGAATTTCCGTATCCATCGGGACAGGGCCTGCATGTCGGCCATCCGCGCTCTTATACGGCGCTTGATATTATCTGCAGAAAAAAACGTCTGCAGGGATTTAACGTATTATACCCGATGGGATGGGATGCTTTCGGTTTGCCGACGGAAAACTTTGCAATTAAAAATCATATTCATCCCGAAATTATCACTGAAAAAAATATAGAGAATTTTAAGCGCCAGCTCAAATCACTCGGCTTTTCTTTTGACTGGGACCGCGAGGTCAATACGACCGACCCGTCTTATTACAAATGGACACAGTGGATTTTTCTGCAGCTTTATAAAAAAGGCCTTGCCTATAAGAAGAAAATGTCGGTGAATTGGTGTACATCCTGCAAATGCGTTCTTGCGAACGAAGAGGTTGTGAACGGTGTTTGCGAGCGTTGCGGAAGCCCGGTGATTCATAAGGAAAAAGAGCAGTGGATGCTGCGAATCACGGCGTATGCCCAGCGCCTGATCGACGATTTGGATACAGTGGATTATATCGAGCGTGTGAAAACCTCGCAAAAAAACTGGATCGGTCGTTCTACCGGTGCAGAGGTTAATTTTGAAACGTCTGCAGGAGATGTACTGAAGGTTTATACCACTCGACCGGACACCTTGTTCGGTGCAACCTATATGGTTATTTCACCGGAGCATCCGTATATTGAACGTTGGGCGTCCAGACTTGAAAATTATGATGCAATTGCAAACTATCGCGAGCAGGCGTCAAGAAAGTCTGATTTTGAGCGAACTGAGCTGGCAAAGGATAAAACGGGTGTAAAGCTTGAGGGCGTTACAGCTGTTAACCCCGTAAATGGCCAGAGTATTCCGATTTTTGTTTCGGATTATGTGCTGATGTCGTACGGAACCGGTGCAATTATGGCCGTTCCGGCGCATGACACCCGCGATTATGAATTTGCCAAGGTGTTCTCGCTGCCGATTGTGGAGGTTGTTGCAGGCGGCGATATTGAAAAAGAAGCATTCACTGATTGTCAGACAGGTCGCCTTGTCAATTCCGGCTTTTTGACCGGCATGACGGTTGAAGAAGCAAAACAAGCAATTCTTGACTGGCTTGTCAAAGAGAAGAAAGGCGAGGCGAAGGTCAACTTTAAGCTGCGGGATTGGGTTTTTTCTCGGCAGCGTTATTGGGGCGAGCCTATTCCGATGGTTTATTGCGAAAAGTGCGGATGGGTTCCGCTGCCGGAAAGCGAACTGCCGCTGCGTCTGCCGTTGGTTGAAAATTATGAGCCGACCGATAACGGAGAATCTCCCTTGGCGGCAATGGAGGATTGGGTAAAGACCACTTGTCCGCATTGCCATGGTCCGGCGCGGCGTGAAACCGATACCATGCCTCAGTGGGCCGGATCTTCCTGGTACTTTTTGCGTTATTGCGACCCGCATAACGATCGGGAGCTTGCCTCTAAGGAAGCGCTTGCATATTGGATGCCGGTGGATTGGTATAACGGCGGCATGGAGCACACCACGCTGCATCTGCTTTATTCGCGTTTTTGGCATAAATTTTTGTATGATATCGGCGTTGTTCCGACAGCCGAGCCTTATGCCAAGCGGACCAGTCATGGCATGATTCTCGGCGAAAATGGTGAAAAAATGAGCAAGTCGCGCGGGAATGTAGTTAACCCGGATGATATTGTTCGCACCTACGGCGCGGACACCATGCGGATGTACGAAATGTTCGTCGGCGATTTTGAAAAAGCAGCCCCTTGGAGCACCTCCAGCATTAAGGGGTGCAAGCGCTTTTTGGATAAAATTTGGAATTTGCAGCAGCTGGTAACGCCGGAAGAAGGGTATCGTCCCGCGTTCACGGCCACTATTCACAAGACCGTTAAAAAAGTCAGCGAAGATATCGAAACGCTTAAATTTAACACGGCGATTGCCGCGATGATGTCTCTTTTGAACGATATTTCCGAGACCCGCAGTATTACACGCGGCGAATACCGGACGCTGTTGTTGCTGCTCAATCCCTTTGCGCCGCATATCACCGAGGAAATTTGGTCTGCAATGGGCTTTGAGGGTCGGTTGTATGCCCAAAAATGGCCGGCTTTTGACGAGAAACTCTGCCAGGAGAGTACGGTGGAGGTTGTTGTGCAGATTTGCGGCAAGCTTCGGGACCGGATGACGGTAGCAAGCGGGACGGATCGGGACACATTGATCCAGACAGCGCTTTCTCTTGAAAAAATCAAAAAAGAAGTTGAAGGGAAGAGCATTGTTAAAGAAATTGTCGTCCCGGATAAATTGGTTAATCTGGTTGTGAAATAAACGCGTTTTCGTGAAAAAGTATTGACAGCATTGTGAAAATGCGTTATAATGCTGTGTATGGATCATTTGGGATTCAGAATAACCCCTGCCACCAGGTAGAGGGGAGGGAAATTCATTATGGCAGAAGTTCGTTTGAAGGATAACGAATCTTTAGATAAAGCGTTAAGACGTTTTAAGAAGCAGTGCGCTCGCTCCGGCGTATTTGCGGAAGTGCGCAAGCGTGAGCATTATGAAAAGCCGTCTGTAAAACGTAAAAAGAAGTCCGAGGCTGCCCGTAAGCGCAAGTTCAAGTAATTTTAATAATTTATGTGAAAAAGCGGGGCTTAATGTCCCGCTTTTTTCGTGCAAAGGAATTGAGTATGGGCTTTTTTGTACCGAAAGACCGTTTTGAGCGTATTTGGGATATTCCGGTATGCTTTTTTGAACAGCAGCATATCCGTTGGGTTTTTTTGGATGTGGATAATACACTGACTACCCACGGTCATCCGCAGCCGGATCCCCGAGCGCTGCAATGGTTGAATACATGCCGGGATTCCGGCATTGGCTTTGTGATTTTATCGAATAACACGCCGCAGCGGGTACAACCATTTGCGGCGCTGCTGGACTTGCCTTTTGCAGCAAAAGCACACAAACCGCTGGGCTGTGGTGTTCGTCGTGCACTTAAAATGACGGGCGCAAAAAAGGAAGAATCCGTCGTTATTGGTGATCAGATTTTTACCGATGTTCTTTGTGGCAAGTTTTCGGGCGTCCGCAGTATTTTGCTGCGTCCGATTACGCCGGAGGCAGGGCGTTTCTTTCGGATTAAACGGTTTTTGGAAAGGAAAATACTCAAGGAAGAGAAGAGGTAGGAAAATGAGTGCATTTTTCGGTCCTGCCGGCAGAGACGACAGTCTGGCAGTGCTCGGGTATAAGTCAACCATGGATATTCCGCGCTGTCTCAATCAAAAAGGGCTGGATGCTTTTGAATATCAATGTGGACGTGGGGTCAATGTGAAGGAAGAAGCAGCCGTTTGCTTCGGGAAACTGGCAGCTGCCGAAAACATTCGATTGTCGCTGCATGCGCCGTATTATATCTCATTGTCTTCTTTGGAGGCCGAAAAGAGAGATCGCAGCATTGATTATATTATCAGCAGTGCTGCCGCCGCGGCAGCCATGGGCGCAGATCGAATTGTAATTCACAGCGGGTCTTGCAGTAAAATAACCCGGGAACAGGCGCTGGCCCTTGCAACGGATACGCTGAAAAGGGCTCAGACAGCTTTGGATGAGCGAGGGCTCGGCCATGTCCGGATGTGCCCGGAAACGATGGGAAAAATCAATCAGCTTGGCACATTGCAAGAGGTTTTGACGCTTTGCAGACTTGACGAGCGAATGTTGCCCTGCGTTGATTTTGGTCATCTAAATGCACGGAGTCTCGGCGGTCTTCAAACTCGCTTTGATTATGCTGCTGTTTTAGACGAAATTGAAAATGCCCTCGGTCGGGAACGATTGCGCCAATTTCATGTTCATTTTTCTAAAATTGAATATACGTCCGGCGGTGAAAAACAACATTTAACCTTTGATGACACAACCTTTGGCCCGGATTTTGAGCCGCTTTTGGATGAAATAATCCGTCGGGATTTGTCACCGGTGCTGATTTGTGAATCCGCCGGAACGCAATCCGATGACGCGCTCACCATGAAACAGTATTATCAGAGCCGAACGGAGGCACAACAATGACAGATCGTATTAAACGCTTTCGGCGGCAGTTTGTCGATGCAGCGGATGCGGCTCTCCTTTTCGGCGCGGAAAATCGCCGTTATTTTACCGGGACAGATACGGCTGATGCAGGCGTGCTGCTTGTCACAAGGCATTCTGCATACTGGATTATTGATGCGCGGTATATTGAGGCTGCACAGGAAAAGGCGCCGGAGGGCGTAACGGTGATTTTGCAGCAGGAGTTATTAAAGCAGCTGTCAGATTTGTTAAAAGATGAATCGGTCGAGCAGATATGTGTGGAAATCGGTCTGCTTTCTTTTGCTCGGGTCATGGAGCTTGAAGAAAAGCTTGTACCGGCAAGATTGCTTCATGACGTTGATGCCGATCGAATTTGTCGGTCTATGCGGCAAATCAAAGAACCGGGAGAGCTTGAAAAAATTAAATGCGCTCAGAAAATTACGGATGCGGCGTTTGAGTATATGCTGGGGCGTATTGACGTTGGCAGGACCGAACGTGAGCTTGCGCTGGAGCTGGAATTTTTTGTGCGGTCGCAAGGTGCAGAAAAAATGGCTTTTGACACCATTCTTATCGGCGGAGCAAACACCTCAAAGCCTCACGGAATTCCCGGAGAATATCGGCTACAAAAAGGCGATCTTGTGACCATGGATTTCGGCGCCGATATAGACGGATACAAAAGCGATATGACCCGCACGGTGGCATTAGGGTCTGTAAACGACGCGCAAAAACGGGTGTATGAAACGGTCCTTGCTGCCCAGAACGCCGCGCTGGAGGATATTGCGTTAGGCAGATTTTGCCGAGATATCGACAAAACAGCCAGAGATTTTATTAATGCTGCCGGCTATCAGGGCTGTTTCGGACATGCACTCGGACACAGTGTTGGGCTTGAGATCCACGAAACGCCGAATTTTTCACCTTCTTGCGATGCCGTTTTGCAGTCGGGCATGGTTATGACGGTGGAGCCGGGCATTTATCTTGCGGGTCAATTTGGCGTTCGGATTGAGGATTTGGTTGTTGTTTGCGAAAATGGCTGCATGAATTTAACAAATAGTGAGAAAAAATTGATAATTCTATGAAATATTCAAAATATCTCTTGCAAAAAAAATGATTTTCATATAGAATATATCATAGAGGAAACAAAGAATTTTTGGAGGTTAATTGCATGATATCTGCAGGAGAGTTCAGAAACGGCGTCACCTTTGATATGGACGGGAACGTTTACCAAATTATTGAGTTTCAGCACGTTAAGCCCGGAAAAGGCGCAGCTTTTGTCAGAACCAAAATTAAAAACGTTATCAGCGGCGCGGTGACCGAGCGCACCTTTAATCCCACCGAAAAATTTCCGACAGCTTATGTGGAAAGAAAAGATATGCAGTATTTGTATAACGACGGTGAGCTTTATTATTTCATGGATAAAGAAACTTATGAGCAAATTCCCATTAACGCAACTACGTTGGGGGATAATTTTAAGTTTGTGAAAGAAAATATGGATGTAAAAATTCTTTCCTATAAAGGAAACGTGTTCGGCGTTGAGCCGCCGTTTTTTGTAGAGCTTGAGGTGGTTAAGACGGATCCCGGTTTCAAAGGAGACACCGCCACGAACGCTACCAAGCCCGCTACACTGGAAACCGGTGCGGAAATCCGTGTTCCGCTCTTTATTGATGAGGGCGATATGATCCGGATTGACACTAGAACCGGTGAGTATATGGAGAGAGCCTAACCTTATAATAATAAAACGGAGAGGTGTTTTCAAATGACGTTAACCGAGAAAGCAGCTTATTTAAAAGGACTTGCCAGTGGTCTTTCCCTCGATGAGGAAAAGCCGGAAACCCGTTTGATTCACGCTCTGATTGATCTTGTCGATGACATTGCCCTGAGCGTTTCTGATTTGGATGATGAGTTGGATGTTATCACCGAACAGGTCAATCTAATCGATGAAGATTTGGAATCGTTGGAAGATGATTTTTATGAAGCGGATGAGGACGACGATGACGAACTCATTGAAGTGACCTGTCCCAATTGCGGAGACGACATTTATTTGGACGACGCTGTTCTGCGGGACGGTGAGCTTCAGTGTCCTAACTGCGGCGAGACGCTGGAATTTGATTTTGATTGCTGCGATTGTGGTTGTGACTGCGAGGATTGCCATGATGACGAAAAAGGCGACTGCGGTTGCAAGGATGACGAGCAATAAAATAGTGCAAAAGCAGCCTCAGAGAAATCTGGGGCTGTTTTATCTTGATAGGGGAGTTACGGTTTTCATGACAATCAACGAATGTATTACACAGCTTGCAGATTATGCATTAGAGCGCGGCTTGATTGCGCCGGGGGATCGCGTATATACGGTCAATCGGTTGCTTGAGATTTTAGAGCTGGACACCTTTGCCGAGGAGAAAGGGCAGCCTCGGCCGCTTTGTGAAATTCTGCAGGGGTTTTGCGATTACGCTGTGGAAAAAGGCTTTTTGGAAGATAGTCCTGTTTATCGGGATTTGTTCGATACCAAAATTATGGGTGCGGTTGTGCCGAGGCCGAGCGAAGTTTCTCGAAAGTTTTTCCGCTTGTATCGGGAATCGCCGCAAAAAGCGACCGATTATTTTTATAAGCTGAGCCAAAACAGCAACTATATACGGACCGATCGAATTAGCAAAGATAAAAAATGGACGGTCGATACGCAGTATGGCACGCTTGATGTGACTATCAATCTTTCCAAGCCCGAAAAAGACCCCAAAGCGATTGCTGCTGCGCGAAATCTTGCCCAAAGCAGTTATCCGCGGTGCGCATTGTGTCGTGAAAACGAGGGGTATGCGGGTCGCGTAAATGCACCTGCCCGCCAAAATCACCGAATTATTCCGATTACGCTGAATCAAACGCCGTGGGGATTGCAATACTCTCCGTATGTATATTATAACGAGCACTGCATTGCGTTCAATTTTGAACATACTCCGATGAAAATTGAACGCGCAACTTTTGTCAAGCTGCTTGATTTTGTAAAGCTTTTTCCGCACTACTTTTTGGGTTCTAATGCCGATTTACCGATTGTCGGCGGTTCTATTTTGAGCCATGACCATTTTCAGGGCGGGCGCTATGAATTTGCAATGGCGCGCGCGCCGATGGAAAAACAATTTCGGATAAAAGGTTTTGAGCAGGTTGAGGTCGGGATTGTGCATTGGCCGATGTCGGTGATTCGGCTGCGTTGTGACAATACAAGTATGTTGGTAGATCTGGCAGATCGATTTTTAAAAGCTTGGCGAAGCTATTCGGATCCGGACGCATTTATTTTTGCACAAACCGACGGAACGGAGCATAACACGATCACACCGATTGCGCGAAAAAAAGGTGACCTTTTTGAACTGGATTTGGTTCTTCGCAATAACATCACCACCGAGGAGCACCCGCTTGGGCTGTACCATCCTCATGCCGAGCTTCATCACATTAAAAAGGAAAATATCGGACTGATTGAAGTAATGGGTCTGGCAGTGCTACCTGCAAGATTGGAGCATGAACTGACCCGCCTCGCTGCAGCAATGCTTTCAAAAGCTGATTTTCGTAATGATGAGGAGCTTAGTAAGCACGCTGATTGGGCAGAGGATATCATGAAACGATATCCCCATCTTGACGAGAGCAATATTGCCGAGGTTTTGGGAAAAGAGGTCGGCCTTGTCTTTGAAAAAGTGCTGGAGTGTGCCGGCGTTTACAAGTGTACACCGTCGGGGCGCGCAGCCTTTGAACGTTTTATTGGTACATTAAATCAATGAAGTTGCACCGGGTCGACCCAAAAGGGCCGGTCCGGTTGCAAATAGAACGGAGAAGCGTTTTATGCGACGACTTGCCGCTTTTATCAAGCCATATCGCAAGGAAAGCCTTTTAGCACCGCTTTTTAAGCTGCTGGAGGCTTTGTTTGACTTGCTGGTGCCGCTTGTGGTTGCCCGGATGATTGATTCCGGGGCGGCCTTTACGGACAATCAAACAATTTATTGGTGTTTTGGCGCTTTGCTTTTGATGGCCGCAGTCGGTCTGTTGTGTAGTGTTACGGCGCAGTATTTTGCGGCAAAGGCCAGTGTCGGTTTTGCTGGAAGATTGCGTCAGGCGTTGTTTGATCATGTCCAATCGTTGTCTTTTAGTCAATTGGATCGTTTGGGCAGCGACACTTTGATTACACGGTTGTCTGACGACGTCAATCAGGTCCAAAACGGCGTAAATATGTGCTTGAGGCTGCTATTACGCAGTCCGTTTATTGTTTTTGGCTCCATGATCATGGCTTTTACCATTGATTTAAAATGTGCGCTGATTTTCACGGTGACAATTCCGGTTTTATTTGCGGCGGTTTTTTTAATCATGCAGGCAAGCATTCCGCTCTTTTTCAAGGTACAGTCGCGCTTAGACCGTGTCACGGCATTGACACGCGAAAATCTGACCGGTGTACGAGTCATTCGGGCATTTTGCCGTGAAGAACAATCTGCTGCTGAATTTAAAGAACAAAATCATGCATTAACTCGGCTGAATTTATTTGTTGGTCGAATCTCTGCCTTGCTCAATCCGTTGACTTATGCTGTCATCAATATTGCCGCTGTTTTGTTGATTCGTCAGTCAGCTTTTCGTGTCAATATCGGTGCTTTACAGCAAGGACAGGTGGTGGCGCTATACAATTATATGCTTCAAATCTCGGTGGAGCTTGTAAAGCTTGCAGCCTTGATCATTACGTTAAACAAAGCTGCTGCTTGTGCCAAACGGACTGCGTCTTTGCTTGAGGTGCAGCCGGACATGCAATATCCCGAAATTACAAAAACAGAAGTTGAGGACACGGCACTTTCTCCGGCGATCGAATTTGAAAATGTTTCCATGACTTATCCGGGCGCCGGTGCCCCAAGTTTATCAAATATCAGTTTTTCGGCAATGCCCGGGCAAACCGTCGGGATTATCGGCGGTACCGGCAGCGGAAAAACCACCTTGATCCATTTAATTCCGCGTTTTTATGATGTTTGTAACGGAAGCATTAGGATTTTTGGAAAAAAAGCAACGGACTATTCAAAACAGGAGCTTCGCCGGCAAATCGGAATAGTGCCGCAGCGACCTGCGTTGTTTGCCGGAACAGTGCGGGACAATCTGCGTTTTGGAAATGAAAACGCTGAGGATGACGCACTTTGGCAAGCGCTTTCCGTCGCCCAGGCAGAAACAGTGGTTCGTGATAAGCCCGACAACCTTGATTTTTGGATAGAGCAGGACGGTCGGAACTTTTCGGGAGGTCAAAAACAACGCCTAACTATTGCGCGCGCTCTTGTTAAAAATCCGGATGTTTTAATTTTGGATGACAGCTCAAGCGCTTTGGATTATGCAACGGATGCTGCGCTGCGCAAAGCTGTAAAAGAGCTAAAGAAGACGACTATTTTGGTTTCTCAGCGTATTTTTTGTGTGCAGCAAGCAGATTTGATTTTGGTTTTAGACAACGGAAAGCTTGTTGGGCAAGGCAGTCATGACCGTCTGATGCAGGATTGCTCGGTCTATCGAGAGATTTATTATTCTCAATTTCCGGCTGACCGTCCGCTGAAATCAGAAGGGGAGAGTGACGAAGTATGAAAAAAATCGTGCATATGCCGGATACTCTCGCTTTCAAACAACTGTGTCTGTATTTCAAAAAGCATGCGATCGCCCTGAGTCTAAGTGTTATTTTGGCGGCTGCAACAGTTGTTTTACAGCTATATGTTCCGATTCTGTTTGGAAATGCCATTGATGAGATGGTGGCGGCACACCAGGTAAATTTTGAACAGGTTGGCGTTTATGCAGCTCGTATTTTAGCACTTGTGATCGTTTCTGCGGTCTTTGCGTGGGTTATGAATTTGCTCAACAACCGTGTGGCGTTTCGGATCGTTGAGGAAATCCGTTCGGACGCAATAGATCATTTGCAAAAACTCCCCCTCAGTTTTCTGGACAAGCACCGTTCCGGGGATATTGTAAGCCGCGTTATTACAGATACCGATGTGTTATCAGACGGACTGATTTTAGGCTTTTCGCAGCTCTTTTCCGGCGTTGTTACAATAATTGTTACACTGATTTTCATGTTTTCAAAAAATGTACCGATTTCGCTGCTGGTGGTGTTGCTGACGCCGCTTAGCTTTTTAGTGGCACGATTTATTTCATCTCGTTCATATCATCTTTTTCGTAAGCAGAGCGAAATCCGCGGACGTCAAACTGCACTCATCGATGAAATGATCGGGCAACAAAAAGTAGTTCAGGCTTTTGGGTATGAAAAACGTGCCTCCCGGCGGTTTGATAAGGTTAATCAGGAGCTGACAGAAGTTAGCCGTCAGGCTATTTTTTACAGCAGTTTGACTAATCCGTCCACCCGTTTTGTTAACAATCTGATATATGCCGGCGTGGCCTTGTCAGGCGTTTTGCTCATACCTGGCGGATACTTGACTGTGGGCGGCTTGTCAGTGCTGCTTTCATATGCAAACCAGTACATGAAGCCATTTAACGATATCAGCTCTGTGGTAACAGAACTTCAAAATGCGTTTGCTTGCGCAGACAGAATTTTTTCCTTATTGGAAGAAACCCCGGAAGCGCCGGATGCAAACGGTGTTATTGAAAACGTGCAGGGCAGGGTAGGGATGGAGGATGTTTCTTTCAGCTATAGGGAGGAACAGCCGTTGATTCAACATCTGAATATTCAGGCTTCGCCCGGCATGCATATTGCTATTGTGGGACCAACCGGTTGCGGAAAAACAACACTTATCAATCTTTTGATGCGGTTTTATGATCCGAAGGAGGGTGTTATTTTCATTGACGGAAAACCGATTACCGAGCTTTCACGGCGTGCACTTCGCAGCAGTTTTGGCATGGTGCTGCAGGAAACCTGGATAAAACGAGACACCGTTTTGGAAAACATTCGTTTCGGAAAGCCGGAGGCTGACGAGGAGGAGGTGATTCGTGCGGCAAAAGCAGCGCATTGCTGGTCGTTTATTGAGCGCCTGCCACAAGGACTGCAAACGGTTTTAGATGCAGATAGCTTGAGTCAGGGTCAAAAACAATTGCTGTGTATTGCGCGCGTAATGCTATGCTTGCCGCCTATGCTGATTTTAGACGAAGCCACTTCCAATATTGATACCCGTACCGAGCTGAAAATAAATCAAGCATTTGATAATCTTATGCAGGGAAGAACCAGCTTTGTTGTGGCGCACCGTCTTTCAACCGTACGAAATGCTTCGTTAATTCTTGTTATGCGTGACGGAAAGATTGTTGAAAAAGGCACCCATGAAGCCCTTTTAAACCAAAACGGTTTTTACAGCATGCTTTATAAGAGCCAATTTAAACCGTTATAAAAAAATTCTTCAAAACAAAAAAGCCACCAACGACGGTGGCTTTTTTATTTTGAAAAAATAGATTCAAAACAGATAATGGGAGATAGAGCCCTTCATTATTATAGCACCTACACAAAAGAAGTATTTTGTATATGTCAGGGGATGAAAAATGAGAAAAAACACTAAAAACAATCTATAGGACCTTCCCCGAGCTATTTTATTACGAACATGGATGTTATAACAATCAGTGGTGTCATTAATAAAGTTTTTATTTTGGGTCTTATCCAAAAAAATTTTACATGCATATAATGTATTGGTTGTTTTTATCATAAAATTTCAGGAAGGTGTTTTCATGCAAAAAAAATATATCAACGTGCCGTCTGTTACCTTTGCACTGAAATCCGAAAAACTTCTGCGAAGTCATCAAATAGTTGCAAATGTTATTAAAACACCGTCAAAATTCAGTCGCTGCGGTTGTGGCTACAGCGTTGTTGTGGATATACCGGATGCTTTGCGAGCTGCAGAAATTTTAAATGCATACGCTATTCCCGTTAATAGTATAGAAACGCTTGAGGAGTGATTTTTTTGGTCTACTTTGATAACGCGGCAACATCTTATCCTAAACCGCAGGAAGTGATTTTTGCTGTCGGAAATGCTCTGACCGATTTTGGCGGAAATCCCGGCCGCAGTGGCCATAAAATGTCCTTAAAAGCTGCACAATCGGTTTATCGGATGCGTGAAAAAGCGGCTACGTTTTTTGGCTTAGAACAAAGTGAAAATGTAATTTTAACGAAAAACTGTACAGAGTCGTTAAATTTGGCAATTTACAGCGTAATGCGTCATGGCGGAAATGTAATTGTGTCTCATTTTGAACACAATTCAGTTATGCGTCCGTTGGAGCAGCTGCGTAGGTCCGGCGTATGCGATTACAAGGTTGCAAAGGTTTCATTTGAAAATCCGATGCTGACAGCGCATGAATTTGAACGATTAATCGATGCGGAAACACGGATGATTCTTTGTACTCATGCGTCAAATGTCACCGGTAAAATTGCACCGATCGAAGCTCTGGCGGACATTTGCAGACGACGCCAGCTTGTTTTTTGCGTAGATGCTGCACAAACTGCCGGTGTTGCAGACATTCATATGACGCGAGATCATATCGATATATTATGTATGCCGGGACATAAAGGTTTGATGGGACCTGCCGGGACGGGACTGGCGCTTTTTTCTTCCGGGGTTTCCCCGTCCCCATTATTATATGGCGGGACCGGAAGCACCTCCGGCAGCCTACAACAGCCCGACTTTTTACCTGATATGCTGGAAAGCGGAACTGTGAACGTGCCCGGCGCTGCCGGAATTTGCGCAGGGATTTCTTTTATACAGCGAATTGGCCTTACACGAATTCGTCATCATGAAATGTATTTGGCGCAACGCTTTTATGACCGGTTAATTCAAATGTCAAATATTTTACTTTACACCACGCGCCCCAGCGAAGAAACGTCTGTTGCCACTGTTTCTTTTAATGTAAAGGGAAAAGCCTCTACAGATGTATCGGACTATTTAGATAAGAAAGGCTTTGCGGTACGCAGCGGCTTACACTGTGCACCATATGCGCATGCATTTTTAGGGACTCGGGACATCGGAACGGTTCGTGTAAGTTTTTCGTTTTTTAATTGTGCACATGAGGTTGATGCACTTTGTGCCGCGTTAGAAAAGATAAAATAAAACCCATAAAAAATTACAATAAATCCACAAAAACACATTGAATTTTTGAAAAAATATGTTAAAATAAATATTAGAGCAATCCTATGAAAAGGAATTATTGAATTATGCAGGAATTTTTAGTGTCTATCGGGGATTTTTTTTCCAGCTTGTTTGCAGATCTTTTTAATGTTGACCGCTGGTACCTGGATATCATTGATATTGCATTGGTAGCTTTTTTTCTGTACAGCGCAATTCAATTGGTCCGGGAAACTCGTGCTGCGCAGCTGGTTAAAGGAATTCTGTTGTTTTTTATCTTTTTCCTGATTGCTTCGGTATGTCATTTGACGACAATTTCGTATATTCTGCAATATGTTTTCCAATACGGCTTGATTGCCATCGCAATTATTTTCCAACCGGAGATTCGTCGTGCGTTGGAAAAAGTCGGGCGCAGTAAAATTCCGATTCTTGATATCTTGAATCGTCAAGCAACCGAGGATGTTGAGTCAAAGTGGCGTTACTGTATCGATCCGATTTGTGAGGCGTGTTATCGTTTGTCCTGTGACAAAATCGGTGCCTTGATCGTCATTGAACGTGCTACTCGTCTCGGAGAATCCGTAGAACGCGCCGTTGTGATTGACTCTATTCCGTCGGTTTCGCTTATTACTAATATTTTCTTCCCTAACTCTCCCCTGCACGATGGCGGTCTTATTATTCGTGACGGTCGGCTTTATGCTGCATCCTGCTTTTTTCAGCCGTCGGACAAGGTTGAAAACATCAGTCTCGGGTCTCGACACCGTGCGGCTCTTGGCGTCAGCGAAGTGTCGGACGCGATTGTGATTGTGGTGTCGGAGGAAACCGGGATTATTTCGGTTGCTACCGAGGGCAATCTTATGCGCAACTTTACCAAGGAAACGCTGAAAGACTATCTTAGCCATCATCTTCCGTTGTACGAGGTGGATGAAAACGGCAAAACGCTTCCTAAAAAAAATCGGAAATTTAAATCTGTGTTGGAAAGGCGGCGTCACAAATGAAACATTTTAGCATCTCCCGCCTTTTTGACAATAAAACCTTTACCAAGATTTTTTCAATTGTTGCCGCCGTTATCATTTGGGCAGCGGTTACGCTAACCATTGCCACGAAAAGTGAACGGTATTTTCGTAACATTCCAATTGACTTTTCTGTTACCGGGACTGCGTTGGAAGCATTGGGACTCAGCGCTTTTGACCAGAGCGAAAGCTCGGTCAATGTTCGTCTGTCCGGTACCCGCAGCGCATTGAATGCAATTTCAAAAGATAATTTTTCGGTTTCTCTCAATACCGCACGAGTTAGTGCCGCCGGGAAATATACGGTCAGCATTGACGTGAGCTTGAAGGATTATGCCGGCACGTTGGAAATTTTGGACTATTCACCCCATGCAATTCAGGTGACCTTTGACCGGCTTGCCTCTAAAACGCTTTCGATTAGCGCAGATATTTCGGATTTGTCCGCTGAGGAAGGATATATGTTAGACAAAGGGTATCCGGCCAGCCCGGATGTGACCATCACCGGGCCGGAAAGTGTTATCAACACGATTTCGAG
This sequence comes from uncultured Oscillospiraceae bacterium, assembly GCA_934488695.1. Classification (GTDB taxonomy): domain Bacteria; phylum Bacillota; class Clostridia; order Oscillospirales; family Ruminococcaceae; genus SIG578. The sequence continues at coordinate 26,149 of CAKSSH010000011.1, forward strand.
TTGCGTTGCCGATGTGCATAGCAAAAAAACGGTTTTAAGTAATACGGTTTCGCTTTCCTCAACGCTGACATTGTATGATGAAAACGGCAATATGGTTACGGATCCTAATATTACGCTGGACAAGGAAAGCGTGGACGTTTCGGTTCCCGTTTTAAAAATCCGAGACTTGCCGGTCGTTGCGCATTTTGTCAATCAGCCCTCTACTTTCGCAGAAAAGGACTTCTCCTATTCCCTGTCTGTCTCGAAGATCAAGGTGGCGGGTCAAGAGGAGACGATTGACGGCATGTCTCAGCTGGACATCCGTTATGCGGACCTTAAAACAATGAAACCGGGAGATAAGATTTCACTGCCGGTCAATCTTCCCTCCGGGTTTGTCAATGTTGACAATATTGATACGGTGGAAATTTCTGTTCCTTCTGCAAACATGACTGAAAAAAGTTTGGCAGTCAGCAATTTCAATGTTATCGGAACACCGGATGATAAAAAAGTCCGTGTTATTACCCGACAACTAAACAACGTTGTTTTGGTCGGTGAAAAAGGTGTTATTAACAGCATTACCGCAAATGATGTTGTCGTCGAGGTTGACTTGTCTAAAACAACGCTGTCTAACGGCACTATGACTGTTCCGGCTACTATCAGCGTTCCGGGAAAATCCGGCGTTTTCTGGGCTTATGGAACTTATGAGGTGGTAATCCGTATAAGCTGATCTCCGGGCTTTTGTCATTGTTTTTTAACTCAGACATAATAGAAAACTCTGTTATGTCTGAGTTTTTTTATATTCACGTTTTTACGGGCTTTCCTTTAAAAACGGCGGGTCTCTTACACTGAAAGGATACATTACATGATTATTATTTCAAATGTCATTGGTGATTTTGCGCAAAGTCCTTCTGAAATCATCGAAAAAGCGCGAAAGATCGCCGGGCTTGCTGTGCAGGATATTGCAGATAGCTTTATTATGAAAACATCGCTGGATGCTCGGCATCAAAAAAGGCCGCAAATCGTTGCTTCTGTTGGCTTTTGCTGCACACTGGATGAAGAAAAATTTGTATTACACAGTCAAAACCCGAATATTATCTTTCGAGCACCGTCCCCTGCTCTGCCACCGATTGATTACGGCAACAAGCCACTTTCTCATTCGCCGATTATCGTTGGATTTGGTCCTGCCGGTATGTTTGCGGGGCTGATATTGGCACAAAATGGATACCGTCCGCTGGTTATTGATCGAGGGGACCCGATTGAGACACGTGTTCAAACGGTTGAGCGGTTTTGGCAATCCGGAAAGCTGGACTGCGAAAGCAATGTTCAATTCGGCGAAGGGGGCGCAGGAACCTTTTCAGACGGGAAATTGACCACACGAATTCACGATCCTCGTTGTGAGTTTGTTTTAAAAACAATGGCATGTCTTGGCGCGCCACGGGAAATTCTTTACAAATCTAAGCCGCATATCGGGACTGATTATTTGCGACAGGTCGTGAGCGCAATGAAGGCGGAAATAATTCAATACGGCGGCCGTGTTATTCCGAGAACGCGATTAGATGAGGTTATTATAAAAAACAAAATGGTACACGCTGTTCGCGTAGGAACGGAAACTATCCCCTGCTCTGTGCTTATTTTGGCGATTGGGCACAGTGCCCGAGATACATTTGAAATGTTGATGAAGAAAAATGTTGTAATGCAAACAAAACCCTTTTCAGTCGGGGTACGTATTGAGCATTTGCAACAAGCAATTGATACGGGATTGTATGGAAAATACGCACAGCATCCTTTGTTGCCGCCCGGCGAATATCAGCTTTCCTTGCGAAAAAATGACCGAGCGGTTTATACCTTTTGCATGTGTCCCGGCGGCTGTGTCGTTCCGTCTGCATCAGAGCAGGATGGCATTGTGACCAACGGAATGAGTGCCTTTGCAAGAGATCTTCCAAACGCCAACAGCGCTTTGGTTGTTTCGGTCAGTGAATCGGATTTCGGTGCTGACCCGCGTGCAGCCATTGCTTTTCAGCGTCGCTTGGAACATGCCGCGTTTCTCAGCGGTGGAAGTAATTATAAAGCCCCGGCACAATCGGTCGGTGCATTTTTTCAAAACCATGCCGGTTTACAGCTTGGGAGGGTTTTTCCAAGCTATTCCTTGGGCGTTCGCGCTTGTAATTTTCGAGATTTGTTTCCGGAGACAATTTCGCAAATGCTTGAAACAGGTCTTATGGGGTTTGGAAAAAAAATTCGTGGTTTTGATGCGCCTGACGCAATTCTTACCGGCGTTGAGACCAGAACCTCCTCTCCTGTTCGGATTCTACGCGACGATAACGGTCAGGCAATTGGCCTGTCCGGACTTTTTCCATGCGGCGAAGGAGCCGGATATGCCGGCGGTATCATGAGCGCTGCTGTGGATGGAATTCAGACTGCTTATGCCTTGATGCATCAATATGCACCTATGAAATAAAAGCAGCCCGTCCAAATGGACGGGCTGCTTTTTACTTATCGAACTTTATCTGCAATATCAAATAATTCTTTGTCAATGCTCTTTTTCATTTTCAGCGCTTCATGAATGTCAAAATCGACAATGTCGTTTCCTTTCAGAGCGATCACGCGATTACCAATCCTATGCTTTAAGAGGTTAACGGCATAATCTCCCATCCGCGTGGCGACAATGCGATCCTTTGCAGTCGGAGATCCGCCGCGCTGGACGTGTGCAAGAATAGCAGCGCGAGATTCAATTCCGGTAACTTCTTCGATCTTTTTGGCGATTTCTTGAGAACCGCCGACACCTTCTGCAACAATGATAATATAATGATGTTTTCCGGCATTTTGGGCTTCTTCAATTTTGTTTAAAATGTCTTTATTAAAGTCAAACGGAATTTCCGGAACAATGATGGCTGTTGCACCACAGGCAATACCGGCATTCAGCGCGAGATCACCACACCGTCTCCCCATAACCTCAACTACACTGCACCGATTATGAGAATCGCAGGTATCCCGCAGCTTATCGACCATTTCAACAACGGTATTCATCGCAGTATCATAGCCAATGGTATAATCCGTACAGGTTATATCATTATCAATGGTGCCGGGAATGCCGACACATGGAATCCCCATAGAAGAAAGATCGGCGGCGCCGCGGAAGGAGCCGTCCCCTCCGATTACGACAAGCCCTTCAATACCAAGCTTTTCGCAAGTTTCCTTTCCCTTACGAACACCGGCCTGATCTTTAAATTCAGGACATCTTGCGGTATAAATAACCGTTCCGCCGCGATTGATAATATTGGAAACGCTGTTTCGGTCCATCTCCTTCACTTCATTGTTGATGAGACCGTTATAGCCGTCCAGGATACCGTAGACTTTAAAACCGTTTGCAATCGCTGAACGAACAACAGCGCGAACGGCCGCGTTCATGCCCGGTGCATCTCCGCCACTTGTTAAAACACCGATGGATTTCATATGAATCGACCTCCAAAGTACTAATAAAGCTTATCTGTACATAGTTTATCGCTTTATTTCGACAACGTCAATATTTTAACATGGCATTTTTATGGACAATTAAACCATATTTTGATATAGATGTCTTATTGGAGCACCACAAAGTCGTTTCCAAGGATTTTCTGAAGCTTCACAAGCAGCTGTTGATTTGGTGTTACAGCATATTGCTCGCCGAGACGAGCTAATATGCCGGTGGATGAGAAACGGACCATAACGCAGCACGTGCCTCGTTCTGCAGCCAAAAGACATGCAATAACCTGCCGATAAGCTTCTGAGTTTTCGGAGGCTACCTTTAAAAACAAGCGCGCTTCCTTGGGCAGCTGTGCGGGATTTTCCGGTAGTGAGATATTGTCGCACAAAATCCGGGGAATCCCCTCTTCTTTTAAATCAAGGCTCCCATCGATGACTACAATGCTGCCTTGATGATCCTGTTCATAGGTATGCAGCATATTTTCGTAGCGCGATAATGTTTTTGGGAACAGCAAAATTTCTACCGACCCCTCCAAATCCTCTAATGTCAGGCGTGCCATTGCATGGTTTGATTTGGTTGTTTTGATTTTTATTTGGGTAATTACACCGAGAATATGAATTTTTTGACCATCTGAAAAGTTTTCGGAAGATTCCCGCAGTTTTCCGCTGGTAACGTAATGCCGGCTGCGAATGATTTTTTGATACGGCATGACCGGGTGCCCGGACAAAAACATGCCGACGGTCTCCTTTTCAAATCGCAGCAAAGTATCATTAGGATATTCCTCTGCGGGCGGCAGCGTAACTGTGGCAGCGTAACCATTTTCCTCTTCGGCCGAAAAAAGATTGGTTTGTCCGAATTGGGTGCGCCGGCTTTCCGCCTCGACCGCATCCATCACCTTAGGGGACCCTTCCAGCATTTGACGGCGATTATAACCCAGCGAATCCAATGCTCCTGCCTTAATCAGGCTTTCCAAGGCTTTTTTGTTCAACTCTCGGCCATACAACCGTTTACAAAAATCGTAAAAATCACGAAACGGTCCTTGATTTTTACGGCTTTCCAGAATAGAGCCAATCATTCCTTTGCCTAAGTTTTTAATTGCTAAAAGCCCAAATCGAATCCGACCGTCGGACACGGAAAATGATAAATTACTGTGTAAAATATCCGGCGGAAGCACCTGAATGCCCATTTCGGAGCATGCGGCGATATAACCCATCAGCTTATCGGTATTATCCAAAACGCTGGTCATCAGCGCAGCCATAAATTCTACCGGGTAATGACATTTTAAATAAGCAGTTCGATAAGCGATGACTGCATAAGCTGCGGCGTGTGATTTGTTAAATGCGTAAGACGCAAAGCTCAGCATTTGGTCAAAAATTTCATTGGCTGTCTTTTCATCGACGCCTCGTTTTACGGCGCCGGCGCATTCGTCCGAGCCATAAACAAAATTCCGACGTTCTTTTTCCATAACGTCATACTTTTTTTTAGACATAGCACGTCGAACTAAATCCGCTCGACCTAACGAATATCCGGCAAGCTCCCGGAAGATTTGCATAACCTGCTCTTGATATACGATACATCCATAGGTTACTTCCAGAATCGGCTTTAAAAGCGGATGCTTATAAGTGATATTTTCAGGGTGATGGCGATTTTTATTATAAAGCGGAATAGATTCCATCGGACCGGGTCGATAGAGTGAAATTACAGCGATGAGGTCTTCAATTTTATCCGGGCGCAATGCCATAACCTCATCGGTCATGCCGACAGATTCAAACTGAAATACCCCTTTAGTGCTGCCGCGGGACAGCATTTCAAAGGTGGCACTATCATCTAAGGGTAAATCTTCTTCGTTAAAATCAGGATCGTTTTTTTGAATTAATGCAACGGCGTCATGAATAACGGTTAGCGTGCGCAGTCCTAAAAAATCCATTTTTAAAAGACCCAGCTCTTCCAGTGTGGTCATGGTAAACTGAGTAACAACCGAATCGTCGTTTTTTTGCAATGGAACATAATCCGAAACCGGCCGGTCGGTAATAACAACACCGGCAGCGTGCATGGAGCTGTGACGCGGCATTCCGGAAACTTTTTTAGCCATGTCGATCAGTTCTTTTACCTGATCGCTTTCCCGGTACATTTCCGCAAGCTTCGGGGAGGTTTCAAGGGCTTTGTCCAATGTAATTTTTAGGTCATTCGGCACTAATTTGGCAATCTCATCAACCGATTGATAACTCATGCCAAGCGCTCGGCCAACGTCTCGAATGGCTTGTTTTGCAGCAAGTGTCCCGAAAGTAATGATTTGAGCCACATGGTCAGCACCGTACTTGCGAATGACATAATCAATTACTTCTTGCCGACGCTCATAACAAAAATCAACGTCAAAGTCCGGCATGCTGATTCGTTCCGGATTTAAAAAGCGTTCAAAAAGCAGCTGATAACGAATGGGATCAATACCGGTAATGCCGATACAGTACGCCGCCAGACTGCCGGCGCCGGAGCCTCGCCCCGGACCGACGGGGATTTTCTTTTCACGGGCATAACGAATAAAGTCATGTACAATGAGATAATAGGTGATGTATCCCATTCGTTCAATGACCGAAAGTTCATATTGAAGGCGAGCTTCGATTTCAGGCTGCACATCTTTGCCGTAATGACGGTAGAGACCCTCATAACAAAGACGATAAAAATAGTCTCGGTTGCTCTCCCCTGTCGGGGCTGAAAATGACGGAAGCTTTGTTTTGCCAAATTCAAAACTGACATTACATCGCTCGGCAATACGAGCGGTGTTTTCAATTGCATCCGGATATGCTGCAAAAAGCGCCTGCATTTCCTCGGCGGATTTCATATAAAACTCTTCGGTTGAAAACTCAAGTCCGCCTTCCTCATATACAGTATGCCCGGTTTGAATACAGAGCAAAACATGTTGCATTCGGGCGTCTTCTTTTTCAAGATAATGCACATCGTTGGTTGCTACTAAGCCCAGACCGGTCTCCTGAGAAAGACGGTATAATTCCGGCAGGATTTTCTTTTGCTCCGGAATGCCGTGATCTTGAATTTCAATGAAAAAGTTATCCTTTCCGAAAATGCGCGCATAGGTTTGAGCCGCTTGACAGGCGCCGGAGTAATTATCCTGTAAGAGCTTGCGTGGGATTTCGCCGGCAAGGCAAGCGGAAAGCGCAATCAAGCCCTCGGAATATTGTTCTAACAGCTCTAAATCGACCCGTGGCTTGCTGTAAAACCCCTCGGTATAAGCTCTGGAAACCAGCTTAATTAAATTCCGATATCCGGTGTTGTTTTGACAAAGCAGCACCAAGTGATAAGCTGGCAAATCAAGCCCGGCAACGCGGTCAAAGCGCGTGCGAGGCGCGACATAAACCTCACAACCGATAATTGGGCGAACATCCTGTGCATGACATTCCTTGTAAAAATCGACGACGCCGTTCATGACGCCGTGATCTGTAATAGCAACCGCTGTCTGCCCCAGCGCTTTGGCATGGGAAACAAGCTGCCGGATTCTGCAAGCGCCGTCCAGCAGGCTGTATTCGGTATGCAGATGCAGGTGAACAAAATCCGACATGGTTTTTCTCCCTTTTATTTTTTTGGATATAGCTCTTCGGCAATACAAACGAGTTTTTTCAGCCGACGGTCAATGCCGGACTTGCTGAAACGGTCTGACAACAATTGCTGTAAGACGCTGAGAGAAACCGCCGGATTTTCAAGTCGAGCGTCGGCCACCAGCTGTAAGTCATCCGGCAAAAACTCACGGCCGCGTTTTTTGTATATTTTTTCAATTGCGCGCACTTGCTCGGCAGCAACGTCAACCGTTCGTTTAATATTGGCGGTTTCACAATTATTTTGACGATTTAAACGATTGCGCAAATCGCGCAAAACCTTGGTGTCCATAAGTTGAAGACTTTGCCGTACCGCACCGACTCCGGTCAAAATATCTTCAATAGCGCCGCTGTCTTTTAAATAAACGACAAAGTGACCGCGCCGCTGAATACAGCGCGGCGAAAAGGAAAGCGATGTAAGCATATTTTCTGCAAAAATCGCGTCATTTTTCCGATGAAAAGAAAATTCCATGTGATAGTCTGCACCGGGATCCGAAATGCTGCCGCATCCAAGAAAAATCCCCTTAATATAGCTCCACGTAATCATTTCATCCAAGGACAAAAGGCTGATGGTTTCGGCATATTTACCGCAATCAAAGCTATCACAGACGGCCTTGCACAAATGTTTTTCCGTTAGCTCCAGCTGATACAGGTCTTTTTGCGCACTGCCGGAATTAAACAATTGAACCGATTGCAATCGAATGTGGTACAACTGCCCGAATAGACGTACGGCAAATTGAGCGACCTCCGGAGATTCGGTGTGCAGCAAAATACAGGATTCGTCAAAGCGGCGCGCAGTACATAAAATACCGTAAAGTGTCGAAACTTTACACCCTATCGGCAGCTTGACAGCTTCGCATATTTCGGCTTTAACCTCATTTGAAAAACTCACAACAATTATTCCTTTAGTATTTTTTAATGTCGCGGTGGTTAATGCTGGCATGAATGCCGTTTTCGGTGATATGGCGATAAACCAATTCGGAGAAGACCACAGAACGGTGCTTGCCGCCGGTGCAGCCGACTGCAATTACCAATTGGCTTTTCCCTTCGTCAATATAAAGCGGCAACAGATAATCGATCATGTCCAACAGTTTTTTTTCAAATCCTTGAGCTTGCGGCCATTTCATGACATAATCCCAAACCGGCTGATCCAGACCGGTTTGATGTTTTAGCTCGTCAATGTAAAACGGATTCGGCAGGCAACGCACATCAAACACCAAATCTGCCTCGGTCGGCAATCCGTATTTAAATCCAAAAGACATACAATGGACGATCATAGATTTGCGTACATCACCTAAAAAAAGCTTGGTAATACGCTCTTTCAGTTGTGCTGAGGAAAGCAGCGACGTGTCAATGATATAATCCGCAGAGGCACGAACCTTGCGAAGCATTTCGCGTTCACTGCGTACGGCTGTTTCCGTGCCGGAAACGGTGTCATTATCAAGTGGATGCTTTCGACGGGTTTCTTTATAGCGGCGCACCAAAACCGCGTCCTCGCAATCCAGGAAAAGGATCTTATATTCAACATTATTTTGCTGAAGCTCCCGCAGGCTGTCCTCCAATGAGAAAAATAGTTCTCCGCCGCGAACATCAACAGCAATAGCCACCTTGGAAAGACGCGAATTTTTGCCTTCGCCGCAGATTTCGGCAATCTTAGGAATTAGTTGAGGAGGCATGTTATCAATACAAAAAAAACCGATATCCTCCAGCGCGTCCATAGCGCGAGATTTTCCGGAACCGGACAGTCCTGTTACGATGACAATTTCCATAAATTTAGTCTCCAGTTAGATTATTTTCACTTCCGGTTCTAAAACAAAACCGGTTTTTTCAAAAACAGTATCTTTCACCTTTCGCATCAGCTCTAAAACCTCACAACAGGTGGCTGTACCGCGATTGACAATAAACCCTGCATGCTTTTCGCTGACTTGCGCATCTCCGACACGCAGTCCTTTGAGACCGCACTGATCAATCAAAAGAGAAGCATAGCTGCCTTGTGGACGTTTAAAGGTGCTGCCGGCGCTTGGATACTCCAAGGGCTGCTTTTCACGGCGTTTTAAAAGCAGTGTTTCCATTTGATTTGAAATATCATCGCGGTTTCCGGCGTTTAGCTTTACAGTAACCTCGGTAATACAATACGACCGGTCCGAAAAAAGGCTGTGACGGTAAGAAAAGTCAAGCTCTGCCCCGCTCAGTGTTTTCACTGCTCCTGTTTCGTCCACAAAACGGCAGCAAGACACCACATCGCTCATTTGACCGCCGTAAGCACCGGCATTCATGGCGACGGCTCCACCGATACTTCCGGGAATCCCGCAAGCAAACTCTAAGCCGGATAGCGCAAGATCTCGCGCAGTTCTGGCCACGCCGGCAAGAGAAGCGCCGGATTGACATATAAGGCAATTATGTTGCCTTGTGATTGACGAAAAATCAGCAGAAAGACAAAGGACGGCTCCGCGGCATCCGTCATCATTTACCAGCAAATTAGAACCGCGTCCGATTATCATGCATGGGATTTTTTTCTGTCGCAAAAGCGTCAGCGACTCCAAAATCTGAGCCTCATTTTTGGGAAAAATCAAGATGTCCGCCGGGCCTCCGATGCGAAACGTGGTGTGTAAAGACATCGGCTCATGACACAAAAAATGAATATTTGCATCTTTTAGGGCATTTTTCAGCGACTGATCCAAAAAAACACGCTCCTTGTTGCGGGCTCAGGCGCGCGGTGCAATGTCTCCGACGCTCTCATCCGCTACCATGCCAAGCTGCTTCAAAAGCTCTTCGGCAGCGTTATAGCCCATTTTTTTCTGGCGGTTACTCATAGCAGCAACCTCAATAATAATCGCAAGATTTCGCCCGGGTTTTACCGGTATGGTCACACTCCCAACTGAAACGCCTAAAATGTCGACGGTTTCATTTTCAATGCCGATACGGTCGTAGATTTTTTGATTATCCCACGGCTCCAAATTAATGACCATGTCAATTTTTTCAGTGACTTTAACTGCGCCGATACCAAATATTTGTCGAACATTGATGATACCGATACCGCGCAGTTCCACAAAATGTCGAATATTTTCCGGTGAAGATCCAACCAACGTTTTACTGGAGACGCGGCGAATTTCCACGGCGTCATCGGCAATTAGGCGATGACCACGCTTTACAAGCTCAATTGCCGTTTCACTTTTACCGACACCGCTTTCGCCTAAAATTAAAATACCCTCACCATAAGCTTCTACCAAAACGCCATGTCTTGTAATACGTGGTGCCAGCTCCACGTTTAAAAATGAAATAATGCCTGCTAAAAAATGCGAGGTGGATTCCGATGTGCGCATAACAAACACTTGGTGCTTTCTCGCCGCCTCCAACATTTCCGGAATGATTGAAATGTTTCGCGCAACCACAACAAGGGGCGGCTTGTGACTCATAAACTTTTCAAAAACATCCTGACGTTCGGCTTCGGAAAGCTTTTCAAGATATCCGCATTCCGCATTGCCGAGAATTTGGATTCTATTCTCATCATAATAATCATAATCACCGGCAAAATTTAAACCGGGGCGATTAACATCACTGCTGTAAATGAGCATATCTTGGCAATCAGAAAAGGACTTGTGAAATTAAACGGAAAAAAAACGGATGTCTCGGAGCACGTTTTTAAGGGGGACAAA
>CAKSSH010000012.1 GCA_934488695.1 uncultured Oscillospiraceae bacterium
TTTCGCAGATTGTTCATCTTCTGTACCCACAGCATTTGGTTTTCCGCTTTGAGCGTTTCCGTCACGCCCTCTTTTTCGGAAAGCTGCTTTACCAGCCGAGAGAACATTTCCTCTGCTTGTCGGTCAATGTCAGCAAGGTAACTGTTCAGCTTGCCGCTGGTGAGCAAGGAGGTATACAGCACCTTGTGGTGGTCTTTGAGGTATCGGCGGTGCCGTTGTCCCCAGACACCGATATGCCGTTCTTCTTTTTCGGCGGGTAACTCCAAGCAAGGGATGTAATAATCGCCTTGCAATTCATACCAAAGCCCGTTGCGCTTGTCATAAATGTACTTGTCCATCTTGAAATCCTCCAGTATAATATATTCGCACATATGTCACAGTTTCCCGATTGCCACACCTTGTTATATTGTGTTGTCGGTTTTTCTTGCCCTTGCTTTTGCCCTTATAAGGTGTTGGAGCAAAGGTGAAACGGTGTGAAATCGTATAAAGGGATAAGGTGGACACATTGCGATAACCCCTTTGTTTTCAAGCGTTTCGGAGGATTTTATTAACGCCCTATGCAGGGCAGTAACCACTTATAAAATCGTGGTTTTCAAATTCCAGTTTATCAATCTTCAATATCACATATTATACATCATAAATATGAAAATTTCTACCCGCCGTCTATTGACCTCAAGATGAGGAAAATAGGCGGCTTATTTTGCGTTCAAAAAATTTTTAAGAAATTTTGAAAAAACACCCCCAAAAAACGCTCTCTCATTTCAAACAAGTGAAGGGGTTAATTCCGAACCACGAAAACGGAAGCCTTTCATTTGTACTTTGAAAACTGAATAATTTTGGAAAAGCCAGTAAAATCAAGGATTTTTGAGGATTGCGAGGAAATAAAAAACACCCCTCCGGGGCTTTTCCTAAGGGTTAGTTGTGAGTTCGATTCTCGCAGGAGGTGCCAAGAAGCCCCGAAAAGCCCGGTAAAACCGAAAGCTTTTCGGGGCTTCTTTTCGTTTTTCAGCCATGATTAGCGTGCAATATTACGGACAGTCTCCCCGGCGGGAATTTTAATCTTTCTCAGCTTATCCTTTTCAACCCATACCTCCGAGCCTGACGGATTATAAATAATCGTTTCATCCGCGGATATTTTAAGCGTTTTCTGTGCAGCCGCGTAATTAAAAATATCCATATTGGTCGCATACCAGATCCGCTTGTCGCCGGACACCGCCTTTAAGACCTGTTCAAACTGCCGCCAATCCTCCTCGCAGAGCAGCTCGTGGCTGTGCCCCCATATATAAAGCAGCGGCTTAGTCCATTGGCTGTCCAGTGAATTCATAAACCTCTCAACGGCCGGCATTGCGTTTTTGAAATGACAGGTAGGATGCCAAACCAGAAAATTTTCGGGCAAATCAAAATCGCCGGTAGCCGCAACGGTTCTCGAATAATCTATTCCGCAGGCACGCATAACCGCCGCCACCTCGCTATTATACGAGCCGCTCGGATACGACATCCCCGTTACCGGATAACCTGCTATTTCTTCAAGGATCTTTCTGTCTTTCATTATTTCTCCGACAAGCGATGCCGCCGGCATTCTTGTCGGCCAGCCGTGAGAAAAAGTATGGCAGGCTATTTCGTGATTCTTGTATTCCTCGCGCACCGCCGCCAGCTCTTCGGGGCTTTTTCCGAGGTATTTGTTTCCGTTAAGATGAAAGGTGGCTTTAAGGTTATACTTATCAAATAAATCAATAAGCCTCGCGTCATTTTCCGAGCCGTCGTCAAAACTGAAGGTCACTATTCGACGAAGTCCGCCCGGATAAATATGATATTGCAGCATGATAATCCCCCCTTTTTTTCAAAAATTAAACATAACAACCGCCGTTACGCCGGTAACCACTGCGGCAATCTGTCTTTTTGTTATTCTTTCCTTCAGAAAAATCACAGAAATAAGCAGCGACGCCAATATTACGCCGACATTCGTTACAGGAAATGCAATTACGCTCGGCAATCTGCCGACAAGCAAGGTGTTTGCGGTATTCGCTGCCGCCATAGCCGCACCGACGATGATAACGAAAATACATCTTTCTTTTCCATGCCTATCGATATTGCGTTTTTTCTGCTTCACGGCAATTGCCGCGACCGCCGAAATGATCCCCGCAAGCAAAAACGCCGAGAATAGAAACGGCCCTGTTTCCGACGGATAATCGGATTTTTGCTGAAGCTTTTGAACAATCCCGAGTCCGCCCGACGACACCATTGAAAGGATCAGCGGCAAAACGGCGCCGATTTCTGCCTTTTTGCGCTCTCCGCCATTCCCAAGCGACGAAAGAATTATGGTGACAACGCAAAGCAAAAAACTAATTATCCTAAAAAACCCGACGCTTTCGTTCCACAAAACCGTCCCGAAAACGGTGGGGATTATAAAGCCGAAGGAATACACCATTGTGCACACCGATACCGGCATTTTACCGAGCGCTACGGTATACAGCCATTGTGCCAGCACGGTGAAGATCCCGTACATAATACCGAAAGCCAGCGTCTTGCCCGAAGGAGGACGCATTCCTTGGATGTTCAGCAAAAAAACTGCCGCCGCCGCAAAGAAAAACAAAGCTGCCTGCGTTTTGTAAAAATCGCATTTCGTGCCCGAGGACAGAAAAAGCTTTTTTGAAAAAACCGCCCTTGCCGTTGAGCCGGCAACCGAAGCCGCAAGCAAAAACACCGCTCCCCCGCTCATTATACACCGCCTCTTATGATCTCGGCAAGGTTTTTGCTTAAAATTTTTCTTGTGTCGTCGTCAACAAGACTGAACCGGTTTCCGTCGTTCGGGGTGCTCAGATAATTCCACACGCAATAAGGGATTTCATTTTCTTTTAGGAATTTTATGACATCCCGCATCCAGTTTTCACGCCACTCTAAGCGGCAATGTCTTATTGTACCGAATTCGCCGCACCACAGAATTTTATCGGGATGTCGTTTGGCAAACTCCGCCGCAGGCGCAAGAGCGTCGGCAATATAATGATGATCCATAACAGAATATTTTAAAAACGTATTTTCCTTTCCGTTTACAACCCTTTCAAAATCGCGATAATAGGCTATATCGCCGGGATACGGCATTTCGCGGTTGTAATAAAGGGTGTTCGCCTGAAGCACTCCGCGCTGATGGGTAAAAGAGAACGGGTCGTATGAATGAAATGTGTAAATAACATTTTCGTCCTCAAATACTTTAAGCTTTTTCAGCGTTTTTGCCGAATTCCAGGAGGTACTGCCGATGATGATTTTTCTCGCGGGATTTTTTCGGCGTATCGCTTTTATGGTTTTTTCCGCAAGAGCATTCCATTTTCCCGGCTCGACATCCCGCACCTCGTTAAGCAGCTCAAACGCAATGCCGGGCTTGCCCGAGAATCTGTCCTCAAGCTTTTCCCAAAGCATAATAAATCTTTCTTGTAATCCGTCGTCATCCAATAATTGTATTTTCTCTTCAATATCGCAATAATTGCCGATTGCCTTGTGCAAATTCAAAACCGTACTAAGCCCGTATTTTTCACACCATCCGATAAACCGCTCTATGATATTAAGAATTTCCTCTCGGTATATTCCCGGCTTTTCCTCTAAAACAATTTGGTCAAAGCCAAGACGGATATGATCCATTCCAAGCTCACTTATATAACGAACGTCCTTTTCGGTTATATATCCCCTGAAATGCTCAAAATCACCGATTGTAAGCACCCGTCTCCTGTCCGCGGGCAGACAGTTGAAGCGCTTATAATTCGTAAGCCAGCCGCCTATGCCCATGCCTTTTTCAAACCCGACAAACCTTTTCATAGAAAAACCTCCCTTTACTACAAAAATTATATCCTTTATAAAAGAGTTTTTCTATAACAAAGCATAGAAGTATTTGCACAAAAGATAGTTTTATGCTATATTATAACCGGTGATTGAAATGGTTGAAAGTATAAGCATTACAAGTCCGGGCATTACAAGCTATCCGCTGCATCGGCACAGCTTCTGCGAAATAATGTATTACACCGAGGGCACGGGCTTTCTTAAAACCGAGCACGGCGATTATTCCTTCTCGCCCGGAACGGCAATTATTGTGCCGCCGAATATTCTACACGGCTCAGTATCTGAAAACGGGTTTAAAAATATTTCAATCGGCGGTTTTTTTGATTCTATGATAATTGAGAACAGGACGATTATGGTGACGTCAGCCGACGACGCCGGCATTCTAAGCGAGCTGATCTATAAAAATCGTTTTAACAGTCCGGAATATCTGAATATCCTTGCCGATTGCTACGCGCTCGCGCTTATGCAGGCATATCATACCGACTCGCAGATTGCCGCCGCGGTTAAAAAAATGGTAAACACCATTTCCAAAAACGCCTGCGATCCGGACTTTAATATAGCAAGAGCCTTGAATCTTTCCGGCTATGCCGAGGATTATATACGAGCAAAATTCAAGGAGATCTGCGGCGAGACCCCTACAGAATTTCTCAATCGTCTCAGAATAGAGAAAGCCTGTCGAATGATAGAAATTTACGGTGACGCCCTTCGGATTACGGAAATATCTAACAAGGTGGGGTTTTCAAGCCCGGCATACTTTTCACGCGTTTTTAAAAAGCGGGTCGGCGTAAGCCCTAAGCAGTATAAGATTTCATAAAATTTGCGGCTATGCTCTAATATGGTTTGAAATTACAAGCTTAAAGATGTATAATATCAAAAAAGCTTATTAAAAATTATCACCCGAAAGGAAATCCCCATGGATTATGCGCAGAGATTAGCAGAACAGTTTCAAGCCGCGCCGCAGCAGGTGCAAAACGTCATTGACCTGCTGGATGCCGGCAATACCATCCCGTTTATCGCCCGGTACCGAAAAGAAATGCACGGCTCGATGGACGACCAGCAGCTGCGAGAGTTATCGGAACGCCTTGCCTATCTGCGAGGACTGGATGAACGCCGCGAAGAGGTTCGCACCCTGATTGCGGGGCAGGATAAGCTGACCGAGGAGCTTGCACAAGCCCTAGACGCCGCGAAAACGCTGTCCGAGATCGAGGATCTGTATCGCCCGTTCCGCCCCAAGCGCAAAACGCGGGCGTCGGTAGCGCGCGAAAAAGGCTTGGCGCCACTGGCGGAGCAAATTTTTGCACAACAGGACGCCGGACTGCTGCCGCTGGAGGCGGCTCAAGCTTTTGTTGACCCGGAAAAAGGCGTCGAGGACGCAGAGGCAGCGTTAAACGGCGCTTTAGACATTTTAGCCGAGCAATTTTCGGATGACGCCGAGATTCGCAAACGTATCCGAAACCTCACTCTGACGGGCGGCATTCTGTCCTCCTGTGCAGCACAGGAGGACACAGACAGCGTTTATCGGCTGTATTACGATTTTTCCGAGGCGGTCTCCAAGATCGCCGGACATCGCGTCTTGGCGCTGGACCGCGGCGAAAAAGAGGGGTTCCTCAAGGTGTCGATTTCGGTGGATGAGCCCAAAATGATTGGCGTGATTGCGCGGCTGACAGTCCGCAGCTCCTCCCCTTGCGGTCAAGCGGTAGCACAGGCGGGAGAGGACGCTTTTCGGCGGCTTATTTTTCCGTCCATTGAGCGAGAGGTACGCTCCGAGCTGACCCGACAGGCCGACGAACAGGCCATTCGTTTATTCGGAACAAATCTGCACCAGCTGCTCATGCAGCCGCCGGTCAAGGGAAAGGTCGCCATCGGTCTGGACCCCGGCTATCGAACCGGCTGCAAGGTGGCGGTTGTGGATGCGACCGGCCGGGTGTTAGACACCGGCGTTATTTATCCGACTCATTCCGAGGCTCAGGTTGAAAAATCCAAAGCATTTCTTCAAAAAATGATCCGGACCCACCACGCCGAAATTATTGCCATCGGCAACGGGACCGCCTCCAAGGAGACCGAAATGTTTACTGCCGAGGTCCTCTCTCAAATGAAGGAACAGGTTTCGTACATGGTGGTCAGCGAAGCCGGTGCGTCGGTTTACTCCGCCTCCAAGCTGGCGGCTGCCGAGCTGCCTCAGCTGGATTTAACTCTGCGCAGCGCAGTATCGATTGCCCGGCGCCTGCAGGACCCGCTGGCCGAGCTTGTGAAAATCGACCCGAAAGCAATCGGCGTCGGCCAATACCAGCACGATATGCCGCCTAAGCAGCTTGCTCAAGCACTGGACGGCGTAGTGGAGGACTGCGTGAATACCGTCGGCGCCGATCTCAACACGGCATCCCCGGCGCTGCTTTCGCGCGTTGCGGGTCTGAGTGAAACGGTTTGTAAAAATATCGTGGCTTATCGGGAGGAACATGGCGCCTTTAAGACCCGTGCAGAGCTGAAAAAGGTTCCCAAGCTCGGGCCGAAAGCATTTGAACAATGCGCCGGCTTTTTGCGGGTACCGGAAAGCAAAAACCCGCTGGACAACACAGCGGTGCATCCGGAATCCTATGCGGCTGCCGAGCAGTTGCTGTCGCATTTCGGTCTGTCCCGGCAAAAGCTGGCCGGTATCGGAAACACCCTGCTTCAAGAAGCCCGGCAAGAAGGAATGGAGCATTTGGCGGCGTTGTGCGGCGTCGGTGTTCCGACCCTGACCGACATTTTAAACGAACTGGCCCGCCCCGGCCGCGACCCGCGAGATGAGCTGCCTCCGCCGATGCTGCGCACCGATGTTTTAGATATCAAGGACCTGAAAGAGGGCATGGTGTTGAAAGGTACCGTGCGCAATGTCATCGACTTCGGGGCGTTTGTGGACATCGGCGTCCATCAAGACGGTCTTTTGCACATCTCCCAAATCTGTGACCGTTTTATTCGTCATCCCTCCGAAGTGCTTCGGGTCGGCGACGTCATTGAGGTGAAGATCATCGGGGTGGACCCGGACAGACGCCGCATTTCTCTGAGCTGTAAAGGTCTGTAATGACTCTCAGTTGTTTTTTATAAAAAATCAAGAGAGCAACTTGTAAAGACGATACCTGCGTGGTATATTTATAATAGTAAGAAAGTGCGGTCGGCAAAATGTCGGCCGCAATTTTGAAGGGAAGGAACACAATGAAGATTACCTTTTTGGGCGCGGCTCATGAGGTTACCGGCAGCTGCACCCTGCTGGAGACCTGCGGCCATAAATTTTTAGTGGATTGCGGCATGGAGCAAGGCCGGGACATCTTTGAAAACCAGACCCTGCCGATCAGTCCCGGCGAAATTGACCTGGTACTGCTGACACATGCGCACATTGACCACTCGGGTAATCTGCCGCTTTTATCCCGCGGCGGATTTAAAGGAAGCGTTTATGCAACCCAAGCCACCTGCTCGCTTTGCGACATTATGCTGCGTGACAGCGCACACATTCAGGAATTTGAGGCGACCTGGCGCAATCGAAAGGCTCGCCGCGCCGGCGGCGAATACTACGCGCCGCTTTATGAAATGGCAGACGCCGAAGCAATTATCCGGCGGCTGCGTCCCTGCCGTTACGGCGAAATGATTCAGGTGCTGGAAAATGTGCAGGTGCGTTTTACCGACGTCGGACATCTGTTGGGCTCGGCCTGTATCGAAATTTGGGTCACCGAAAACGGTCAAACGAAAAAAATGCTGTTCAGCGGCGACGTCGGCAATAAAAATCGACCGATTGTAAACGATCCCTTGCCGGTGGAGGGGGCGGATATGCTGGTGGTGGAATCTACGTACGGCAACCGCCTGCATGAAGAGCACCCCGACAATGTAGCGCTGCTTGCACAGACACTGGAGAGCACTTTTCTGCGGGACGGGAACGTGGTGATCCCCTGCTTTGCCGTCGGAAGAACTCAAGAGATTTTGTACTTCCTGCGACAGATAAAAGAGGAGCGGCTATTGCCGAAATTTCCGCATTTCAAGGTCTATGTCGACAGCCCGCTGGCCGAAGAGGCCACCAAAATCTTTATTCAAACACCGATTGATTCGGTTGACAGCGAGGCAGCAAAGCTGATTCGTTCCGGCATCAATCCTTTTTGGTTTGACGGGCTGGAATGTGCCGTCACCAGCGAGGAATCCAAGGCAATCAATGACGATCCGAGCCCCAAGGTGATCATATCAGCCAGCGGTATGTGCGAGGCCGGCCGGATTCGGCACCATCTAAAGCACAATCTTTGGCGCGGCGAATGTACGGTGTTATTTGTCGGCTATCAGGCCGAGGGGACGCTGGGGCGCTTGATTTACGAAGGTGCCGACAAGGTCAAGCTATTCGGTGAGGAGATTGAAGTAAACGCGCAAATCGCATATCTTCCCGGCATCAGCGGCCACGCGGACCGAAACGGACTGACGCAGTGGGTGCAGGCGCTGTCCCCCAAACCGGGAAGAGTTTTTGTAAATCACGGAGAGGACACGGCTTGCAGTGCCTTTGCCCAAACTCTGTGCGAGCTCGGCTATGCCGCTTCGGCACCTTACAGCGGAACGGTTTACAATTTGTTTGACGACCGTATTGAGGTAGAAACCGTCGGCGTTCCGGTACGGCGGGAAACATCGTCGACCGGCCGTGCAAAAACACTGCACCGTTCCCTTGTGGAAAGCGCCGAGCAGCTGCTTGCGCTGGCCAAAAGCTTCGATGGCCGCCCCAACCGAGAGGTTGCTGCGCTGCGTGACCAAATCAGCGCGCTGATTCAAAAGAATAAATAAGAAACGAGGCTGTCAAAGCGCAATTCTTGACAGCCTCGTTTTGATTTCTGCTGAACCCTTTCCCAAATCGCACAGCAAATCATTTGCGTGCCCCAGGCGGCTCGTCAAAAAAAAGAGAGGTCCCATGACCTCTCTTTTTTACTGTTTCCTAAACGGTTAGATTGCACGAGTGACCTTGCCGGAGCGCAGGCAGCGGCTGCAAACGTGAATGTGACAGGGCTTCCCGTTCACGATCGCTTTGACGCGCATGACATTGGGCTTCCAGGTTCTGTTGGAACGTCTGTGGGAGTGGGAAACCTTAATGCCGAAGGACACTCCCTTGCTGCAGATATCACATTTTGCCATGTAAAATGCACCTCCTTGATGCGTTTTCAAAGCCGAAGCTTTATGGAAAACAGCAGCATGGTGTGCTGCTGCAGATGCCGTTTTAAATTTGTTTCGGCGTAACATTGATATTTTAGCAAATTATTGATGGAAAATCAAGTCTTTTTTTTATTTTTTTTGTTTTTAATCAAACAGACCCCATTTTAACCGTTTTTTGGGGATCCGTTAAAAAAATCATAAATAACATTTTTTATTGTTTTTGAAAAATATATAGTTGATAAAAAATAAATATTCTGTTTAAACGAACAAAAAATTGGGCAAAATGACGCCATAGTAGGATAAATTCCCCGGAAAAATTGATTTTTGAGAAAAACCCGTGTATAATAAGACTAATTGATAACACACGGTGAAACTGTTTGTTTAAAGGAGAATCGTATGAAATCAAGTATCAGAATCGCAGTTTCTGCGATCGGCCTTGTCTCGACGGTGCTAATCAGTGCCGCAGCGGCGCCTGCCGCAAGACGGATCGAGCCTGTTTCGGAAACTGTGAAAACCGAAGCTGTTTCGGCGGATAAAAACGCCCCCGTGACGGAGCCGGTTGAAAACGACTATCGAATGATGACGATTGAGGATCCGAGCCTCTACCCTGCCTCATCGGCGGCGCAAAGCAATGCGACAACCTCGTCGTCTGCGGCGGTAGCAAAACCCTCTGCGGCGAATGCCTCAAAAAACAGCAAAGCACCCTCGTCGCAAGCCCCTTCGCAGCAGGTCTCGCAGCCGACAAAGGAGGCTCCCTCCTCTGCCGCGCCGCAGCAGCCCTTAAGCGAGCCGGTATCCCTCGGCGCATTTTTGCCGGTATCCCAGCAGGCAACGCCGGTACCGACCCCGGTAGACGGCGCAACGATTTACGCCACCTTCCGAGACGAGAACGGCGGTGAGCTTTTGTGGGTCAACGGCGAAAAGCTGCCGGTCAAGGAAGCACTCAAGCGCATCGTTTCCAACGAAGTCAACGCCAGCATGAATTACGAGGCCATTAAGGCACAGGCGGTGGCGGCACATTCCTATGTAAAGTACTACAACGAATCCGGCGGAAGCGCGTCGTTGGGCATGCAGAAGTCCTATACCGTCGGCGGCCTTGTGGACCGAGCGGTGGAGGAGGTTTATGACCAGGTTGCCACCATCGGCGGTCGTGCCATTTATGCACCCTACTGTTCGCAAAGCTGCGGCCGAACGCAATCATCCCGCGAGGTGTGGGGCGGTACGCGCTCCTATCTTGTGGCGGTGGACAGCAAGTATGATGTGCTGGCTCCCAAGTACGAAACCGTTAAAACGCTTTCGGTCGAAAGTGTGCGCAGCAGCATTAAGTCCTCACTCGGCATAGAGCCGTCGGGAGACCCTGCGCAATGGTTCCGTTTTCTGTCCGAGGAGGACGGTGGGTATACCAGCGGCGGATACGTTCATAAAATCTATGTAGCCGGCAAAAAAACGACCGGCGTCAAGGTGCGCAGCATGTTTAATCTGCGCAGTGCTTGCTTTACGGTTCGATATACCGGAAAGAGCTTCGCTTTTACCACGCACGGCTACGGACACGGCGTCGGACTTTCCCAATGGGGAGCCCATTACTACGCCGTCAAGGACGGCTGGAATTATTTACAGATCATCACCCATTATTTCACCGGTGTGGCCATTTCAAAGGTCGTCTAAACGTCAACAAAATCCTTTCTTGCGCCCCCAAGGCGCAGAAAGGATTTTTATGGCTTGTTTGAGAGAGGAGCGGTTGGATGTTAGGTCAGAGCACAGCATACATCAGTCTTGAAAATCTCCGGCACAATCTGGCCGTCCTTCGCAGCAAATTGCAACCGCAGACCCGTATTATGGCAGCGGTCAAGGCCGATGCATACGGGCACGGCGCCGAAGAGGTCGGAAGCTGCTTGTATAAAGAAGGCGTGCGGGACTTTGCGGTGGCTTGTCTGGACGAAGCCTTAAAACTGCGCGCAGCTTTGCCGGAAGACGCCGAAATTTTAGTGCTGGGCTTCACTTTCCCGGAGCTTGCACCCCAGCTGTGCCAATACCGAATCACCCAAACGCTGCTCGGCGAAGATTACACCCGGGCATTAGCGGCCGTTTGCCGCAAACAGAACCTCCGGGTGCAGGTCCACCTCGCCTTGGACACCGGCATGGGCCGCATTGGCTTTCGTTCTCCGCAGCAGGCTGCAGCCGCGGCCAAGCTGCCGCAATTTCTCGTTACCGGAGCGTTTACGCATTTCTCCTGCGCTGACGGGGACGACGAGGCCGGCCGCCGGTACACGCAGGAACAATTCCGCCTGTTTGAGCAATGGACCCATGCACTGCAGGCTGCGGGAATTGCATTGCCGCACCTGCATTGCAACAACAGCGCTGCGATTTTCAAATATCCGGAATATCAGCTGAATATGGTACGGGCCGGCATTGTGCTGTACGGTCTTTCGCCAAGCGGCCGCCCGGAGCCGGTCTACCGAGACCTGCGTCCCTGCATGCAGCTGCGGTCGGTCATTTCCCACGTCAAGGAAATTCCGGCCGGCGCACATATCGGATACGGGGCAGACTTTACAGCGCCACGCCCCATGCGGATCGCAACCGTAGCCTGTGGCTATGCCGACGGTTACCGGCGCTCGCTCGGCAAGGGGTATGTGCTGGTTTGCGGCAAAAAAGCGCCGCTGGTCGGTCGTGTCTGTATGGATCAATTGATGATTGACGTAACCGAAATCGACACGGCAGCCTTTTTAACGCCGGTCACCCTGTTCGGGGAGGACAGCGGGCAGGTTCTGTCGGCAGATGTACTGGCAGGCTGGGCCGACACCATCAGTTATGAGCTTTTGTCGGACATTGCCCGGCGGGTACATAGGGTTTATATTTAAAACCCGCATGCCGGTTTTGCAGCAAAACTTCCCCGTCAATGCTTTTCGGAAAACCGCTATAGGAACTTTTAAAAAGGTGCGGCTTCGTATCACGAAGCCGCCCCTTTTTGTTGGGGCATCATCCCTTAAAATATTTTACCGCCGCGCGGAACATTTGAATATCATAATTCCCCGGAACGTTTTTATAAAGAGACGGGGCGTACCGCTCCGAATGTCCCATTTTTCCGAAAACCCGCCCGTCCGGCGAGGTGATCCCCTCAATGGCATAAGCCGAGCCGTTTGGATTAAAGCGAATATCATTTGTGGCGCAAGCGTTTTCATCAACATACTGCGTCGCTATCTGCCCGTTTTCGGCAAGCCTGCGAATCAGCTCCTCACTCGCCGCAAACCTGCCCTCCCCGTGAGAAATCGGAACGCTGTACACATCGCCGACCTCGGTTTCGGCAAGCCAGGGCGACTTATTGGAAGCGATCCGCGTCCTGACGATTTTGGACTGATGCCGTGCTATCGCATTGTAAGCCAGCGTGGGACAGGATTCGTCGACATCCATGATCCTGCCGTACGGCACAAGCCCAAGCTTAATAAGCGCCTGAAATCCGTTACAAATCCCGCACATCAACCCATCCCGGCGTTCAAGCAGGTCTGTAATCTGCTCTGAAACCGCCGCATTCCTGAAAAACGCCGTAATAAATTTTCCGCTGCCGTCCGGCTCGTCTCCGCCCGAAAAGCCGCCCGGAATAAAGACAATTTGCGCCGTTTTGAGACTGTTTGCAAATCTCTCGACACTCCTTGCGACCTTTTCCGCCGTTTGGTTGTTCACAACAAAAATCTCAGGGTCGGCGCCCGCGTCAAGCATGGCTCTTGCACTGTCGTATTCACAGTTTGTGCCCGGAAAAACCGGTATCAGCACCCGCGGTCTTGCCATTTTAACGGCCGGTGCCGTTCGACTCGTCGTTTTGTAGGAAAAGGTTTCCATTTTGCTCACGGGGTTTTCCCGATTGCAGCGATAAACGCTTTCCAGCTTGTTTTCATAAACGTACAGCAGCTCTTTCAGCGCAATCCGTTCGTCGCCCATGGCAATTTCCCGCTCTGTCGTAATCCTGCCGATCTCGACGCAATCCTCAATTTCCTCCGTCACCTCAAGCAAAAAGCCGCCGTAGCAATAGCCAAAAATATCCTCGGAGGTTAACGCCTTATTAAATCGAAAGCCCAGCGCATTTCCAAAGCACATTTTCATAATGCCCTCTGCAATGCCGCCGATTGTCGGCGTATAGCAGGAAACAGCTTTCCCGGAGCGTAAAAGCGCCGTTACTCTGTCAAAGGTTTTTAATAGTGCGGCCGGCTCGAGCAGGCGGCGGTCATCATAAGTGGGCTTGATAAGAACGACCTTATGCCCTGCCTTTTTAAACTCGTTGGAAACAATATTGTTTGTTTTATCAACAGTGACAGCAAACGAAACCAGTGTCGGCGGAACATCCAGTTTTTCAAAGCTGCCGCTCATGGAATCCTTTCCGCCGATTGCTGCGATTTTCAAATCCGTTTGTGCCTTGAATGCGCCAAGCAGCGCCGCAAGAGGTTTGCCCCAGCGCCGTTCTTCCTTATTGAGACGCTCAAAATATTCCTGAAAGCTCAGATAAACCTCCCGGAAGGCTGCGCCGGTTGCCACAAGCTTTGAAACCGATTCAACCACCGCCAGATACGCCCCGTGAAAAGGACTTTTTTCGGTAATAAAAGGATTATAGCCCCATGCCATCAGCGAACAATCGTCGGTATGCTTTTTCTCGACCGAGATCTTCTGCACCATGGCCTGTATCGGGGTGAGCTGGTGTTTTCCGCCAAACGGCATCAAAACCGTCCCTGCACCTATCGTTGCGTCAAACTGCTCCGAAAGTCCCCGTTTGGAACAGACGTTCAAATCACTTGCCAAAGCAAGATAATTCTCGGAAAACCCGCCTCTTATTTGCTTTCCATAAGGCTGCGGCTTGGCAACAACAGCCGAAATATGCTTTTCAGCCCCGTTTGAATTAAGAAACTCGCGGCTGACATCTACAATGGCCTTTCCGTTCCAATTCATAACAAGACGAGGCTCTTCCCGAACGACTGCCACCGGTACCGCCTTTAAGTTTTCGCTGTCGGCAAGCTGCAAAAAAGCGGGAACATCCGCTGGTGCCACTACAACAGCCATTCTTTCCTGCGATTCGCTGATTGCAAGCTCGGTGCCGTCAAGCCCCTCATATTTTTTCAAAACGGCATTGAGGTTTATGTCAAGACCGTCCGCCAGCTCTCCGATTGCAACCGAAACACCGCCGGCGCCGAAATCATTGCAGCGTTTTATCATCCGGCAAGCGTCGGGATTTCTGAAAAGCCTTTGCAGCTTTCTTTCCTCGGGCGCATTGCCCTTTTGCACCTCTGCGCCGCAGGCCTCAAGAGATTTTAAGGTGTGCGACTTGGAGGAGCCGGTAGCGCCGCCGCAGCCGTCACGCCCGGTTAAGCCGCCCAGCAGGATCACCGCGTCTCCCGGCGTCGGAGATTCACGCCTTACATTACACGCCGGCGCCGCGGCGATGACCGCGCCTATCTCCATCCGTTTGGCGATATAGCCCTCATGGTAAATTTCGTCGACCATGCCGGTTGCAAGACCGATTTGATTTCCGTAAGAAGAATATCCGTCCGCCGCCGTGGTCACGATTTTTCTTTGCGGCAGCTTGCCCGGCAGTGTTTCGGACACTTTTTTAAGCGGGTCTGCCGCCCCCGTCAAACGCATTGCACCGTATACGTATGCCCTGCCCGAAAGCGGGTCGCGTATTGCGCCGCCGATACAGGTTGCTGCACCGCCGAAAGGCTCAATCTCGGTTGGATGATTGTGCGTTTCGTTTTTAAAAAGAAGCAGCCAGTCCTCATCCGACCCATCAACTCGCACCCGAATTTTCACAGTGCAGGCATTGATTTCCTCGGATTCATCCAATTTTTCAAGGAGCCCTTTTGCCTTTAAATACCGCACTGCAACCGTGGCAATATCCATCAGGCAAACCGGCTTTGTGCGCCCCAGCTCCCGACGTGTTTCCAAGTAATCATGATAGGCGCTGCGCAGCAGCTCGTCCTCAAAAGTCACCTCGTCGATCTGCGTTAAAAATGTCGTATGGCGACAGTGATCCGACCAATAGGTGTCGATCATCCGTATCTCGGTCAGTGTCGGATCCCGCCGTTCCGATTTAAAATAATCCTGACAAAAACGAATATCATCCGTATCCATTGCAAGGCCGTAACTACCGACAAAGTCTGCAAGCCCCCGGTCGTCAAGCGCAATAAAGCCGTCAAGCGTCTCGACTTCCTTCGGAACAGGATATTTTAAGGCCAGCGTTTCGGGCTTTTCAAGCGCAGCCCGGCGCGCCTCAACCGGATTGATGACATACTTCTCTATGGTCTCCAGTTCTTTTTCGGTAACGTCGCCGTAAAGCATATAGACCTTTGCCGTCCGAATAAGCGGCCGCTCCCCCTGAGAAATGAGCTGAATACACTGCGCGGCCGAATCTGCCCGCTGGTCAAACTGACCCGGAAGATACTCCACCGCAAAAACGGCGGCACCGTCCTTGTCAAGCGAACGATAAACGCGGTCAAGCTGCGGCTGTGAAAAAACGGTGTTTACGGCATATTCAAACAATTCCTGCGTAATGTTCTCAACATCATAACGGTTGATGATACGAAGCGCAGTGACGCTTTTAATCTGCAAAAGATTGTTGATATCTGAAAGCAGCGCCGTCGCCTGCTCGGCAAATTCCGGCTTTTTTTCGGTAAATATACGGTTTACCATATCAGTTTTCCTTTCCGGCAAGGAGCGCCTTGGCGCCAATATCCTTGCGGTAATATGCATTTTTAAAAGAAATTTTCTCCACCTTTTCATACGCTGAACGAAGCGCCTGTTCTAAGGTGGGCGCAGTTGCCGTGACCCCGAGCACCCTTCCCCCGGAGGTAACAAGGCGGCCGTTTTTACTTTCGGCCCCGGCCACAAAGACACTGTCCCGAACGCTGTCCTCCATTTGGATTTCAAAGCCGGTTCGGTATGCCTTGGGGTATCCGTCCGACGCCATAATCACACAAGCGGCGGCGTCGTTTTTAAACCGGACCTCGGTATCGGCCAAGGTGCCGTTTGTGACTGCACGCATGATCGTAAAAAGATCACTTTCAAGCAGTGGAAGAACGACCTGAGCTTCGGGATCTCCGAAACGGCAGTTGTACTCAATGACCTTTGGCCCAGTCGGGGTCAGCATAAGCCCAAAATATAGGCAGCCCCGGAAGGTGCGGCCCTCAGCGTTCATGGCGCGAACGGTCGGCAAAAAAATCTTTTGCATACAAAGCTCGGCAATTTCGGGGGTGTAATACGGGTTGGGCGCCACCGTTCCCATGCCGCCGGTATTTAGTCCCCGGTCGCCGTCCAGTGCGCGTTTGTGATCCATGGAAGAAACCATCGGCAGAATAGTCTCCCCATCTGTGAAGGACAGCACCGACACCTCAGGCCCGGTCAAAAACTCCTCGATCACAATCCGCTCGCCGCTTTTGCCGAACACCCGGTTTTCCATCATGTCGCGCACAGCACATTCAGTGGCCTTGCGCGTTTCGGCAATGACGACTCCCTTGCCCAGTGCCGGCCCGTCCGCCTTTATAACCGCCGGCAGCGATGCGGTTTTCAGGTATAAAAGCGCTTCTTCCGCGTTATCGAACACCGCATATTCGGCGGAGGGAATCCCGTATTTTTTCATTAAATTCTTTGAAAAAACCTTGCTGCCTTCAATCACAGCAGCTGCCCGATTCGGCCCAAAGCAGGGGATCCCCGCATTGGTAAGCATATCCACTGCGCCGAGGCAAAGCGGGTCATCCGGCGTTACAACGGCATAATCAATGTTGTTTTCGACCGCGAAACGGACCTGCGCCTCCAAATCGGTTGCCCCGATATTGACGCAAACCGCTTCCCCGGCAATCCCGCCGTTTCCGGGCAGGGCGTACAGCGCGGTTATCGATTTATTTTGTTTCAATTTTTTGATAACGGCGTGTTCCCGACCGCCGCCGCCTATAACCATTACCCTCATTTGAAAATCTCCTTATCAGTGATGGAAAAGCCGAATGCCGGTGAATGCCATTGCAATTTTATATCGGTTGCAGCAGTCAATCACCACATCATCCCGAATAGAGCCGCCGGGCTGCGCAATATACAACACGCCGCTCTTGTGCGCACGCTCAATATTATCGGCAAACGGGAAAAATGCGTCAGAGCCCAGCGAAACGCCCGAAACACCCGACAAATACCGCCGGATTTCTTCCTCGGTCAGCGCCTCCGGCCGGGTTTTAAAATATTTTTGCCACACTCCGTCGGCGCAAACATCCTCCTCGTTTCGGTTAATAAATCCGTCGATAACATTATCTCGGTCGGGACGCCCGAGGTCATCCCGAAACGGCAGGTCCAGCACGCGATCATACTGTCTTAAAAACCATGTGTCCGCTTTGGAGCCGGCAAGACGTGTGCAATGCACGCGGGATTGCTGCCCCGCACCGACGCCGATTGCCTGCCCGTCAAAAGCAAAGCAGACCGAATTGGATTGGGTGTATTTCAAAGTAATCAGCGAAATAATCAGGTCGCGCTTTGCACTTTCGGGGATTTCCTTGTTTTGTGTTACCACATTTTCAAGCAGCGCCTTATCGATCCGAAGGCTGTTTCGCCCCTGCTCGAAGGTTATGCCGAAAACCTGTCGACGCTCTATCGGTGCAGGAATGTACGCAGGGTCTATTTCAACGATATTGTAGTTGCCCTTCCGTTTTGTTTTCAAAATTTCAAGGGCCTCGGGGGTGTAGCCCGGCGCAATAACGCCGTCCGACACCTCTCGCCGTATCAGCTCGGCGGTCATTCGGTCACATGGGTCGGAAAGGGCGACCCAATCCCCGAAGGAGCACATCCGATCGGTGCCTCTTGCACGCGCGTAGGCACAGGCCAACGGAGAATCGTCAAGCCCCTCAACGGTATCGACAAAGCAGGCTCTTTTCAGCTTATCGGAAAGCGGAATGCCAACCGCAGCCCCGGTCGGGCTCACGTGCTTAAAAGAAGTGACCGCCGGAAGCCCTAAAGCCTCTTTCAACTCGCTTACAAGCTGCCAGGAATTCAAGGCGTCCAGAAAATTGATATACCCCGGCCTGCCGCATAAAATTTTTATCGGCAGCGCGTCTGCGGTTTCCATCCATATTTTGGCAGGCTTTTGGTTGGGGTTGCAGCCATATTTGAGTTCAAATTCCTTCATGGGTCTCACTCCTTGTTTTTATTGATGATCTTATCGGTATATGCCCCGGTCGCAATATCGGTATACCGCACATAAAGCGATATTTTATTGTCTGCATGAAGGCTTTCCCAAATTTCCCTTGCAAACTCCTCCATATCGTTTCGGATATGCACGCGGTGCGGCTCCCCCTCGAAAGACGGAAGCGGATCCCCGTTGCAGCGATAGGTGTGAATAAAATGCCCCAGCCCCGCAATCGACGGATAGGAATAAAAGAGGCGGCAGCAATCGGAGCCGTTTTCATCGATACTTTTCAAAAGACTCATTTCATACCGAAAACCGCCGTCCAAATACAGAATACCGCTTATTCTCGGCGTAAAGTTGGGCGCATCCGGCTCAAATTTTCGCGTTTCAAGCGCCTCATGAAAGCTTTTCCCCTCCTCCATGAGCGCACAGACGGTATCGGTCTGGTCGCCGTTTGTAACGACCAAGTTGCTGCCGGATTTCCGAACAGCATTGTAAATAATAAGAGACGGGTCGCTTACCTCGGACAAGCGATACGGCTCGGTCTTGACCGTTTGGTTTTCCGAAACAAAAATGCGGTTTCGACTGTTTGCACTCCTGCCCATGATAAAATAGGCGCATACGGCCTTATCCCCGTCCGGCGACGTTCCTATCACGATCCCGCGGCCGGCATAATCATCTGCGCGCAAAAGGGTTGAAATATCATCGATTTTATATCCGTTCATGGCTCTGCTCCTTTATTTTTTTACACAAAAGCTCTGCGGCCTTCGGCAGGAGAATCCATTCCGCCTTTTCCATAACGCGTTTTTGCAGCGTTTCAGGCGTATCACCTGCCCTGACGGAAACCGCTTTTTGTAAAAGAATCTTTCCGCCGTCCGGTATTTCATTCACAATATGCACCGTTGCCCCCGTCACCCGAACGCCATACTCCAGCGCCGCCTGATGGACACGCAGCCCGTAATAGCCCGCTCCGCAAAAAGCGGGGATAAGGGAGGGGTGCACATTGATGATTCGGTCGGGATATTGCTTTATAAAATCCGCACTCAGAATACTCATAAAGCCGGCCAACACAACAAGCTCTATCTGCGCCGCCTTCAACGCATTCAAAATGCCCACTTCAAAGGCCTTTTGCGTCAGCTTTGCGCGCTCAAAAACCGCCGTCGGAATCCCTGCCTCCTCGGCTCTTTTCAGTGCGTAGGCGTTTTGATTGCTGGACACGACCAGCTTAAGCTCTCCGCTTTTGATAATATTATTTTTCCGGGCGTCAATCAGCGCCTGTAAATTTGTGCCCCCGCCCGATACCAAAACCGCAATGTTAACTGTTTTATTCAATAATAACACCCTCATCGGATTTTATAATCGTTCCCATAACGTAAGCGTCCTCACCGTTTTCTCTGAGGACCTCAAGGGCCTTTTGCTTATCCTCATCCGCCACCGTAATGCTCATGCCGACACCCATATTAAAGGTGTTAAACATTTCCCTTTCCGACAGGCCGCCCTTTTCCGAAATCAGGCCGAATATCGGCGGAATTTTGAGGGTCTCCTTGTGCACAACGGCACTATAGCCGTCCGGCAGCGCCCGCGGCAGATTTTCATAAAACCCGCCGCCGGTTATATGCGAAACAGCCTTTACCCGAACCGCCTCAAAAAGAGACAGGACGGATTTGACGTAAATTTTTGTCGGCGTCAAAAGCGTTTCGCCGAGTGTCCTGCCGCCCAACGCGGCCACCGGCGCAGACAGGTCGCAATTTTCGATATCAAACACCCGCCGCACCAGCGAAAAACCGTTGGAATGAACGCCGGAGGAGGCCAGCGCGATGACGGCGTCACCCTCTCTGACACAGTTTTTGTCCGGCATTTTCTTCTTGTCGACAAGGCCGGTGCAATAACCGGCAAGGTCATAATCGTTTTCCGGCATAAGCCCGGGATGTTCAGCCGTTTCGCCGCCGATCAGCGCACAGCCGGCTCTGACACAGCCCTCCGCCACACCGCTCACGATCTCGGCAATTTTTTCGGGTCGATTTTTGCCGCAGGCAATATAATCCAAGAAAAAGAGCGGCTGCGCCCCGCAACAAATAATATCGTTGACACACATGGCAACGCAGTCAATGCCGATTGTGTCATGCCGATTCATCAGCATGGCAAGACGAATTTTGGTCCCGACGCCATCGGTGCCGGAAACCAAAACCGGTTCCTCTATTCCCCGAAGATTCGGTGCGAAGCAGCCGCCGAAGCCGCCCACGTCATCCAGACAGCCTGCGGTTTTTGTCCTCGCAATGTGCCCTTTCATCAGCTCCACCGCACGATAGCCGGCAGTGATATCCACACCGGCCTCGGCGTATGCCTTGGACTCAGACTTATTCATGACCCTTCTCCTTATTCGCAGGAATTTTTGTTTCAAATTTGTTTTTCATTGGCGCTGCGGGAATTTCGGTCGGATATTTTCCGTCAAAGCAGGCCGTACAGTAACCCATTTTGTGAGACCCTTTTGCAATTTGCTTAACACTCTCAATGCTCAGGTACCCAAGAGAATCCACGCCGATATGCCGGGCAATCTCATCCACCGAGTGTTTACAGGCAATAAGATGCTCTCTGGAATCAATATCCGTTCCGTAATAACAGGGATTGAGAAAAGGCGGCGCCGATACCCGCATATGGATTTCCAAAGCGCCGGCATCGCGCAGAAGCTTGACGATTCGGGCGCTGGTGGTTCCGCGCACAATCGAATCATCTATCAAGACAATGCGCTTTCCCCGAACGACCTCGGCAATCGGATTCAGCTTGATTTTCACCTTGTCCTCGCGGCTTTTCTGACCCGGCGCGATAAAGGTTCTGCCGATATATTTATTTTTGATAAACCCGATCCCGTAAGGGATTTTAGATTGCCGTGCATAACCGAGAGCGGCGTCCAGTCCGGAATCCGGAACGCCGATGACAACATCCGCCTCCACCGGGTGCTCAAGTGCCAAAAACGCCCCCGCCCTCTGTCTTGCGGCGTGTACCGAACAATGGTCTATCACCGAATCGGGACGCGCAAAGTAAATATACTCAAAAACACAAAGCGTCCCGGCATTCTTTTGACAATGGTCCTCAATGCTCCGAACGCCGTTTTTATCAAAAACCACAATCTCACCGGGGCGTATATCACGGATAAATTCCGCACCGACGGCGTCAAGCGCACAGCTTTCCGACGCCACAACATATCTCCCGTCGCTCGTTTTACCGTAGCAGAGCGGGCGAAAGCCGTTTTCGTCACGCACCGCGATCAGCTTTGCGGGAGACATGATCACCAGCGAATACGCTCCTCGAATCCGGTTCATCGCGGCATTTACCGCCTGTTCGATGGAGGCGGCAGTCAGGCGCTCCTTGGTGATGATATACGAAATTACCTCGGTGTCGCTTGTCGTGTGGAAAATTGAGCCTTCCAGCTCCAGCTGACGGCGCAATTCGCCGGAATTGATTAAATTGCCGTTGTGCGCAAGCGCCATTTTCCCTTTAATATGATTGACAACAATCGGCTGCACGTTACTGCGGTTGCCCGCGCCGGTGGTCCCGTAACGGACATGCCCCACTGCAATATTGCCCTCGCCCAAGCGTTTGATAATTTCAGGCGTAAAAACGTCGTTGACTAATCCCGTATCCTTAAACTCTTTTAAAACGCCCTCGTCATTGACCACGATCCCGCAGGATTCCTGCCCGCGGTGCTGCAGCGCAAACAAGCCGTAATACGCCGTTCTCGCAACATCGCTGGTTTCAGCCGAATAAACGCCGAACACGCCGCACTCTTCTCTTAAATTACTCATGTATGCCTCCAAATGCTCAGTTGCCGAAAACTCTCTTCATCATTTCGCGATAGGCCCCCTCGACCCCGTCCATATCACGACGAAAACGATCCTTATCCAGCTTTTCGTTGGTATCCGCATCCCAAAAACGACAGGTGTCGGGAGAAATCTCGTCGGCCAAGACGATTTTACCGTCGGGCAGCCGGCCAAACTCCAGCTTGAAATCCACAAGACGCACGCGAAGGGCCAGGAAAAATTCTTTCAAAATCTCGTTTACCCGAAAAGCCATCGCTTGAATCTGTTCAATTTCTTCTTTTGTCGCAAGCGACAAGGCCAAAGCATGGTATGTATTGATCAACGGGTCGTGCAGGTCGTCATTTTTATACGAAAACTCAATCGTCGGCTCGTCGAACACCCGCCCCTCCTCTACGCCGTAGCGCTTTGCAAAGGAGCCGGCGGAAATATTTCGGACAATGACCTCAAGCGGCACAATGGAGACTCGTTTGACCGCCGTTTCTCGGTCGCTTAGCTCTTGAACATAATGCGTCGGCACCCCGTTTTCTTCAAGCAACCGGAAAAGCCGATTGGACATTTTGTTGTTGACAACGCCCTTGCCGGCAATCGTGCCCCGCTTGAGCCCGTCCAGCGCGGTCGCGTCGTCCTTATAGTCTACGATCACCAGCGCCGGGTCGGTTGTTGCGTAAACTTTTTTTGCCTTTCCCTCATAAAGCAGTGTGGTTTTTTCCATTGTACATCCCTCCGTCAGTGAAATTGTTCTTCCGTTTTTTTATTCTTTTCAAACACTGTCCGAGCATTTTCAGCACGGTATGCACAGAGTTTTTCCGCCAATTCTTCGTCATACACACTCAAAATCTCAACACATAATAAAGCGGCATTAACCGCGCCGTCAATCGCAACCGTAGCAACAGGAACCCCTGAGGGCATCTGTACGGTTGAAAGCAGTGCGTCAATACCGCCTAAACCACCCGACTTGATCGGTATCCCGACAACCGGCAGTGTTGTATTTGCTGCGACAGCGCCGGCAAGGTGCGCTGCCATTCCGGCCGCCGCAATAACGGCGCCGAAGCCGTTTTCCCGTGCCGACCGGCTGAACCGAGCCGCCTCCTCCGGTGTTCTGTGCGCCGAAAAAATGTGCACCTCAAACGGAATTGCAAACGCCGCCAGGGTGTCGGCCGCTTTTTTCACAACCGGCAAATCACTGTCGCTGCCCATGATAATCGCTACTTTTTTCATGATATCCCCTCCGTAATCGGAAATAAAAAAGGGCATGCTTATCCCAATGAAAGGATAAGTATGCCCAGACGGTCGGCTGTTCAAACTTTTTGGTTCATGTGGTTCTCCACTTATCCGTCAGTTCCAAAAAGCCTTTTATTAAATTCACCTATATCATACCATATCCTCAATGACTCTGTCAAGCTTTTTGGAGGGAACGAACGTCATTCGCCTCGGGTCTCGCAATAAATACAGCGGTAAATATGCCGCTGACGGTCGGCCAGACGAAAAATCTGCGGCAGCCCCTGCTCGTCGGCCGTGATACAGCGCGGATTTTTGCATTTTAAAACATTGACAAGCTCTTCGGGAAACGAAGACGCTTGCTCGTCGGCCGCCGGCTCTGACTGAGCTATACGCTTGTTTTGCGTTTCGGCAACATTTAAAAGCTTCAATATCAGCGCCATACGCATAAATTTTCCGTAAAGTGCCTGTTTAAAATAACAAGCTCGCTCATCCCTGTCCACCGCAACGCTGATTTCGTTAACGCGCGGCAAAGGATGCAGCACCCGCAGTCCGACGCCGCCGAGCGCCATTTTTTCAGGTGTCAAAATATAAGCGTCCTTCAGACGCAAATAGTCCTCCTCGTTTGAAAAGCGCTCACGCTGAACACGGGTCATGTAGAGTATATCCAGGTCGGCGATAACGTTTTCAAGATTGTCCGTTTCCGTATAGACTGCTCCGGCTCCGTCCAGCATATCCTTGACATAATCGGGAAGCCTCAGCTCTTCGGGAGAAATCAGCACAAAACGAACACCCTGATAGCGTATCAGTGCCGAAAGCAACGAATGAACCGTTCTGCCGAATTTTAAGTCGCCGCAAAGGCCGACAGTCAGATTTTCAAACCCGCCCTTCTCACGGTAAATGGTGAGCAGGTCTGCAAGGGTCTGCGTGGGGTGACAATGCCCGCCGTCACCGGCATTGATAACCGGGACGGAGGCGTTTTGGGCCGCCACAAGCGGCGCGCCCTCTCTCGGATGGCGCATGGCAATGATATCGGCGTAACAGGAAACGACCCTTGCGGTGTCCGCCACGCTTTCCCCTTTGGATGCGGAAGAGCTTTGCGCCTCGGAAAAGCCCAGTACACTACCGCCCAGCTCCAACATGGCCGCCTCGAAGCTGAGCCGGGTCCTGGTGGACGGCTCAAAAAACAGCGTCGCAAGCTTCTTGCCCTTGCATTTCTCAGCGTACTTTTCGGGCTTCTCCATAATATCTACGGCGACGTCAATCAGCTCCCCGATTTCGCCGGTCGTAAGCTCCGAAATATCCATCAGACCGTTCATTTTCACGCCTCCCTTGCACCGTATATTTGAAGATACGCCTCCATACGAGCGACATTTTCCCGATTGTTCTCGTCCTCTTTCAGGTATTCTATAATATCATAAGCATTGACAACGGAATAGACCGGGAAGCCGAAGTTTTCCTGCACCTCGGCGATGGCAGACTTTTCGCCCAGTCCTTTTTCGCAGCGATCCACCATAACAAACGCCGCCGCCACCGCGACCCCTTCCAGTCCCGACAAGGCCGCCATGCTCTCTCGAATAGCCGTCCCGGCGGTTATCACATCCTCGACAATGACCACTTCTTCGCCGGCAACCGGTCGGTAGCCGACAAAAACCCCGCCCTCACCGTGATCCTTTTCCTCCTTGCGGTTGAAGAAAAACGGCAGATCAAGTCCGTCTTCCGAAAGGGCGGCAGAAACAGACACTGCAATCGGGATCCCTTTGTAAGCCGGCCCGTAAAGAACGGTTTTCCTGCGGCCCATTTTCTCAAGATACGCCTCGGCATAAAATCTGCCGAGCTGCTTTATCCGACTGCCGGTTTTGATTTCGCCGGCATTTATAAAATAGGGAAGCTTTCTGCCGCTTTTGGCGGTAAAATCCCCGAACTTCAACACACCGGATTCCTTTAAAAAAGTAATAAATTCTCGTTTATAGCTTTGCATTTTCTTCACCCTATCCTACAAATTCCGAAACGCAGCGCGCATACGCCGCAACAGGGTCCGCAGCGGCCGTTATCGGCCTGCCGACCACAATATAATCGCTGCCGAGCTCCCCGGCCTTTTTCGGTGTTGTTACGCGTGACTGGTCGCCCTTTTCTCCGTCCGCAAACCGAATCCCCGGCGTCACAGTCAAAAAGCCGCTGCCGCAGGTCCGATGCACGGTCGCCGCCTCCAGCGGAGAACAGACAACGCCGTCCAGCCCGGCTCTTGCGGCATTTTCGGCGTACCGCAGGACCACCTCTTGCATTCCCCCTGCAATCAAAAGCTCCTTGTGCATGGTCTCTTCGTCGGTGGATGTAAGCTGCGTAACGGCAATAAGCAACGGACGTGTTCCGTCGGGGCGAGTCAGTCCCTCGATTGCCGCACGCATCATGGCGCCGGCTCCCGCCGCGTGCAGATTGCACATATCAACATCCAAGCGAGAAAGCACCGCCATTGTTTTTTGAACTGTATTCGGAATATCGTGCAGCTTCAGATCAAGAAAAATTTTATGGCCTCTTTCCTTGATTTGACGGACAATGTCCGGCCCCTCGGCATAAAAAAGCTCCATTCCGATTTTGACAAACGGCTTTTGTTTTTGAAACAAATCCAAAAAATCAAGACATGCTTTTTGATTGCCGAAATCGCAGGCAATAATGACATCTTTACCCATTGTGCGCCCCTCCTATCAGTTCGTTTAAGCGCCGGACGCCGTATTTTTCCATGACGGCCGGCAGGCTTTCGATTATTTTTTTACAGGCATAAGGATCGGCAAGGTTTGCCGCACCGACCTCAACGGCCGTCGCCCCCGCCAGCATAAACTCCAAAACATCCTCGGCACAGGAAATGCCGCCCATCCCGACAATCGGAATTCCAACCGCCTCATAAACCTGATACACCATTCGGACGGCGACGGGCCTTATCGCTGGGCCGGAAAGCCCGCCGGTCTTATTTGCAAGCAGCGGCTTTCGGGTCTTGAGGTCTATTTTCATGCCGAGCAGCGTGTTGATAAGAGAAACAGCATCCGCGCCCTCGGCCTCGCAGGCTCTTGCAATCTCGGCAATATCGGTTACGTTCGGAGAAAGCTTCATAATAATCGGCTTGTCGGTGACCCGTCTTACCGCCCTTGTAACGGCGGCCGCATTTTCGGCGTTTGTACCAAAGGCAAGACCGCCGCCATGCACATTGGGACAGGAAATGTTGATCTCAAAAAAGCCGATGGCACTGTCTGGATCCAGCAGTGTCACGCTTGATACATAATCGTCGATTGAAAAGCCGCTTATGTTTGCCATGACAGGCTTTTGGTAAACGCCTTTCAGCTTTTTAAGCTCCCGATCCAACACCGTTTTGGCTCCGGGGTTCTGAAGCCCGACGGCATTTAAAAGTCCCGACGGACATTCGGCAATTCTGGGCGTCGGATTCCCAAAGCGCGGCTCTGCAGTCGTGCCCTTCAGAGAAATGGAGCCAAGAATGTTTATATCATAAAGCTTGGCAATTTCGTAGCCGAAGCCGAAGGTTCCGCTTGCCGGAATGACAGGGTTGCAAAGATTGACGCCGCAAAGGCAAACCGATGTATCTACCATTCTATCTCCTCCCTCAAAAGCACGGGACCCTCGGTGCAAATCCGTTTCGGCCCGTTCTTGGTTTTGCAGGTGCAGCCCATGCAAATGCCCGTGCCGCAGCCCATACGCTCTTCCATGCTAAACTGGCCGCCCGTCTTGGCCGCTGCATTGACGGCCGCCAACATCGGCTTTGGGCCGCAGGCGTATAAATACGTGTAGTCAATGTTTTCCATGACATCGCTCACAACGCCCCTCTGCCCCATGGAGCCATCGACCGTAGTGACGATAACCTGCGCACCGAGAGCGCAAAACTCCTTTTCCAGAAAAACATCCTCGGCGCGCTGAAAGCCCAAAATCACCTGAACCGCTCGATTTTCGTCCAAAAGCTTTTTACACAGCCCAAAAAGAGGCGGTATGCCGACGCCGCCGCCTATAAGAAGCGGCTTGCTGCCGGCCGGCGCCGTATCGTATCCGTTCCCTAACCCGACCAAAAGATCCAACTCCCCGTCCGGCTGCATCCGACTCAAGGCTTCCGTCCCATCACCAACCGTTTTATATATCAGGGTCAGCGTTGTGCTGTCATAATCGCAAACAGAAATGGGACGGCGCAGGTAAAAGCCCGGTATTTGTATATTGACAAACTGACCCGGAGCGGTGATGGGTGCAGTATCCCCGAACAGCACCAGCTTGAAAACCGCCGGGGCAATCTGCTGATTGGACACAATTTTATAGGTATCCTGTTTCATAGAAGCTCCTTTCACGCATCAATGGTGGATATGCCGAGCGTCATTTCCTCCAACACGTCCAGCAAAACCTTTACGGTGTCAAGCGATGTAAACATCGTCACATTATTTTCAACCGCGCAGCGGCGTATTTCATGCCCGTCCGACAGCACGCCCGACGAATTCATATCTCGTGTGTTGATAACATAGGTAACGTATCCCTGCCGGATGGCGTCCGTAATTTCGCTGCTGCCGTCACTGAGTTTTCCGACTGCACGCGTACGAATACCGTTTTTCTTTAAAAATGCCGCTGTGCCTGCCGTTGCTTGAATATTAAAGCCCATGTTGTAAAAACGGCGAATCAGGGGCAGCGCCTCCCCCTTGTCCTTGTCGGCAATGGTCGCAAGCACCGTTCCGTAATTCATCACGTTCATGCCGCTGGCCTTGAGCGCCTTGTAAAGCGCGCGAGTCAGCTGATCGTCATAACCGATCGCCTCTCCGGTAGACTTCATCTCGGGCGAAAGGTATGCGTCAAGGCCCCTGAGCTTGGAAAACGAAAAGGCCGGCGCCTTCACATACCAGCGCTTTTTTTCCTCGGGGTAAATTTTATCAAACCCCTGCTCCCGAAGGCTTTTGCCCAAAATAACCAACGTGGCAATATCGGCAAGGCTGTAGCCGGTTGCTTTTGAAAGGAACGGGACGGTTCGGGAGGAGCGCGGATTAACCTCTATGACAAACACATTTTCCGCCGAGTCCACAATAAACTGAATATTGTATAGTCCTATAATTCCAATTCCGAGACCCAAACGCCGCGTGTAATCAAGAATTCTTTTCTTGACTCGATCGCTGATACTGAAGGGCGGGTATACGCTGATGGAGTCGCCGCTGTGTATGCCGGTGCGTTCGACAAGCTCCATAATTCCGGGCACAAAAACATCCTTGCCGTCACAAACGGCATCCACCTCCAGCTCCTTGCCCGAAACATATTTATCAACAAGCACCGGCTTGTCGGTGTCTATTTCGACCGCCGTACGAAGATACCGGCGCAGCTGCTCCTCATCGGCCACGATCTGCATAGCTCTTCCGCCCAAAACAAAGGACGGACGCACAAGAACGGGGTAACCGATTTCGGCGGCGGCTTTGATACCGTCCTCGATACGGGTCACGGCGCGACCCTCGGGCTGCGGGATATTCAGCTCCTTCAGCACCTTTTCAAACAGATCACGATTTTCGGCGCGGTCGATGGCGTCACAATCGGTACCAATGATTTGAACGCCGCGTTTTTTAAGGCTGTCGGCAAGATTGATAGCCGTCTGCCCGCCCAACGACGCAATTACCCCCTCCGGTCTTTCAAGGTGGATAATGTTCATCACGTCTTCGATGCAGAGCGGCTCAAAATAAAGCTTATCGGAACAGGTGTAGTCCGTTGAAACCGTTTCGGGATTATTATTGATAATAATGGCCTCGTACCCCGATTTTTTAATGGTGGCGACCGCATGGACCGTAGAATAATCAAATTCGACGCCCTGCCCGATTCTGATGGGGCCGGACCCCAAAACAACGATTTTCTTTTTGTCGGACACCACCGATTCGTTTTCTTCCTCATAAGTCGAGTAAAAATAAGGAATATAGCTTTCAAACTCCGAAGCGCAGGTATCGATCATTTTATAAACCGGAAACATTCCGTGTTTTTCCCGTATTTGATAGACCTCCTCCTCCGTCATGCCCCAAAGCCTGCCGATACAGGCATCCGAAAAGCCCATCCTTTTAGCAGCATACAGCGTGTCGGTGTCGCCGATGTGCTCCTTTAAGCAGTTTTCGATTTTAACGATGTTTTTCACCTTTTCAAGGAAAAGCATATCGATTTTTGTAATGTCGCATATCATACCGATATCCGTTCCGCGGCGCAAAAGCTCGGCTATCGCATAAATTCGATCATCCGTTCCGTCCTTGATATAGCAAAGCATTTCGTCGTCCGAAAAACGGTCAAACTTCTTCATGTAAAGGTGGTGAACGCCGATCTCCAACGACCGTGCGGCTTTCAGCAGGCTTTCTTCAATCGTTCTGCCGATACTCATCACCTCGCCTGTAGCTTTCATTTGGGTGGAAAGCCGGTTGTTGGCCGAGGAAAACTTGTCAAACGGAAACCGCGGCATTTTAGTCACTACATAATCAAGGGTCGGCTCAAAGGAGGCGGGCGTGTTTGCAATCATAATCTCATCCAGATGCATACCGACCGAAATTTTTGCGCTCACTCTTGCAATCGGGTAGCCGCTGGCTTTGCTTGCAAGCGCCGAGGAGCGCGAAACGCGGGGGTTGACCTCAATCAGATAGTATTGAAAAGAAAGCGGATCCAGTGCAAACTGCACATTGCAGCCGCCCTCAATCTCCAATGCACGAATGATTTTTAGCGCGCTGTCGCGCAGCATATGATACTCCTTGTTGGTCAGGGTCTGAGAGGGACAAACCACAATCGAGTCCCCGGTGTGGATCCCAACCGGGTCAACATTTTCCATATTGCAAATAGCAATGGCGGTATCATTTTCGTCCCGTATGACCTCATACTCTATTTCCTTATACCCTTTAATGCTTTTCTCCACCAAAACCTGGTGAACGGGAGAAAGCTCCAAGGCGCCCCTCAGGATCTCGGCGCATTCCTCGGCATTGTCCGCAAAACCGCCGCCCGTGCCGCCCAGCGTAAACGCAGGCCGCAGCACCACCGGATACCCGATTTCCTCAGCGGCCTTAAGACCCTCCTCCAGCCCCTCTGCTATGACGGACGGCAAAACCGGCTCGCCGATTTCCTCGCACAGCTTTTTGAAAAGCTCCCGATCCTCGGCACGCTCGATGCTTCTGCTGCTGGTCCCCAAAAGCTCCGCATTACATTCGCGCAAAATGCCTTTTTTCTCAAGCTGCATTGCAAGATTCAGCCCGGTCTGGCCGCCGATTCCCGGCACGATTGCATCCGGCCGCTCAAAGCGAATCACCTTAGCAAGATATTCAAGGGTCAGCGGCTCCATATAAACCCGATCGGCAACGGAGGTATCGGTCATAATGGTGGCAGGATTGGAGTTGCATAAAACCACCTTATAGCCCTCCTCCTTCAAGGCAAGGCACGCTTGCGTTCCGGCATAGTCAAACTCCGCCGCCTGCCCGATGACAATAGGCCCCGAGCCAATGACCAGAATTTTTTCAATATCGGTTCTTTTAGGCATTTTTGTTTTCCTCCATCATTGCGGTAAACCGGTCGAATAAATAAGCGCTGTCCTGAGGTCCCGGCGCGCTTTCGGGATGATACTGCACACTGAACATTTGGGATTTTGTATCCATGATCCCTTCCACCGTTTTGTCAAGCAGGTTTACATGTGTCACCGCAAGCCCCGTGTTTTCAAGGCTTTTTTCATCGACGGCGTAGCTGTGATTCTGTGCGGTTATTTCAATTTTCCCGGTTTCGAGACGGAGCACCGGATGGTTGCCGCCGCGGTGACCGAACTTCAGTTTATAAGTCCGTGCGCCGCAGGCAAGACTTATCATCTGATGCCCGAGACAAATACCAAATATCGGGTAACGTCCCCTTAGTTTTCTGACAAGGTCAATGACCGGAATTACATCCTCGGGATCTCCCGGACCGTTTGACAGAAAAATACCGTCCGGCTTCATTTTTTCAACCTCTGCGGCGGGAGTGTTGTAAGGCATGACCGTTACGTTGCAGCCGCGCATATTCAGCGACCTTATAATATTGAGCTTCATGCCGCAGTCTATTGCGACCACGTTATATTTTGCATTTGCCGTTCTGGAGTACCAGCGCTTTTTGCAGCTCACTTTGGCCACGGCGTCGTGTAAAACCGGGGTGTTTTTAATGGTTTCAAGTGCCTTTTCCCTGGGGGTGTCCGCATAGGTGATGACCCCGCGGCGCGATCCGATATCGCGAATGCTTCGCGTAAGCTTTCTGGTGTCAACCCCCGCGAGACCCGGGATCCTGTACTCCTCCATCACCTCGGACAGCGTCTTGGTATACCGGAAGTTGGAGGGCAGGTCGTTATATTCCCGAACAATCAGACCGCCGATTGTGGGGGTTTTGGTTTCGTAATCCTCATCGGCAATGCCGTAATTCCCGATGAGCGGATACGTCATCACAACCGCCTGATAGGTATATGACGGGTCGGAAATGATTTCCTGATACCCCACCATCGAGGTATTGAAAACGATTTCGCATACGGCCTCTCCTGCGTAACCAAAGCCGGTGCCGTAATATTCCGAGCCGTCCTCAAGCACTAATTTTCTGTTAAATTCCATACCGCTTTTCCTCCGCATACCGTAATAAGATTTTTTCCAAACACCCGCATTCCGGCAAACGGAGTGCTTTTCCCTTTGCTTTTAAACTCGCTTGGA
Organism: uncultured Oscillospiraceae bacterium; assembly: GCA_934488695.1. Lineage (GTDB taxonomy): Bacteria > Bacillota > Clostridia > Oscillospirales > Ruminococcaceae > SIG578. The sequence continues at coordinate 31,851 of CAKSSH010000012.1, forward strand.
TTTATGTTATATTCTTGTCCAAGATCATAGACGCACAGGTCCTCTGTTTGCGGCAGACCAAACCGCCTCCTCGGGTTTATAGACATAAGCTCTATCAGTCTTTCAAGCGAAATTATCCCCGTTTTAACAAGCCTTGTGAAAAGCACGGGGAAAGCGGTTTCAAGCCCGACCACCCCCATCAGGCTTTTTTCAAGGCCGCGCGATTTTTCTTCCGCGCTATGCGGCGCATGATCGGTCGCTATCATATCAATCGTTCCGTCTTGCAGCCCCTCAATCAACGCCTGCCGATCCTCCTCACCCCGAATCGGCGGATTCATTTTATAATTTCCGCTGTCTTTTAAGTCCGTATCATTGAGAACAAGGTAATGCGGCGCCGTTTCACAGGTCACATCCACACCGTCCGCCTTGGCACGGCGTATCAGCTCTACGCTTTCCTTGCAGGAAACATGGCAGACATGATAGGAACAGCCGGTTTCCGCCGCAAGGGCCAAATCCCTTTCAAGCGGCCTGTATTCGCTTTCGGAGCATATTCCTCGGTAACCGTGAAGCCGCGCGTACTCGCCGTCGTGTATACAGCCGCCGGCAAGCAGCGAACAATCCTCGCAGTGCGCCGCGATAATTTTATGCAGCTCCTTTGCACGAATCATGGCGCTGCGCATCATTTCCCGGCTCTGTATCCCCCGGCCGTCATCCGAAAATGCCACGCAGTACGGCGCCAGAGACTCCATAAAAACAAGCTCCTCCCCTTCTTCACCCACCGTGATGGATGCATACGGGTGCACCCGTATAACGGCGTCGCGTTGTATGATTTGAAGCTGCTTTTCGATGTTCTCGACGCAATCCGGCACAGGGTTTAAATTCGGCATCGTGCAAACATCGGTGTACCCGCCTCTTGCAGCCGCCTGCGTCCCGGTTTTTATTGTCTCCTTATAAAAAAAACCCGGTTCTCTGAAATGCACATGAACATCACAGAAAGCCGGAAAAATATAAAGCTGTTTAGAATCGGAAACAAAATCAACATTGCCGACGGCAAGTTCAAAATCCTCCTGTTTTACAATACCGTTTTTATAAACAAAAGCATTTTTAATCATCATAGTCTTCTCCCAAAAAAAGGCCTGCTTTCTTTAAAAAGCAGGCCATGAGCGCAAGAAGGCAGACTGGTGCACAGTCTTTTATTACAATCTTGCCGGCGTCACAGCACCTTGCTTAAAGATTCTTATTGTTTTTATTCTACCACCGAAGTGCGCCAAAGTCAATAGCAAAATATCGACCGACAAAAATCGCAAAAATTTTCCGGTTGACGCGACGGCAAAATTATTGTACAATAGAGTAAAAGGAAGCGACATCAAAGGAGGCAACGTTATGCCGGAAGAACAAAGCGGCTTCGGTCCCGAGATTTTAAATCTTCTGGACGAGGACGGAAACGAACACGAGTTTGAATTGCTGGATGAATTGGACACCGAGGACGGAGAACACTATATCGCCATTTTCCCGACGGCTGCCAACAGCGAGGAATACGTTGACAGCGACGGAGAGCTCATTATCATGAAGGTGGATCGTGACGATCCCGACGAATGTTTCATGCATATTGAGGACGAAGAGGAGTTTGACCGTATTGCCGCAATTTTTGTGGAGCGGTTGTCGGACGAGTTTGAGTTTCTCTATCCCGAGGACGAAGAAGAAAAATAAAAGACCTTCTGCCTTGTTTGACACATTACTTTCAATATAATCCAACACATTATTTTTCGGAAAGTCTCTTTGGCAGCGGATTGCAGACCTCCCGCCGGCGGCGGATGCAGGGAGCGTGAACCTGTCTCGGGACTATACCGGCCTTTTTCTACGGAAACGGGTTTTATATAGAGTAAGACGGCAAGGCGGGCTTAAAAATTCGGCGCACATCTTTCGGATGTGCGCCTTTTTTTGCGCGTTCAATATTTCTTAAATAAGTGACACACGGCTTATTCGGCCGGCGGCCTGTCGCCCGACCCCTTTGATGACTGCACCGTGGTTTTCCCCTTTTTGCGAAAGGAGCCGACCACCTCCCCGACCCCCAAGCAAAGTAAAAACACCGCCAACGCTTTGCGTAAAAGACCGGGAGTTGCCGTTCCGGACAAAATCGCGCCGAGCACGGCACCCGGCACGGCCGTCAAAACGGTGAATCCCGCGATACGCCATCGCAGCAGTCGGTTTTTAAAATGCAGCGCCATTGACAGAGCGGCAATCGGCAGAAAAAACAGCAGATTGATTCCCTGCGCCGTCAATTGCGGCGTATCTGTAAAAGCAGCCAAATAAAGAAGCAGCACTCCACCGCCACCCATCCCCATGGCGCCGATGACCGCTGCAAAAAAACCGGCCGTAAAAATCATCAGCACCCTCATCTCAGCAGCATCCGCACTGCGGCGACCGCAATCAAGGCCCCGAAAACACGTTGCAGCCATGGCCCGGACACGCGTTTTAATAAAGCAGCCCCGACGACCGCGCCCAAAAGTCCCGGCAGCAAAAAGGCAAGGCAATCCGAAAAATGAACGCTGCCGCGTACAAGATAAAAAACGGCGCTGACTGCCGTCACGGCAAAAATAACCGCCACCGACGTTGCATGAGCCTCCTGCTCCGAAAGGCCGACCCGCCGCAAAAGCGGGACCGCCACCGTGCCGCCGCCGGCACCGAAAAATCCGTTTAAAAATCCGCACACAGCCCCCGCCAGCAGGCAAAAAAGCCGATTTTTCTTTTTTGTTCCTTCCATAAAAAACCTCTTCTCGATGAATTTCTCCCGCGGTTTTTTTCTTTTATTTTTCCAAATTAGTATGCCCGTTCCTTGTACAAAAAACCTTTTGTCTTGTTTTTGGCTATTTTTAGCAATTTCCCCCGGAAGATGTGCATAAATTGTCCGAAATATCCCGTTAATTGTCTTGACTTTCCCTTTATGCAGTTCGTATAATAAAGGAAACGGGAGGTGTGTCGAATGTGGATCGATAAAGAAAAAACCGTTCACGGAAAAAAATTATGGGAAACCGCGCCGGGCGTTGTCCCGGAGCTTGTTCCGTTGTGCCGAAAACTGGCGGCGGAGGGCAGCGTCCTTTTAAAAAATGACGGTGTTCTTCCGTTTTCAGCGGGTCAAAAAATCGCCCTGTTCGGCCGAATTCAAGAAACCTACTTAAAAGGCGGAACCGGGTCCGGCGGATATGTCCGACCGCTTGAGCCCCCCTGCATTTGGACCTCGCTGCGCCAAAACGGAGTATTTGAAATCGACGAAGAGCTGTGCCGCATTTATGCCGACTGGATTGCCGAAAATCCGTTAAACACCGGAGACGGCTGGGTCATGCCCTGGAGCCAGACCGAAATGCCGATTTCGGCTGAGGTGGCCGCGGCTGCCGCCGCGCGTTGTGACGCCGCCGTGATTTTTCTCAACCGGATTGCCGGTGAAAGCCGGGACAACAAGGCTGAACCGGGCGGTTATTTACTGACTGCAGATGAGGAGGCTATGCTTGCCCGGGTCACAGAGCATTTTGAAAAAACCGTTGTTGTTTTAAACGTCAGCAATTTTATGGATCTTTCCTTTATGGATCGTTACCCGGTCTCGGCCGTACTATATGTTTTTCAGGGAGGTCAGGAGGGCGCCAACGCGCTTGCCGACCTGCTGTCGGGCAAAATTAGCCCCAGCGGCAAGCTGCCGGACACACAAAGCTTTGCGTTGGAGGATCACCCCTCCTTCCAAAACTTCGGCGACCCCGAAAAGACCGTTTATGCCGAGGATATTTACGTCGGCTACCGCTATTTTGAATCCTTTAAGCCGCAGAGCGTTCGTTATCCGTTCGGCTTCGGGCTTACTTATACCACCTTTGATGTTCAAAGCACTGCTTGTCTTAAGGATGAAAGCATTGTTGTCCGCGCCGTCGTGCGCAATACCGGCAGTTTTCCGGCACGAGAGGTCGTTCAGGTGTACTTCAAGGCGCCCTGCGGCCGTCTCGGAACGCCGGCTCGTCAGCTGGCCGCCTACGGAAAAACCGGCACGCTGCAGCCGGGGGATTTGGAAACCTTGACCCTCTCTTTCCCCGTCAACCAAATGGCGTCCTACGATGAT
>CAKSSH010000013.1 GCA_934488695.1 uncultured Oscillospiraceae bacterium
GGATTTATTGCCGAAAATCTGATTGAGCTGTTGGATGTTTTTCTTTCTTATGTGACGAACACCATGTCTTTTCTGCGCGTCGGCGGCTTTGTGCTGAGTCATGCCGGGATGATGGCAGTGGTGATGACGCTGACAAAGATGGTCAGCGCGGCGGCCAGTCCTGTGGTCGTTGTGCTTGGAAACTTGTTTGTGATTGGCATGGAGGGTTTGATTGTCGGCATTCAGGTGCTGCGGCTGCAGTTTTATGAGGTGTTCGGTCGTTTCTATGACGGTGACGGGGAAGCCTATGCACCGATCCAAATAACACAGTAAAATTATTAAAAGGAGAACAGAGCATGAACGTTTTATATTTTGTCTTACCACTGATTATTGTTGCTTTTTTAGCCGCCCCGGTTTACAGCATTTACCGCGGTCTCAAAACCGGACGGAGAGCCGGCAAGGCTCGCCGCGCCTTTGCCGTTAATATTTGTTCTTTCTTCGGCGTTTGTCTTTTGATGGTGGCGCTGTCGGCCGGCGGAGTTTTTTCGGCGGCTGATACCGCACAGGCTGCTGTAGCTGCGGGTGGCAGCATTTCGGATGGCCTCGGATATATTGCTGCGGCTTTGGTGACCGGGATGGCGGCACTCGGCGCCGGTATTGCCGTGGCGGCTGCAGCTCCGGCAGCGATCGGTGCGTTTTCGGAGGATCCCAAGGCTTTCGGCAAAGCATTGATTTTTGTGGCTCTCGGTGAGGGCGTTGCCATTTACGGCCTTTTGATTTCAATTTTGATTCTCAACAAAATCTAAGCTAAATCGGAAGGAATATTTTGATGAAGTTTTTTCTCATCAGCAACAATACCGACACTGCAATGGGCTTGCGACTTTGTGGAATTGAAGGCAAGGTGGTCTCGTCCCGCGAGCAGACACTGGATGCGTTGAAATCGGCGGCAGAAGACCCGGAAATTGCAGTGATTTTAATCACGGCGCAGCTGTTTGAGCTTTGTCGCCAGGAGATCTATCAAAGAAAGCAGCAGTATGCCCGGCCGCTGATTGTTGAAATACCGGATCGTCATGGCGAGGGAAGTGTCGGGGATGCTTTGTCGGCTTATATCCGGGAATCGGTCGGAATTCAGTTTTAGGAGGAGGGGTGCGAAATGCCCGATATTGAATTAAAAATCAAAAAAATTCAAAATTCGGTGCTGCGCAGTGTCCGTGCTGAAGAACAGCTGTTATCGGAAGAAACAAAGAAATATCGTGCGCAGGAGCTTGAAAAGACAGGCGCTGAGGTGGAGCGTCGTTTCGGCACCCGGCTGGAGGAGCGGCGACGTGCGCTTGAGGCGCAGGCGCGAGAGGAAATTTCCAAAGCGACTTTGGAGGCACAGCAAAAACTTACGGGGGAGCGCAACGAGCTGACCGATCGCATTTTTGACACGGTGACACAGCGTTGGACTGATTTTTGCAAAACGAAGCAGTATTCTGATTTTTTAAAGAAAAATATTACAAATGCATTAGAGCAGCTGCAAATGCGTCAGCCGGTGCTGCTGCTGTGTAAGCGTGACCTTGCGCTGGGTGAAAAGCTGTCCGAGGATTTGCCAGTTCACGTTAAAATCAGCGCCGACGAAATGATGTTTCTCGGTGGGTTTAAGCTGCTTTCTATGGCCGATGGCGTGATTTTGGATCGTTCTTATGAAGCGCTGATTGCGCAGCAGCGGGAAAAATTCAGAACCTACTGCACCCTCAGTATTCGCTGAGCGGGAATGGAGGAGGGAAACTTTTTTGGAGAATAAAATCTATTCGATCAACGGTCCGGTAGTCACCGTTTTAAAGACGCGGGATTTCAGCATGCAGGAGATGGTCCTGGTCGGTGAAAAAAAGATTATCGGTGAAGTCATCGGCGTAGAGACCGAAAAAACAACGATACAGCTGTATGAAGACACCACCGGGCTGAAACCGGGAGAAAAGGTGGTCGGCAGCGGCCACCCGATGAGCGTTACGCTCGGCCCCGGGATTCTTTCCAACATTTTTGACGGGATTGAGCGTCCGCTTCAAGCGCTGGCGCAGGAGAGCGGCGCTTTTTTACAAGCCGGGTCTACAACAAACAAGCTGGATCTTACCCGTCGGTTTGATGTGACTCTTTGCGTGCAGATAGGAGATCGGCTTTGCGCTGGGGATATTTTTGCCACTTGCCCCGAAACATCTTTGATTGAGCACCGTGCTATGGTTCCGCCGTCCGTCGGCGGGGAGGTAACTTTTGTTGCGCCGAACGGCAGTTACACATTGGAGGAGCCGCTGGTTCGGTTGACAGACGATATGGGCAGGGAACACACCTTAACGCTTTGTCAGCATTGGCCGATCCGCATGCCGCGTCCTTGCAAAAAACGTCTGCCGATTAACCGACCGCTGATTACCGGGCAGCGTGTTATTGACACGCTGTTTCCAATTGCCAAAGGCGGGACGGCGGCAATCCCGGGCGGTTTCGGCACCGGAAAAACCATGACGCAGCATCAGCTTGCCAAATGGAGCGACGCCGATATTATCGTGTATATCGGGTGCGGCGAGCGGGGCAACGAAATGACTCAGGTTCTCAATGAGTTTTCGGAGCTTATTGACCCGCGTTCCGGTAAAGCATTGACCGATCGAACAGTTTTGATTGCCAACACCTCTAATATGCCGGTTGCCGCACGGGAGGCGTCGATTTATACCGGGATTACGCTGGCCGAGTATTACCGTGATATGGGTTATGATGTTGCCATTATGGCGGATTCGACCTCGCGCTGGGCTGAAGCCTTGCGAGAAATCTCCGGTCGGCTGGAGGAAATGCCGGCAGAGGAAGGCTTTCCGGCTTATTTGCCGTCGCGTCTTTCGGAATTTTATGAGCGCGCCGGCAGTGTTGAAACACTCGGCGGAAAAACCGGCTCGGTAACAATTATCGGTGCTGTTTCTCCGCAGGGAAGCGACTTTTCGGAGCCGGTCACCCAAAACACCAAACGCTTTACCCGCTGCTTTTTGGCGTTGGATAAGGCGCTTGCGTACGAACGGCATTATCCGGCTATTAACTGGAACAACAGTTACAGCGAGTACAGCGCAGACCTTGCTCCGTTTTATCGGGAAGAGGTTTGTGATGATTTTATGCAGCTGCGGGAACGATTGATGGTGCTTTTGATTGAGGAAAATAAACTGCTGGAAATCGTTAAGCTTGTCGGAACCGATGTTTTGCCGGATAATCAGCGATTGGTTATTGAGGTGGCACGGGTCATTCGCAGTGGCTTTTTGCAGCAAAATGCCTATCATAAAGAAGACACCTATGTACCGCTTTCCAAACAGTATCAAATGATGCGCGTTATTTTGCGTTTATATGATGCGGCGCAGGAGCTTCTCAAGCAAAACATTCCGATTGAAAAGCTGCGCAAAAGCGGTATTTTTGAAGAACTGATCCGAATGAAGTATGAAACGTCCAATGATGACCCCAAGGCTTTTGAGCGTTATGATAAAAAAATTGATGCCTGTGTGACGGCTATTTTAGAGGAAAACAGGAGCGTGAATGCGGATGAACATTGAATATGTCGGCCTGTCTCAGATAAACGGCCCGCTGGTCGTGCTGGACGGCGTGCATAATGCCTCCTTTGATGAAATGGTCTCTTTGCGCTTGACAAACGGTACAGAGCGAATCGGTCGGATTGTAACGCTTGAGGGAGAACGTGCCATTATTCAGGTTTACGAGGGAACCAGAGACCTCTCTTTAAACAATACAAGGACGCGGCTGTTGGGTCATCCTATGCAGATGCCGCTTTCCGAGGAGCTTTTGGGACGGGTGCTCAACGGAGCGGGACGCCCGATTGACGGACTTGGAGAAATTTTTCCGGAAAAATTTTCCGATGTCAACGGCAGTGTAATCAATCCTGTGCGTCGGCGATACCCGCAGAATTATATTCGGACCGGCGTTTCTTTTATTGACGCGTTGGCGACCCTGATTCGTGGGCAGAAGCTGCCGATTTTTTCGGGTTCCGGTATGAATCATAACAAGCTTGCGGCGCAAATTGTCCGTCAGGCACAGATTGCGGACGGCAGTGGTCAGCAGTTTGCCGTGGTGTTCGGTGCCATGGGTGTGACCCATGATGTTGCCGAGTACTTCCGGCGGTCCTTTGAACATTCCGGCGTGCTGCAGCGTGTGGTTATGCTGCTGAATCTTTCAAGTGACCCGATTGTTGAACGAATTTTGACGCCGAAATGTGCCTTATCGGTTGCGGAATATTTGGCATTTGAAAAAAATATGCATATTCTTGTGGTATTGACGGACATGACTTCTTATGCCGAAGCGCTGCGTGAGTTTTCTTCCTCAAAGGGCGAAATTCCGGGCAGAAAAGGGTATCCGGGTTATTTATACTCTGATTTAGCCTCAATTTACGAGCGTGCCGGAATTATCGAGGGCAGCGAAGGCTCGGTGACTCAAATTCCGATTTTAACCATGCCTAATGATGACATAACACATCCTGTCCCTGACCTAACCGGTTATATTACCGAGGGACAGATTGTGCTGGACAGGTATTTAGACCAAACCGGTATTTATCCTCCCGGAGCCGTGTTGCCCTCTCTGTCACGACTGATGAAGGACAGTATCGGCGAGGGCTTTACACGAGAGGATCACCCGGCGCTTGCCAATCAGCTGTTCGCCTGCTATGCAAAGGCGGCAGATGCCCGCTCTCTGTCGTCGGTCATCGGGGAAGAGGAGCTTTCCGAAAAGGATAAAAGGTATCTGGAATTCGGCCGGCGATTTGAAAATGAGTTTTTGCGGCAGGGTGAGTTTGAGTGCCGCAGCATGGAGGAAACACTGAATTTGGGCTGGCAGCTGTTGACGCTTTTTGAACCGCAGGAGCTTGAGCGTATCGACAATAAAATCTTGGAAAAGTATTATCCTAAGAAACAGTAAGGTTAGAAAAGAAAGGAGACGGGACAGATGGCAGACAGCTCTCCGGTCGCGACCAAAGGAAATCTGATTCAAATTCGTAAAAGTCTTGCACTGGCCCGACTCGGGTTTGAATTGATTGACCGCAAACGGAATATTCTGGTACGGGAAATGATGAGCCAGATTTCGGCGGCCAACGCTTTGCGCGAAAGCATTGACCCAATCTATAAAAAGGCATACAAGGCGCTGCAGCGGGCAAATGTTACGTTGGGTGTGTGCACGGATGTCGCAAACTCTCTGCCGGTTGAAGGCGGACTTTCCCTGACCGAACGCAGCGTTATGGGTGTGATTCTGACACGGGTGAATCTTGACAGCACAATACGCCCCGAGGTTCCCTACAGCCTTTCAAAAACCAACTCCCAGCTGGATATTGCTTATATCTGCTTTAGCAAGGTTAAGGAACAGACCGTCCGGCTTGCTGAAATCGAGAACAGTGTTTACCGACTTGCGCTGGAAATCAAAAAAACACAAAAACGTGCCAATGCTCTGCAAAACATTGTTATTCCGCGCTATACAGTGCAGGAACGCCAGATTGCCGATGCGTTGGAAGAAAAAGAGCGCGAGGAGTTTTCGCGCCTGAAGGTAATAAAACGACTAAAGCCGAAAAAATAATTGATGGCCCGCCGTCCTTTTTGGACGGCGGGCCTCGGTTTTTGAATTTACATTACGTTTTTTTCGTGAATAGCGTTTCTATCCGTTTTTGGGCATCGGCAGGTGAGTAAATGAAACGATCCATATGTGCGCCATCAAAGAAATATCGGGGCTTTTTTGGCGAGTATTCGGCGTCAAAGGCATCAATAATGATGAGCTTAACCTTCATTTTTTCCGGAATCATGTTTTTGATATAGACGCTAGCCTGTTGACCGACAAAAACCCCTTCCTTTGGCTCGGCAAGACCTGCCAGATTTTCGGAAAGCTCCACAAAGACTCCGTAATTTTCAACCGAACGAATAATGCCGGAAACCGTTTCACCGATATGAAATCGAGCAGCGTTTTGCTCCCAGGTTCCCAATAACTCTTTGTGCGAAAGAGTGATTCGTCCGTCAGCGTCCACGGAGTGCACTACGGCATAAATTTGTTGTCCGCATCGGAACCGGTCCGACGGATGTGAAATGCGGGAAACCGAGATAAAATCAATCGGAATCATAGAAATGATTCCGCAGCCGATATCCGCAAAGCAGCCGAAGGACTCAAGCCGTGTAATGGTAACCGGTAAAATGTCACCCGGCTGAAGTTGACTTGTATATTCGCGCCGACAGTCCTCCTGAACGGCACGTCGTGAAAGCACGGCATAAGGACTGCCGTCTGCCTGACGCGCAAAGCATAAAATACGAAAACAGGTCGGTTTATTGACCCGGGAGATAATGGCAATATCCCGAACGGCTCCTTCTTCAATGCCAATGGCAGCGTCGTTATGATAGATAATACCGGGCATACAGCCAAGGTCCAAAATGAGATTATGGTCGCAGTCGCACCGCACTGCGCGTGCCTCTAAGATTTTTCCCTGGGAAAATGCTTCCTGCAGGGTAGCCGCGGAAACAAATGCGGCTTTGTTTTCAGGCGTATTGATAAGAGAGCCCTCCGGCTGATATGCTGTCATTTTTCTATGCCTCCCGAAGTGTTGAATGTCCGAAACGAGGCGTTTTTTGCCCGTCTCGATTTCAGTATATGAGGCTGTAGAGACTAAATATGCGCTGGTTTTGCAAAAAAACGCAGCATGCAAAAGGTTGCCTTTTTTTAAAAAAGCGTGTATAATATTTTTATTAGGCCATTGAGAGGAGGCTGTCGGGTGGACGTACGTGTTTCGGATATATTGACGATGAAGAAACAGCACCCCTGCGGCAGTCGTGAGTTTTTGGTGCTGCGTTCCGGGATGGACTTTCGACTGCGGTGTCTGCGCTGCGTGCGTGAATTTTTAATTTCTCGGGTACAGGCAGAAAAAAACATAAAAAAGATTACCCACTTTGATGGGGCGGAATAAAGGATGAATGATACATGTTTCAAAAGCTGACACTGGTCACGCAAAAATTTGAAGAAATAAAAAATGCACTGACCGATCCGGCGGTGCTTTCGGATAACAGCCGTTATGCCGCTCTTATGCGAGAATACAAGGCGCTTTCGCCGATCGTAGAGACATATGAGGCCTATTGCCGCTGTCAGGATGAAATGCAAGAGGCGCGCGAATTGTTGGACGCCGGCGGAAATGATCATGATTTAAAAGAAATGGCACAGCAGCAGTTGGATGAAAATCGTGCGTTGTGTGAGGAGCTTGCCGGGAAATTAAAACTGTTATTATTGCCCCGGGATCCGAACGACGAAAAAAACGTGATTGTCGAGATTCGCGCCGGCGCCGGCGGAGAGGAAGCGGCGCTGTTTGCCGGCTCTTTGTTTCGGATGTACAGCATGTATGCTGAAAGCCGTGGATGGAAAACCGAGATTTTAAACGAAAACGCCACCGAGCTTGGAGGCTATAAGGAAATTAGCTTTGGTATCAGCGGAGAAGGCGCATATTCCTGTTTGAAATTTGAAAGCGGTGTGCATCGGGTACAGCGCGTTCCGGAGACGGAAGCCGGCGGGAGAATCCACACCTCGACGGTTACTGTGGCGGTGTTGCCGGAGGTGGAGGATGTAGAGGTGGCGCTTAACCCTGCCGATTTGCAGATTGATACCTATCGTGCAGGCGGTGCCGGCGGTCAGCATGTTAATAAGACCGAATCTGCCATTCGTATCACCCATTTACCCACCGGATTGGTGGTAGAGTGTCAAGATGAGCGCAGTCAATATAAAAACAAAGATAAGGCGATGAAAATCCTGCGTTCTCGTTTGTTTGAGCTCAAACAACGAGAGCAAAACGATCGGATTGCCAATCAACGGAAATTACAAGTAGGTACCGGTGATCGCTCGGAGCGTATCCGCACCTATAATTTTCCGCAGGGCAGGGTGACCGATCATCGAATCGGTTTGACGCTTTATCGGCTTGAGGCTGTGCTGAATGGCGATTTGACCGAAATTATCGATGCGCTGAATACTGCCGATCAAGCCGAAAAGCTGGCAGCTGCGGCTGAGGAATAAAAGAGGGGTAAAATGGATACCGTTATTTTGGATGCGTTTGACGAAAAGCAGGACCGGGAAGCTATTGCAGCGGCTGCGCAGGTTATACGCCGCGGCGGTCTTTGTGCTTTTCCGACAGAAACGGTTTACGGATTGGGCGCAGATGCTCTGAATGTCGACGCGGTCCGAAAGATATTTGAAGCTAAGGGGCGGCCACAGGATAACCCGTTGATCGTTCATGTGAGCTGCTTGGAGGAAATCCCGCCGTTGGTGGAAAAATTTGATTCGCGTGCCGTGGCCTTAGCCAAACAATTTTGGCCGGGACCGTTGACAATGATTTTGCCGCGCAGTGAGCGGGTGCCGGCTTGCGTCAGTGCCGGGCTGAAAACAGTGGCCATTCGGTTGCCGTCTAACCCAATTGCTCGGGCATTGATTCGTGTTTCCGGTCGGCCGATTGCTGCTCCGTCGGCTAATTTGTCGGGCCGTCCGAGTCCGACGACGGCGCAGCACGTGATAGCCGATTTATCCGGCCGTGTGGATATGATATTGCGCTCTGCACCTTGTACAGTCGGGTTGGAATCCACGGTGGTTTCGTTGATTGAGGAAAAACCGCGTCTGTTGCGCCCCGGCTTTATCACTGCCGAACAGCTTTCGGCTGTTTGCGGGCCGGTGGAGATGGATCGTGCTGTTTTTCACAGTGTTGCGGGAGACGCGGTAGTGCACGCTCCCGGTATGAAGTATAAGCATTACGCGCCACACGCGACGGTGAAAATCGTAAAAGGCGATTTTGATGCATACTGTCGTTTTGTTACAGAACATGCTGCGCTGGGCGTGGTCGCCATGTGTTTTGATGGGGAAGGGAAAAGCTTGCCGATCCCGTTTGTGGAGTACGGACATGAAGCAAGCCCATCGGAACAGGCGCAGCAGCTATTTGATGTGCTTCATCGAGTAGACGAATTGGGGGCAGAGGTTGTTTATGCCAGATGCCCGAGCTGTAAAGGCGTAGGCCTTGCTGTAGCAAACCGTCTGTTCAAGGCGGCCGGATTTGAGGTGATTGAGCTGTGATTATCGGTCTGACCGGTCAGAGTGGCAGTGGAAAATCCAGTCTTTCTCCGCTTTTTTTGAGACTCGGGTTTGTGGTAATCGATTGTGACAGAGTGTATCGAGAAATGACTGACAAGGCAACCGCCTTGACAGAAGAAATTGCCGCGCATTTTGGAAACCAAGTGCTGTCTGCTGACGGCGGACTGTGCCGCAACGCTTTGGCGTCTCTTGTTTTTGCGGACGCTGATTGTTTGAAGGCTTTAAACCGAATTACACACCCTGCCATCGTTCGTGAGCTTGAAAACCGTCTTTCCGAGCTGCCGCCCGAACAAACGGCAGTGTTGGATGCGCCGACCCTTTTTGAAAGCGGAGCCGACCGCTTGTGTGATCGAACAATTGCAGTGCTTTCCGACCCACAGCTGCGTCTTAAAAGGATTCTGGAGCGGGACGCATTGCAGCCGCAGCAGGCGAAGCGGCGACTTGAAGCGCAGCCTGCGGATGATTTTTATATACATCGCGCCGATGCTGTTGTTTGGAATAACGGGGAGCTTTCAAACTTTTTTAAAAAAATCGAAGCTGTTTTAAGACAATTCGGGGTGATGCCATGAAATGCAAAGGAACCGGATTTAAGATTTTTCGGGGGATCGCAGCTTTGCTTGCGGCTGCAGCACTGGTTGTCGGGCTTGTTTGGGCACAGAAGTATTTTTTGCGTCGTGCTTATCCCGTAGTATATACAGAGTTTGTGGAAAAATATTGCCTGGAAAGGCAGCTCGACCCCTATTTTGTGTATGCGGTTATCCGGACCGAAAGTGATTTTCGTCCGCAGGCTACCTCATCGGTGGGCGCACGGGGATTATGTCAGCTTACCGAAGAAACCTTTGAGTGGGTGCGCGGGAAGCTTCGGGAAACCGACACGAAGTTTGAGGATATGTACGACCCGGAAACAGCCGTTCGGTACGGCACCTATCTGCTTTCTTATTTACAGCAAACGCTTGGCAGCAGAGAAAACGCCCTTTGCGGTTATCACGCGGGTGTCAATCGTACCCGCCAATGGCTTTCACAGGAGAAATACAGCGCTAACGGACAGATTATTGTTGAAAAAATTCCTTACGGGGACACACGTGGGTATGTAAAAAAAGTTTTAAAAACTTATCATATTTATCAGAAGCTATATCAGTAAAAAAGGAGAGATGAAGATGGAAAAAACAGCCGGAGAGCTTTTGCAGGAAAAACTGTTTTATCGTAAAAAACACGGTGGCGAGGCCTTGGGACAAGAGGAAGTAACTCGTGCATTTGATTTTTGCGTAGGGTATCGGCATTTTTTGGATACTGCAAAGACCGAGCGCAGAGCCGTTGCTTATGCACAACGCCTGGCGCTGGAACATGGATATGAGGAGTTTTGTCCCGGGAAAAAATACCGGTGCGGCGATCGAGTTTTTCGTGTCAATCGCGGTAAGGCCATTATATTGGCAACCATCGGAGAGCGTCCGCTTTCGGAGGGTGTTAAAATCTCGGCAGCGCATATTGATTCGCCGCGACTGGATTTAAAGCAGGTCCCGGTTTATGAGGACCATGAAATTGCCTATTTCAAGACGCATTATTACGGTGGAATACGAAAATACCAATGGCCGACGGTGCCGCTTTCGTTGTACGGCAGCATTCTGCGCAGCGATGGTAGTCGGCTTGATATTTCCATTGGGGATCAGCCGGAGGATCCGGTATTTTATATTTCGGATCTGCTGCCTCATCTGGCGCAGGAGCAGTCTCAAAAAAAGCTGGTTGAGGCAGTCAATGCCGAAAGCTTGAATTTGATTGTTGGGTCGCTGCCGTTTCGCGATGATAAGGTGAGTGAAAAGGTAAAGTTAAATTTACTGAATCTTCTTTTTGAAAAGTACGGTATTGTGGAATCAGACTTTCTTTCTGCAGAGCTGGAGGCAGTGCCGGCTTTCTCGTCGCGGGATATCGGGTTTGACCGTTCGCTGATCGGCGGTTACGGTCACGATGACCGTGTTTGCGCCTATCCTGCGCTGATGGCTGCGCTGGACTGTAAGGATTGTGCGTATACGAATATTACCGTCCTTACCGACAAAGAGGAAATCGGCAGCGAGGGAAATACCGGGCTTAATTCTGCGTACTTTGCGTATTTTGTGGAGGATTTGGCCGCACCGTACGGCTTGAGCTCCCGGGAAATTTTGCCAAAAAGCGAATGCTTGTCGGCCGATGTCAATGCTGCCTTTGACCCTAATTTTCCGGAGGTTTTTGAGGCGCGCAATGCAAGCTTTTTAAACTACGGTGTTGTTGTGACCAAGTATACCGGTGCACGCGGAAAATCGGACACTTCCGACGCCAGTGCGGAATACACAGGAAAGATTCGCAATTTATTTGATCGGGAACAGGTCCTGTGGCAGAGCGGAGAGCTTGGTAAGGTAGATATTGGCGGAGGCGGGACCGTTGCAAAATATATTGCCGGATTGAATGTCGATGTGATCGATGTCGGCGTTCCGGTGCTTTCTATGCATTCGCCTTATGAGGTGGTTGCAAAAATCGATGTTTATATGGCCTATAAGGCTTTTTCCGCCTTTTTTAAACAACAGGGATAAACAAAAGCCCGCGGCACGTCCGCGGGCTTGTTTCTGTCATAAATGAGTCACTTTTGTGCGATATTCTTAAAGAACATAAGGAGGGTGAGAAAATGAATCGCATATTGCTGGTTGAGGACGATTTGGGAATTACGCAAAGCCTAACGCATTTTTTAAAGTCGGAAGGCTTTGAGGTGCAAAGTGCGCCGGGACAGTCGGAGGCACTGGCCCTCTTATCCGAGCAGCGATTTAATCTTGCATTGCTTGATTTACGCCTTGCGGATGGGAATGGTTTTTCCCTATGCACCGAAATTAAACAGTGTTGGAAGCTTCCGGTCATTTTTTTGACAGCCTCCGGAGATGAGTATAACACCGTGACGGGATTGGATATCGGTGCGGACGATTACATTGTCAAGCCCTTCCGGCCGCGGGAGTTGTGTTCTCGTATTCGCAGCGTGTTGCGCCGATATGGCGGTGGGAATACGGTTTTTCATTTTGAAGATGTTACAGTTGATACAGATAAGGGGAGCGTTTCCAGAAACGGTCAGGAAATTGTGCTGTCGGCGCTGGAGTATAAAATATTGCTGCTGTTTTTAAGTAATCGCGGTCGGCTGTTGACGCGCAATCGGCTGTTGGAGGAAATTTGGGATCTGAGCGGGGATTTTGTCAATGATAACACACTGACGGTTTATATTAAACGTATTCGGGAAAAAATCGAACAAGACCCCCAAAATCCGCAAATTATCAAGACAATTCGCGGGCTTGGCTATCGAATGGATTGAGAGGACGTCGATGAAAAATATTATTACACAAAAAGTCGTTATTGTTCCGGTGATTTTTACAGGCTTCACCTGTCTTCTATCTGTTTTTTTACCGCTGCCGGCCGTTTTTTATGTATTGTTTCTTTCCGCTTTATTCTTGGTGTTCTATGTTGTGGAGGTTCGTCGCAGCAATCGTCGGCTGCAACAACTAAGCCGTCGAATTGAGGATATTTTGCATGGACAACAGCAGCTGTTGATTGCCGACAACGAGGAAGGGGATCTGTCTGTTTTGTGCAGCCAGATTCACAAGATGACGGTACGCTTAAAACAACAAAACGATGCGCTTGCACGAGAGCAATTACGCATGAGCGAGGCGTTGGCCGATATTTCACATCAGTTACGAACACCGCTGACGTCCATGAATCTTACCTTAACGTCTCTGTTGTCCGGCGATTTGACTCCGGCCGAGCGAGCCGAAGCGTTACACAGACTGCAGCGCGGTCTTGTACATATTGATTTTTTAATCGAGGCGCTTTTAAAGCTTTCCAAAATCGACGCCGGTACGGCACGTTTTGAAAAAAAGGCGATTTCGGTTGCAAAGCTAATTGAAACGGCGGTTCATCCACTTTTGATCCCGATGGAGCTTCACGGACAGCAATTGCGGGTACAGACAAGTGATGAGGTGTTTATCGGGGATTTTTCTTGGAGCGCCGAGGCGCTTACCAACCTTATTAAAAATTGCGTGGAGCATACACCGCCGGGCGGCTTGATTGAAGTTTTGGGTTCCGAAACGCCGATTTATACCCAGATTGTAATTCAAGATAACGGGCCCGGCTTTGCACAGCAGGATCTGGCACGCATATTCGAGCGTTTTTACAAGGGGAAGAATGCGCGACCGGAAAGCGTCGGGATAGGTCTTGCGCTGGCGCGGTCGGTGATTGCGGCGCAAAACGGAACGATACGGGCGCTCAATCGGCCGGAGGGCGGCGCAAAATTTATTATTCGCTTTTATAAAGGAATTGTTTGACAGTTTATTGGGAGGGCATTTGTCTAAAACGGATATATTTTTATATGCAAGTCATTTTTCTGTCACCGGACCTTGCTAAAATTGAAAGGAAGGAGGGGGCGTTTTATGGAAATATTAAGATGTGAGGACCTGTGCAAGGTTTATGGGCACGGAGAAAATGCGGTTCATGCCGTGGATCATTTGTCCTTTTCGGTACAAAAAGGAGAGTTTACGGCAATTATCGGCCCGTCCGGGTCCGGAAAGTCGACTCTGCTGCACATTTTAGGCGGAGTAGACCGCCCGAGCAGTGGAAAAGTGTTTATGGACGGCCAGGATGTATACGCGCAAAACGAGGATCAGCTTGCAATTTTTCGGCGCCGGCAGGTTGGCTTGATTTATCAGTTTTACAATCTGATTCCGGTTTTGAATGTTGTTGAAAATATGACGCTGCCTGTGCTGATGGACGGGCAAAAGGTGTCGCAGCAGCGATTGGAAGATTTGCTGGCGGTTTTAGACCTTGCAGATCGGCGAGACAGCTTGCCGAATCAGCTGTCCGGCGGGCAGCAGCAACGTGTGTCCATCGGCCGAGCGCTGATGAATGCGCCGGCAGTGGTGCTGGCGGATGAGCCGACCGGCAACTTGGATTCTAAGAACAGTCAGGAAATCGTCGAGCTTTTAAAGACCTCTAATCGAGAGTACGGTCAGACTTTGCTGGTCATCACGCACGACGAGTCCATTGCGTTGCAGGCCGACCGTGTTATTTCGTTAGAGGACGGGCGTATTGTGCGGGATGAGCTTATTCGGGAGGGACGGTAAATGAATATTTTTTGCCGTTACACGCACTGCACGTTACTGCGCAACAAATCCAGAACACTTGTGACAATCATCGGAATCATTTTGTCAATGGCGCTGATGACGGCGGTGGTCGAGGGCGCCTGCAGCGGACTTTCGTACATTTTTCGGGCAGAGGTTGCTGATGTCGGCAGTTTTCACGGCCAATTCCTGGAGGTCCCTGAAGAGGAGGTTTCAGCGCTGAGCCGGGCTGACGACATTCGCAGCACGACCGTGCTGCAGCAAGTCGGTTGGGCCGATATCGGCAGTCAAAACGATTTTAAGCCGTATTTATTGATTCAGTCGATGGCGCAAGACTTTGAAAAAATGATTTCAATCCATTTGACGGAAGGGCGATTGCCGCGCAATGCAAACGAAATCCTGCTGCCGGATCACCTTTATTATAACGGGTCGGTTTCTTATGAGATCGGTGATCTGCTGACCTTGCAAGTGGGGCAGCGGGAGCAGCTTGGAAAAAAACTGACAGAGCAAGATGCCTTCTCAGATTCAGAAGCTTTAGCCGATACTAAAGAACGACGGTATACCGTGGTTGGGAAATATAGCCGATTTGATTACAGCATTGAAGGCTTTTCCTGTCCCGGGTATACTGCGCTGACCTGTGGCGGCGCCGCAGGTAACTGCCGGGTGTTTTTTCAGGTTCGACAGCCGTATAACTACTATCAGGTGATTCGTCAATTGAAGCTGCCGTATCCTCACCGGGCGCATAGCCGGCTTTTGATGTACAGCGGCTCTATCGCTTACGGCAACGTCGCGGCAACGATATACGGCATGGTAGCCGTTTTACTTCTTCTCATATCCTTTGGCGCAATTTCCTTGATTTACAATGCATTTTCAATTTCGGTCAGCAAAAGAACCTGCCAGTTTGGGGTTTTGAAATCAATCGGCGCCACCAAAAAACAAATTCGTTTTATTGTTCTGTACGAGGCGTTCGTGTTGTGCCTGATTGCGATTCCCATCGGGGCAGTGCTGGGATGTCTTGGGATCGGAATCACGTTGTATTGTCTGCAAGACGCCTTTTCGGTTTTTGTACCGAACAGTGCCGGTGTAAAAATGTATTTAAGCTTTAATTTACCCGGTATGGCAGCTGCAACCCTGATTTGTCTGATAACAACCTTGATCTCGGCTTATCTGCCTGCTAAAAAAGCCGTCCGAATTGCACCGATTGACGCGATCCGTCAGTCGGCAGATGTGCGTGTTTCCAAACGCGGTATGCACGTCGGCTGTTTTATACAAAAACTTTTTGGATTTGAAGGGGTGCTTGCCAAAAAGAATTTTAAACGAAATCGGCGGCAGTGTCGCTCCACGGTTCTTTCGCTGTTTTTGAGCGTCACCCTGTTTATTTCGGCTGCTTCTTTTTGTAGATACCTATCGGATGTTGTATATGGCATTTCGGCCGGAAGCTCGTCAAACAATGCGGATATTTTTTATTACGGGGCATATTCAAGTCCGGAAGAATCTGACGAGATTTTTCAAAAGATACGGAGTGCGGAAGGAGTGGACGAGGGCGCGTATTTTCAAAACTATTTTTTGCAGGACCTTTTGGCAAAAAAAGAGGATATAACCCCGGCAGTTCGTTCGCTTTGGACTTCGCAAGACGATGAGAAGTACAGCATACTGACGAATCTTATTTTTTTAAACGACGATGAATTTGTGCAGCTTTGCCGTCAGAACAATATTAAGCCGGAATCGTTTTTGGATAAGACGGCTCCGCAAGCGGTCTGTTTAAACAAAATTAGTTTAAATTTTGTTGACGACGCAAAAAACCGAAAATGGTATTTGGAGGAAATTTTTTCGGACAAAAGCTTGCCCATTGAGACCGAAACCGTGCAGCCCCGTGTGCTTGAAGGTTATTCGCTTATCAAAACTCTGTCAAAAGGAGAAGAGTCAAAGCACATTTACTATCCGCGGGATAGCGCTGAGGAGGTTTTGGATGAGGATGGAGAGATAAACGACCTGTTTGATGAGAGCTTGGCTAAAATTTTGACGGCAAAAGAGGCGGAGCATGTCGTTCGATTGACAGTTGGCGCTCTGATTTCTGATGCGCCGTATTATTTAACGCCGTCCGCACAGCTGCAGCTGATTTATCCGATGTCTATGCAGCAAGCCGTTTTACAACAGCTGCATATTCGCAGTACGCAGGATTACCAGTATTTTTTTAACGCCAAAAACCATACGAGGGCGTATCAAAAAATAGCGGAGACGTTGTCTGCCAACGGTTTGCAAAACAGTATGCTGGTTAATAACGCGGAGAACATTGAGCAGAATCGAACGGTGTTGACAATTATTCGGGTTTTTACCTATGGTTTTATTATTTTGATTTCGCTTATAGCTATCACAAATGTGTTTAACACGATTTCCACCAACATTATGTTGCGCCGGCGGGAATTTGCCATGCTTAAATCGGTTGGAATGACCCGACAAGGGTTTTCTAAGATGATGAATTACGAATGTCTGCTGTACGGATTGAAGGCGCTGTTGTATGGACTGCCTGTTTCATTTTGTATTACTTTTCTTATTTGGAAAATGGTCAAGAAAACGGTGGAACAAGCATTTTACATTCCGCTCACAAGCGTTTGGATCGCCGTTGTCAGTGTTTTTACGGTTGTGTTTGCAACCATGATTTATGCAACGCATAGTATTCGTCGGGATAATCCGATTGATGCGCTGAAAAACGAAAATCTTTGATTTTGACGCAAAGACTTATATTTGGCTTTTCGGAGGCATTATCTGTACGGAAATTGAAAAGCCGTCACACACCAATAAAAACCGGCGCAGGGGATAACCTGCGCCGGTTTTTATTATCCAATCATATCATTTCCGACTCGTTTAAGAGTGTAGGGCAAATCCCCTTGGTAGTCAATGCTCAGCTTTGCACGAATGTCGCGGCTTGAGAAGCCGAGCAAAATATCGTAGACGCCGTTTTCAATCACCCAGCGGTGCAGCATGACATTGTAATAGGAAAGCGCCTGCACCGGAACGGAAATCTCAACCGGAACACTTTCGCCGCATCGAATAAAAATCTTTTGGAAAGCTTTCAGCTCCTTTAACGGACGAATCATGGTGGACACCGGATCGGATACATAAAGCTGAACGACTTGTGCGCCGTCACACTCCCCGATGTTTTTGATGTCGAAGCTGACTCGAATTTCTTCACTTTCGACTGCGACCTTTGCATTTTCAAGGGCAAAATCAGTATAGGAAAGACCATGACCGAAGGGGTAGCAGATCTCGTCAGGATGGCGGTCGTAATAACGATAGCCGACATTTAAGCGATCGTCATACAAAACCTTCAGTCCGTCGCCGGGGTATTCAAAATCCCGACGCATTTTGTTCGGAAAGGTTTCCGGAAGCTTGCCGGAAGGGTTTATCTTTCCGGTCAGTACGTCGGCAATTGCTTGTCCGGCACCCTCTCCCGAAAGCCACATTTCCACAATGGCTGCTGCGCCGTGTTCCCAGTCACCCGGGATAATGGCACTGCCGGATTGCAGCACCACAATCGTTTTTTTGCCGGCGGCAATCGACTCTTCCATAAACATCTCGTAATTTTGATTAAGCTCCGCTGTGCGGCGGTCGAAATGCTCGCTGTCCTCCGACTCCATGGACCCGGCGAAAAACACCACCGCCTCCGCATCCTGTATAAACCGATGAAATTCATCCAACTGCGGCCAGAGCATGATATCCGGGAAGGAACGCTTCAAATAGGTCTCCCGATACAAAATTTCCGTATTAGGCAGAGCTTTGCGCAGCGCCTCCAGAGGATTGTCAACCATTTCGGCGTCAGGGTACACCTCGGCGCTTCCTTGACCACCCAGCAGCGGCTTGTCGGCAAATTCGCCGATAACGGCAATTTTTTTGTATTGAGCAAGCGGAAGTGCGTTTTGCTCATTTTTCAAAAGGACAATGCTTTCCGCGGCAAGCTCTTGAGCAATTTTATGCTGGCGTGCCCGATCATACGGCTTTTTAGCCGGTTTATTACGGGTGGCAAAAGAGAGAACGCGCCGAACCGCTTTATCAATAACCTCCATTGACAAATCGCCGGCTTCCAAAGCCGCGGTGATCTGCTCAAAAATCCGGTCATTTTTCGGCATTTCTAAATCCAAGCCGGCATTCAAGGCTTTAGCGATATCCTGTACGGCGCCCCAGTCGGAAACAACAAATCCACGGTAACCGAAATCCTCTCGCAGAATTTCATCCAAAAGCATTTTGTTTTCAGAGCACCAAATGGAGTTTATTTTGTTATAAGCACACATGATGGCGACGGGATTGGATTTTTGAATGACAATTTCAAAAGCTTTGAGATATATTTCACGCAGAGTGCGCTCATCAATCTCCACGCTGGTGTCGATTCTAAATTTTTCCTGATTGTTACAGGCATAATGCTTCAAACAGGCTGCAACGCCGTTTTCCTGAACACCGTTAATATAAGCGGCGGCAAGCTCGCCCGCCAGCACAGGATCCTCGGAAAAATACTCAAAATTTCTGCCGCAAAGAATGTTTTTCTTGATATTGACGCCCGGGCCGAGAATCATATCAATATCATGCTCGATACAGTCGTCTGCCAGCGCGTTTCCATACCTTCTTGCAGCATCCGGGTTAAAAGTTGCCGCAAGGGCGCACAGATTCGGAAAGAATGTACAATTTCCGTCCCGTTTATCAAAATCGGTCCGGATACCGTGCGGCCCGTCTGCCATGCGCTTGGAGGTGATGCCGAAGCGCTGGTTTTCAGCGCTGCACATCTCACCGCCGCCGGTCAGCAAGGCAATTTTTTCTGAACAGGTCATTTGTGCGATCATTTGGTCGATATTCATGTGCTTTCTCTCCTTTTTTAATTGAGATAGGCAAAAAGCTCATAGAAGTTATTATAAATTTGCTAAATTTTTCGGCAGGGAATATGCACAACCGCAATAGCTTTGACGATATAGCCCCAACTCGCGCGACAAAACGATAGAACGCTGATATCCACCGCGTTTTTTAAAATCGGAGGGCAAGTATTCTATTCCGGCCTCCGACGCCGACTGAGCGGCAATTTGGTTGATCAGTGCGGCATTTTTATGCGGACTGACCGTCAGCGTTGTGGCAAACAGAGAAAACCCTTCGGCTTGGGCACGTTGCGCGGTTCGCATAAGGCGCAGCCGAAAACAGGCAGCGCACCGCTTGCCGCCCTCCGGCTCGGTCTCCAACCCTTTTGCGGCGGCAAAAAACGGTTCCGGATCGCTGTCATCCTCTATAATTGCCACTCCCTTGCAAAAATCTGCCGTGCGACACAGCTGATACAATGTCTGCAATCGCCTTTGATATTCCTCCGGACTTGTAATGTTAGGATTGCTGAAAAAGAGCGTAATATCAAAAAACTGTGTCAAATATTCAAGTACATAGCTTGCGCAGGGAGCACAACAGGCGTGCAGGAGCAGACGCGGGCGAGAGGCGCCCGAACAATACTGTTCGATAACACGGTCACATACCAGTTGAAAATTGATTTTTTCCATACGAACCTCGCTTTTTTATACAAAAAAACGCCGAGCCCGGATCGGGTTCAGCGTTGGTGCGAGTGACGGGACTTGAACCCGTACGCCATAGACACACGCCCCTCAAACGTGCCTGTCTGCCAGTTCCAGCACACTCGCATAGGTCGTGCCTAAAAGAGCACCTCATTATTATAGCATCGGCCTATTGCTTTGTCAATATGATTTTAAAAAAAGAAATCGATAAAACATCTTTTTTAAGCTTGTATTATTGACCGTTTTTCAAACAAATGCTATAATAAAGAAGATTTCAAAGAAAGCGAGCCTATGTATGTTTATCGATACTGCTAAAATTTATTTAAAGGCCGGTAACGGCGGCAACGGAGCCGTCTCGTTTCACCGGGAAAAATATGTGGCGGCCGGCGGGCCGGACGGGGGAGACGGCGGGCGCGGCGGCAGCATTATTTTTTTGGCCGACCGGAATTTAAACACCTTGATGGATTTTCGCTATCGCCGTAAATTTGTCGCCGGAAACGGCGAAAACGGACGTGGTAACCGCTGTAACGGCAAATCGGCCGAGGACCTTGTGATTCGGGTGCCCTTTGGGACCGTGATCACCGATTGTGAATCCGGTCGAGTGTTGGCCGATGTGTCGGATGAGCAGCCGGTTGTGTTGCTGCGCGGCGGGCGCGGCGGCTTTGGGAACACACATTTTGCAACGCCTACTCGGCAAATTCCACGCTTTGCAAGACCCGGTATGCCGGGAGAGGAGCGGGAGGTTTGTCTGGAGTTGAAGCTTATAGCGGATGTAGGGCTGCTTGGCTTTCCGAATGTCGGAAAATCGACGCTGATTTCCTGTGTCAGCGCTGCCCAGCCTAAAATAGCCAATTATCATTTTACGACCCTGTCGCCGGTGCTTGGTGTAGTCGGAAAGGATTCGCGGGATTCTTTTGTAATGGCGGACATTCCGGGCTTGATAGAGGGAGCAGCACAGGGGGTCGGCTTAGGACATGATTTTTTAAGGCATGTGGAGCGCTGCAGGCTGCTTTTGCACGTTGTAGATGTTTCCGGCAGCGAGGGACGTGATCCGGTCGAGGATTTTAAGCTGATCAACAAAGAGCTTTTTGCGTACAATGAGGAAATGCGTAAAATTCCGCAAATTGTTGCAGCAAACAAATCGGATATTGCAACGCCGGAACAGCTTGCCTCGTTTCGGAAGGCAATGCAGCAGCAAGGATATGAGTTTTTTGACATTTCTGCCGCGACCCACCAAGGGCTGGAGGCGTTAATAGCAGCGGTCCGGGAAAAACTGAAAACTCTACCGCCCGTGCGCCGTTATGAGGTCCAGCCGGAGCCTTTGCCGGAGGTAACACCGGATAAGCGTGCATTTGATATTTCGATTGAAAACGGAGTTTATGTGGTGAATGCACCTTGGCTCCTGCCGATTTTAAATTCGGTGAATATGGATGATTACGAGTCTTTGCAGTACTTTCAGCGAGTACTGCGCTCCTCCGGGATTATCGATGAGCTGATTTCTCGCGGTATTCAGCAGGAAGACACGGTTCGGATTGACGATTTTGAATTTGATTTTATCAATTAACAAAGGACGGCGTTTTTTGCATGACAGAAAAAAAGGCGATTTCTGCCGAACAGTACAGCCCGTTAACGTTGGCTTTTTTGGGGGACGCGGTCTACGAGCTTGAAATACGCCGCCAGCTTTGTCTTGCCGGAAGCGCACCGGCAGGAGTGCTTCATCGGCGCTCAACGCATTATGTCTGTGCAGCCTTTCAGGCGCAGCTATATGACCGGATTGAGACACAGCTGACGCCGGCGGAGCTTTCGGTTTTGCGACGCGGGCGTAATGCCAGCGGCGCGGCGGTTCCGAAAAGTGCCACGCCGGCGCAGTATCGTAAGGCTACCGGCGTTGAGGCGTTGATGGGTTACTTGTACCTTGAAGGAAATCTCGTGCGTATAGCGCAGCTTTGTTCACTTGCCTTTACAAAAATCGAGTAGTGCTTGCCTGCGGATAAATTATAAGATAAAACCCGATGTCAAAATTGACATCGGGTTTGTTTGTATCAAGCTCAGCTGAACCTTTTTGACTAAAAACAAAAAGGACACCGATGGTGTCCTTTTTATTTTGGCTGCGGAACTAGGATTCGAACCCAGACAAACAGAGTCAGAGTCTGTCGTGCTACCCTTACACAATTCCGCAATGGCAACGCTATTTATTATACCCGAAAAATTAAATTTGTCAAGCAAATTTTCTGAAATTTATAATTTTTTTCGGTTTTCAAGACAGATCGGAAAAGCAACGCAGCATAAAAGCAGCAGCAATGCGGGCAGCGGAGCAGCTGATAAAAGGCCCGGCGAGGCATTAACATTTCCGGTTTCCAGAAAGGTCTGTCGGACACGAACAGGCAGCACCATGAGCAGCAAAAAGGTGTAAAGAGGTTGCAGCAGTGCTTGTATAAGGCGCGAAAAAAGATAAGGACGCACCGAAATCCCGGCATCGCTGCACAGGGCGGTGATTTGAAATAGAACGCATAAACCGCCCCAGCCGATGGCGGATGACGCTGCTAAGATATTGCTCAGAGAAATTTTGTCGGCGAGAGCCGTGCAGCCACAGGTTACCTCCGAAAGCGTGAGCAAAAATTGCCGCAAGGGCAGTGGAAAAGAGCCGTTTTTCGGAATGAGCGCAATAATCACCGAAAAAAGAATGACTGACGCGCAGACCAGCATCATGGCGTTACAGGCGTTTTTTGTTGCTGTCACAAAGCACGTGCTGATTCGCGCCGATTGGCGGGGTGCGGCTTGAGCCTGCGGCATATGCAGGCGCGGGGAACAAAGCATGGCGGTCAGGCTTCCGAGGAAACTTGAAAGAAACAAAACGGCGCCGATACGCGCATTTAAAAACATTTTGGTGCCGACAGCCGAAATAATAAAGGCGGGGCCGGCATTGGTGCAAAAACAAAGCAGCCTCGCCGCAGCTTCAGCGTCAATTTGCCCACGTCGGCAGAGCAGCGATATGTTTTTTGCCGCACAAGGATATCCTCCGATCATCCCGAGCAAAAACAAGGCGCAAAAGTCTGCCGGCATGGCACTGAGACGAGACAAAATGTATGCAGGAGCACGAAATAATTGAAAGGTCAGCCCACTTTCGGTTAAAAAAAGCGTTAAGACCATGAACGGAAACAACGATGGGATCAGAATTTCCAGAGAAGTGATAAGACCGGCGTAGGCGCCGTCGGCACAAGTTTTCGGGAAAAGCAGCAACAAGGCGGCCGCGGTGACAGACAAAGAGCACCACAGAACGGTTTTGATAGAACAAACGGACCTCAAAAAAACAGCCTCCTTCCGATAGTGGCAACATTCTATAGATATGCGTCGCTTAGGAAATAAATTGCTGCAAATGCACATAAAATGATATCAGCTTGTTGGAAAGGGAGGGGAAATATGCGAAACAAGAGCCGGCAACGGTCCGAAAAGACGGTCCGGGATCCGCGCCCGGTGCTGCGGCGCCTAAAAGAAGAAGCAAGCAGCTTGCCACCAATCGCCTTGTCGGATCTGCCATACATTGAGCTGAGCGGGCAAAATCATATGGAGCTTGACGGGATTCATAAAATTTTGGAATATCGCAGCAACTGTTTAAGAATTCGCTTTTGTCATGTTACGGTATGCTTTATAGGGGAAGGGTTATGTATGCGTTATTTTTCCGGAAAAAACGCGGTGGTTCAAGGCGTTATCCGGGAAATTAAATTTGAATAAAAACGGGAGCGTTAGCATGCTGATTGAAAGGCTGCCGCGATTTTTGCGCGGATATGTTATATTTGAACTCCGCGGGGATAACGTTGAGGTGTTTCTCAATGCTTGTGCCGAAAACAAAATTGATTTGTTTCGGATAAAAAGGCAGGAGGATTCTCTTCAAGCCGCATGTCTTGTCCGAGACTACAAACAATTGCGCCGCATACCATTGGCAGGGCTACGGCGTCGGATTCTGTGCCGGCGCGGTATTCGATTTTCGTTGTATCGGTATCGGCGACGCCTGGGTCTTGCAATCGGTGGGGTGATGATGCTTGCCGCGTTGCTTGTTTTGTCTGGATTTGTCTGGAGCGTAGATGTGTCCGGGAATGAACGACTCTCGGAAAATTTAATTTTGCAGACTTTGCGGGAGTGCGGCTTTCGAGAGGGCGTGTCTAAACGCAGACTTCAAATTTCGGAAATTGAAAACCAAATGATGATGCGTCTATGCGACCTTTCTTGGATTGCAATCAATTTGGACGGAAGCTGTGCTCACGTCGAAGTAAAGGAGCGTCAAATGCCGCCGGTGACAAAAGATAAAAGCCGGCCGTCCGATTTGGTTGCTGCCATGGACGGAGAAATCGTTCAAATGGAGATTATCCGCGGAAAGCCGATTGAAAAAGCCGGGAGTGGGGTCGTTAAGGGGCAGCTGCTTGTCAGCGGGTATTATTACGACAAAAAAGAAAATGTTGTTTTGGAGCATTCGGACGGCAAGGTCTGGGCGCGCTGCCGGGTCAGCCGAAGCTTTGAATTGCCAATGCGGGTTGAAGAGACATTGCCCGGAGAGCATAAAAAATTCTATGCTTTAAAGCTGTTTGAACGTCAAATCGATTTATCCTTCGGGAAAAGACCGTCGGCAGGCTTTACCCGAAAAGACTGTTCGCGACAGCTTTCTGTTTTTGGACTAAAATTGCCTTTTGTGTGGATTGAAAGCCGTTATGAGGACACGCAAGTCCGGTCTGTGCAACGAACGGAGCAAGAGGCAAAACAGGTAGTAATGATGGAAATAAGTCATTTTGAGGCGCAGCAGCTTTATGAAGCAGAAATTTTGGAAAAGCATGTGGATTGGCAATCGGACGACGAGACCTGCAGAGCCTCTGTTCAATACCTTGTTTTGATAGATATTGCTTTGCAGCGGGAAATCGATCCGCAAGAGTGCCAACCGATGTAAAAATTTTTAAAAAACAGACAAAAAGGATGACAAATTCAAAAAAATATGGTAAGATTATTACAAAGTAGTTACTTATGATAGGGGATTTCGACTTATGGCGGAACAATCAATTACCGTAGAAAAAGTCGAGCAGCTGTTAACGCTGTTCGGCAACTTCGACAGTAATGTGAAAATAATTGAAAAAGAATGTAAGGTTCGTATCCTGTGCCGCGGAAGCGAAATTCGTGTTCAGGGGGACGAAGGCGCTGTGCTGCGTGCCTGCAGAGTGATTCGTTGTTTGCTCTCTTTTATTGAAAAGGGTGAGGCGTTGACCGAGCAGAACATTGAATATATTGTTTCCTTAGTGGATGAAGGCCGGGAGGAACAGGTGCTGGGGCTTGGAGAGCATTGTATTTGTCTGTCTGCGAAAGGGAAACCGGTGCGCGCCAAAACCTTGGGGCAACAGGAGTATGTTGACGCAATTGAAAAAAATACTATCGTTTTCGGAGTTGGCCCGGCGGGTACCGGAAAGACCTATTTGGCGGTTGCTATGGCGGTTCGGGCGTTTCGGGAAAATCAGGTTAGTCGAATTATTTTAACAAGGCCGGCTGTTGAGGCAGGAGAGAGCCTCGGTTTTTTGCCGGGAGACCTGCAAAACAAGGTGGATCCTTACCTGCGTCCGCTTTATGATGCGCTGTTTGAAATGTTGGGGTTTGAGAATTTTCAGAAATATCAGGAACGCGGCAGCATTGAGGTCGCGCCGCTGGCTTATATGCGTGGACGGACGTTGGACGACTCGTTTATTATTTTGGACGAAGCGCAGAACACAACGCCGGAACAGATGAAAATGTTTTTGACGCGGCTTGGCTTTGGGTCGAAAATTGTCGTTACCGGGGATATTACCCAGATTGACCTGCCCGGCAATAAGAAATCCGGGCTTGTTACGGTGCTGAAGATCTTGAAAAATGTTGAAGACATTGCTCAAATTCGTTTTTCGCGCAAAGATGTTGTTCGTCACAGATTGGTGCAACAAATTATTAAAGCATATGAAAAAAATGAGCAGGAGGAAAATCGCCATGGACGCAATTAAGGTTGTCATTGTCAATCATCAAAAAACCGTTAAAATCCCAACGGGCATTCGGCTGTTGATTCGTCGATGCTGCCATGCCGTGCTCAACAACGAAAATTTTCAAGGAAATGCAGAGGTCAGTGTCAGCTTTGTGGACAACGCCGAAATCCGTTTATTGAATAAAAAATTCAGAAACAAAGATATAGAAACGGATGTTTTGTCCTTTCCGCTCGGGGAGAACGGCGTTTGGGATAAAAACCCGAAAACCGGTGCGCTGATGCTTGGAGATATCGTCATTTCAGTGGAAAAAGCTTTTGAACAAGCAGAATTATATGGGCATTCTCTGCAGCGGGAAATCGGATTTTTAACGGTACATTCTATGTTGCATTTGCTTGGCTATGACCATGAAAACGGTGGTCTGGAGCTTGTTCACATGCGCGAAAAAGAGGAGGCGGCACTGGCCGATCTCGGTCTTTCACGCGGAGCAAGCTATGTGATGGAGGACGAAAATTGACCCATCTGCCGGCAGAAAAAATGAAACGGAGAAACCTGTCATGGAAAAAACTCGTTCGGCCTTTGTGACGATTGTCGGCCGTCCCAATGTCGGAAAATCCACGCTGCTTAATGCGCTGCTGGGTGAAAAGGTTGCGATTGTGTCCGACCGTCCGCAAACTACCCGAACTAAAATCATGGGAGTCTTGACCCGAGGCGATGTCCAAATTGTTTTTACCGATACGCCGGGGATGCAAGTTCCGAGGAATCGTCTTGGAAATCATATGAAGAAAGCTGTGCTGGATGCGCTGGAAGAGGTTGATGTGATTCTTTTGGTGACGGAAGCATTTCGTCGTCCCGATGAGACCGAGCTGGATCTAATGAAATTAATTCAAAAAAATCACAGCAAAGCAATTCTTGTCATTAACAAAACAGACTGTATTCGAGACAAAAACAGGTTGGCAGCATTGATTGATGAATATCGGCTGCTTTGCCCGTTTGAAGAAATTATTCCGACTTCTGCAAAGGACGGGAGCAATTTAGAAACTCTTTTGGGCTGTATTGAAAAAAACGCGCCTGAAATGCCGCACTTTTTTCCGGACGATACCCTGACGGACCAACCCGAAAAAGTCATTGTGGCAGAAATCATCCGCGAAAAAATGCTGTATCTTTTGCGTGATGAGGTGCCGCACGGCATTGCGGTTTCAGTGGATAGCATGCGTCGCCGTCCCGACAAAGATATCATGGATATTCATGCGACGATTTATTGTGAACGAAAAAGTCATAAAGGAATTATTATCGGGAAAGGCGGCAGTATGCTGCAAAAAATCGGCAGTCTTGCGCGGGCTGATGTAGAAGCGTTTATGGGCATGCCGGTCAATTTACAGTGCTGGATCAAGATTCGGGAGGACTGGCGCAACCGAGAAAATTGGATTTCGGATTTCGGATTGAACGAAGAATAATAATTTTCGGAAATCGACAGGGAGCGGTCTCATATAATATCTGTAACCGGGGAACACTATCCTCAAGGGGATATTTGGAAACGGAGGCAGATCAATATGAACGCCGCACAGGTATGGGAATTGTTTGAAAAAACCGGCAATGTCGGGGTCTATATGCTTTATAAAAAGCTGAAAGAGCAGGCCGGCTCTGCCGCAGAAGGGAAAACGGAAACCTATGCAGGTTCAGACGCGGGGAATCATTATTCGGGAAACACCGGTCGGCGAAAATGACAAGTATGTCACTTTACTGACGGAAAATCTCGGAACGGTGGAGGCTTATGTGCGCGGTGCTCGCCGTAAAGGCGGCCGCCTTGCCACTTCCACGGGCTTGTTTTGCTATGCGTCTTTTGAGCTTTTTCGCGGAAAATCCGGATACTATATTGATCAAGCAGACGTGATTGCACTGTTTTACGATCTTCGCTTGGATCTTGTTCGGCTTTCGACCGCTTCTTATTTTTGTCAAGTGCTTTGCGAGCTTGGCCCGGATGGGCAACAAGCAGACGAAACGCTGCGTCTTACCTTGCGAGCGTTGCATTTGCTGTCACGCGGAAAAAAAGATTTTCGGCTTGTGAAGGCCGTTTTTGAATTGCGCGCGCTTTCTATCGGCGGATTGTGTCCGGATTTAGTTGCCTGCCGTGTATGTGCGCAATTTGACAAGCCGATGCGCTTTTACATAGGAGATGGGGAATTGCTGTGTGTCGATTGTGCGGGAAAAGCGCCGGAAGCCGGAAATGAGACGGGCTTTGCCGAATTGACGCCCGGTGTTTTGGCAGCATTGCGGCATATCGTGTACAGCCCAATTGAAAAGGCTTTTTCCTTTACACTTGATGATGAAAATATGCGCCTGTTAGCAGAGGTTTGCGAGAGCTATTTACTTTATCATACCGAACGTAATTACCGCTCGCTTGACTTTTTAAAAACAGTGACGGAATAAAGCAGTCAGAGGAATTTTTATGAAGCAAACTCTTTATCAAAATCTTGAATTGGACCGTGTACTTGCCGCGGTGTCTCAAGAAGCCGGATTCGCGGACAGTAAACAGGCAATCCTTCAGCTGGAGCCGCAGCATGATTTTGACGCGGCGCTGGCTGCGCTCACCCGTACAAAAGACGCATACGAGCTTGTTGCTAAATTCGGGACGCCGTGTCTTTCCGGTGTGCGCAATGTCGGCGCGCCGCTGCAGCGTGCTAAAAATGGCGGAAATCTTTCTCTCGGAGAGCTGCTGACACTTGGCGAGGTGCTGCGTAATATCCGCGCTCTGTCTCAATGGCATGAGCAGTGTGCCGGGATAAAAACATCCTTGGATGATTTTTTTTCTTCGCTTTATCCCAACCCGTATTTTGAAGAAAAGATTTTTACCTGTATTCTTTCCGAGGACACGGTGGCGGACCAGGCCAGTGAGACGCTTGCGCGAATCCGGCGAGAAATCCGTCGGGAAAACCAGCTGATTCGTCAGCAGTTGGATCGGATGATTCGCAGCCATACGCATCAAAAGCATTTGCAGGACGCTGTCATTACACAGCGAGACGGTCGTTTTGTAATTCCGGTCAAACAAGAATATCGCAGCGAGGTTGACGGGCTGGTGCACGACACATCATCGAGCGGGGCTACCTTGTTTATAGAGCCGACGGCGGTTGTAGAAGCAAATAACCGGATCCGAATATTGGAATCACGTGAGCGAGATGAGATTCTTCGGATCATTGCGGAGCTGTCGGAAGAGGCTGCGGGCTTTGCCGACGCCATTTTACTGTCTTACGATGCAATGACGCGGCTGGATGTTTGTTTTGCTATGGCAAATTATGCTTATCGCACCAAATCGGTTTTTCCGAAACTTAATCGAGAGGGACGGTGCGATTTGCGCAAAGCGCGACATCCGCTCATCGATCCGCAAAAAGTGGTTCCGATTGACCTGAGACTCGGAACGGATTTTTCGGTGCTGGTTATTACGGGGCCGAATACCGGAGGAAAGACGGTTGCACTGAAAACCCTGGGTCTTTTGTCTCTGATGGCGATGTGCGGATTGATGATTCCGGCACAGGATGACAGCGAGGTGTCAGTTTATGATGCGGTTTATGCCGATATCGGAGACGAACAGAGCATTGAGCAGAGTCTTTCCACCTTCTCGGCGCATATGGTCAACATTGTTGAAATATTAAAATGTGCAGGTAAAAACAGCTTGGTGCTGCTGGATGAGGTCGGCGCCGGGACTGACCCGACCGAGGGCGCTGCGCTGGCGGTGGCAATTTTAGAAAAGCTTCGGCAGCTTGGCACTAAAACAGCTGCGACAACGCATTATGCCGAGATGAAGCAGTACGCCCTGGAAACTGACGGGGTTGAAAATGCAGGCTGCGAGTTTGACGTTGCGACGCTGCGACCGACTTATCGTCTGCTCATCGGTGTACCCGGAAAATCCAATGCCTTTGCTATTTCAAGACGCTTGGGACTCGGCGAAGAACTGATTGAAAAAGCGCGAGCCAGCCTTTCGGGGGCTGATCGTCGTTTTGAAGAAACGCTTGAAAAGCTTGAGAAAAGCCGAAGTGCCGTCGAGGAAGAACGTGCAAAATTAGCTGCTTTAGTACGGAAAAACAAAACCTTGTCTCAGGAGCTTGAGGCGCGGGAGGAGTCTTTGCGTGCAATCGAACAAAAAGCCATGTCAGTTGCTCAGGAACGAGCAAAAGGGATGGTCGACGAACTATCCAAGCAGGCGGCGGCGGTTTTTGCGCAGTTGGAGCGCCTAAAGAAGCTCGGCAGCCGTGAGGCAAGAACACAGGCGGCGGCAGAGGAACAAAGTCGTTTGCGTGCCGAAATTCACCGGATGGAGGCTCATGCGGATCCGGTTGTCCGAAAGAAAAACGACGGATATCGGCTGCCGCGTCCGTTGTGCGCCGGAGACAGTGTTCGTTTGGCCGACTTGGGGCAGGACGGAATCATTATTGCACCGCCGGATTCGCAGGGCAGCGCGCTTGTACAGGTCGGTGTCATGAAAATGCGTGTTCCGATGCAAAGCTTAATTTTAGTCGATAAAAAACCGGTGACGACACCTTATCGCAAGAGCGGCGTTGTCAGTCGTGCAACTCGGGCGATTAAAACCGAATTGGACATTCGCGGCGCTGATACGGTTCAGGGCGTTTCAGAGGTGGAACGCTTTTTGGATGATGCGGTGCTTTCCGGTTTAAATCAAGTAACGATTATTCACGGGAAGGGCACCGGCGTTTTGCGTAAAGCGGTGCAGGATCGCCTTAAAACCATGCAATGTGTTAAAAGTTATCGAAACGGCGTTTTTGGTGAAGGTGAAATGGGCGTTACAGTTGTAGAGCTAAAATAGCTGTATTGAATGATTTGCGTTTTTTTGATAAAAAATTGCACAACCCCTTGACAACGGAAAAGAATTCTGTTAAAATGTTTTAGAAAACAAAGCAGAACAGTCTTTTCCGTTCTCACCCAAGGGTTTTTATGCTGCTTGGGTCAATACCGAAAAGGGGCTATTTTGTCCCGGTCGTATTGCGTAAATGGAAGCTGCTTTCGTTTGCGCTTTGTTTATTTTAAGGCGGTTGCGGGGCCCTGCATGCCGTCAACACTTTTAAGGTAGGAGGTGCTTTCCATAGCTACACAGGAACTGCTGATTAATGAGGAAATCCGCGACAGAGAAGTCCGTTTGATTGGTGCCGATGGGGAACAGCTTGGCATTATGCCCATCAAAGAGGCGCTGCACATCGCCATTGAGAAGGACTTGGATCTTGTGAAGATCGCTCCGCAGGCTAAGCCGCCGGTGTGCCGTATTATGGATTACGGTAAGTATCGTTTTGAGCAGGCCAAGCGTGAGAAAGAGGCTCGGAAAAACCAAAAGGTCATTGATGTTAAGGAAATTCGTCTTTCCTTGAATATCGATACCAACGATTTTAACACCAAGGTCAATCATGCCGTGAAATTTCTGAAAGCAGGCAACAAGGTGAAGGTTTCCCTTCGCTTCCGTGGCCGTGAGATGGCACACACCGAACTCGGAAAGGAGAGCATGGCACGATTTTTGGAGGCCTGCTCCGAGTACGCAACGGTGGCAAAGGAGCCCAAGCTGGAAGGGCGCAGCATGGTGATGTTCCTCTCCGCAAAACCCGCAAAGTAAAAGAAAATACAGGAGGTTTTTTTATGCCGAAGCTCAAAACCCATTCGGGTGCAAAAAAGCGTTTCAGTCTGACCAAAAACGGAAAGGTCAAAAGAGCGCACGCGTTCAAGTCCCACATTTTGACGAAGAAGTCGACTAAGCGTAAGAGAGGCCTGAGAAAAGGCGCTTATGCCGATAAGACTAATGTCGCTGCTATTAAGCTGCTCGTTCCGTATAAGTAAAACGAGCCGTGCGGAAAACCCGCAGAAAAAATTGACGATTTAAGATCGGGAGGTAAATAGAATGGCTCGTGTTAAGGGAGCAATGATGACCCGCAAGAGAAGAAAAAAGGTTCTGAAACTTGCAAAAGGATATTATGGA
This sequence comes from uncultured Oscillospiraceae bacterium, assembly GCA_934488695.1. GTDB lineage: Bacteria > Bacillota > Clostridia > Oscillospirales > Ruminococcaceae > SIG578. The sequence continues at coordinate 31,688 of CAKSSH010000013.1, forward strand.
AGCAAGAGCAAGCTGTTTAAGACTGCAAAAGAAGCGGTTATGAAATCCGGACAGTACGCTTACATCGGAAGAAAACAGAAAAAGCGTGATTTCAGATCGCTCTGGATCACCAGAATTTCTGCTGCCTGCCGTGCAAACGGTATGAATTATTCCACTTTTATGAACGGTTTGAAAAAAGCGAAGATTACGCTCAACCGTAAAATGATTTCCGAAATTGCCATTCATGACGAAGCTGCGTTCAAGGAGCTTGTCAAGAAAGCTCAGAAGGCTCTGTAAGGAGCTGACAAACGCCCGCGTCTTTTAAAGACACGGGCGTTTTGGAGTATTTAGCCCCGTTTTTGTTTAGAAAACGGCAAGAGTTTTTCAGAAGGGAGCGCTGTGCACCGTGAAAGAAATTCAAAGTCGTGATCATGCGTGGGTTCGTCGTGCCTGCGCTTTGATGGCTCAACGCCGGCAACGGCTCCGGGAGGGTGTTTTTGCAATAGAAGGTCTCCGAATTTGCCGGGAGGCGGTGTTGCAGGGTGCGAAAATTGACACCGTTTTTATGACGGAGGATTTTTTGAAAAAGCATCCGGAGGATGCTTCGCTTCTTGTGGAATCCTGCGAGCAGTCGTGCCTGATTTCCGTTCCTGTTGCGCAAAAATTGAGCGGAACTGTAAATCCGCAGGGCGTTTTTTGTCTGTGCGCTATCCCAAAAGCACCGCCGATTCGCGGTACGCGCTATATTGCGCTTGAAAACTTACAGGATCCCGGGAATGTAGGAACGATAATTCGCACCGCAGAGGCATTTGGTGCAGACGGGGTTTTTCTGATCGGGCATTGTGTCGACGTTTACAGTCCAAAAGTGCTGCGTAGCACAATGGGAACGGTTTTTCGTTTGCCGCTTTATTTTTTTAACACGCCGGCAGAGGCCTGCAAGCCGCTCTTACAGCAAGGCTTTGAGGTGTTTGGTGCGTTGCTTGGGAATACGGCGCAGTCTCTGACGGAAATTCGATTTCCGGAAAAATGTGTTTGTCTCATCGGAAATGAGGGGAATGGACTGAGCGAGGCGGCCGTCGATGTTTGCAGTCGGCAGGTTAAAATTGATATGTGCGGCGCCGCCGAGTCGTTGAATGCGGCGATTGCCGCTTCTGTCATTCTTTGGGAGATGCAAAAAAACGCTGGGAGGTGATTTTCATGAACCGCAAAGAGTACTACGTATGGCTGTTAAAATGTCTTGGTCCGGCCAACAAACATGCTTCGGGCATTTTGGAGCAGTACACGGATCTTGCCGAGTTTTATGAAGATTGCAAGAAAAGGCGTTTTAAACGCGGCGTTTGTTTGGACGCACAAGAAATGGAATTCCTTTATGAAACACAGCTTTCCGACATTGATTTTGTTTTTGAACGCTATGAACGGTTTCATACACAGTTTGTGACGCCGGAAGATGAGCTCTATCCGCAACAATTAAAGAATATTGACTGTCCGCCGCTTGTTTTGTTTGTTGTTGGAGATATATCTCATCTTGAAGAGGAATTACCAATCACGGTGGTTGGGACACGACGGGAGTCGTTGTACGGCCGCCGCGCCTGCGAGCTTATTTGTTCGGAGCTTTCGGTCTGTGGATTTTCAATTGTCAGCGGTCTTGCCAATGGCGGCGACACCACTGCGCATAAAACCGCGCTGCGTTGTAAAGGCCGCACCTACGGTTTGCTTGCCTGCGGCCTGGACGTAGATTATCCGACCGGAAAGGCGAGCCTTAAAAACCAAATCTACAAGCATGGCGCTATTATTACGGAATTTTTACCGGGGATTCGAGCTGTTCCGGAAAATTTTCACATTAGAAATCGGCTTTTATCCGGTCTTTCTGTTGGAACGCTGGTGATTGAAGCGCCGCGACGGAGCGGAACGCTGATTACCGCAAACAACGCGGCAAATCAAGGGCGGGACGTTTTTGCCGTTCCATCCGGCATTTTCTGGAAAAATAGTGCCGGTGTGATCGAACTGATTCAAAACGGTGCCAAACCGGTTCGGGACGCCTTGGATATTATAGAGGACTATATCGATCGGTATCCAGAAAAAATTCGTGTACCGGAAAACCGTGCGGACTTTAGAGCAACATTTTTAGCAAATCATCGGCTTGGACTGGATGACGAGAATGCTGTCACCGCTGTTACACAGCCGGATGAAAAAGAAAAAAAGCGATTAAAGCGGGATTTACAAAAAGCCGGGAAAGCTGCTGTCAACGGCCAGGAGCAAAAGATCGTTTCACTGTTGGCGGTAGAAGAACGCCTTAAAAAGGCTGGGCTTACTGAGAATGCCGTTGCGACGGAAATGGTGCGTTTGTTAAAAGAAGGCTCTCATACAGTGGACGAGCTTGTGGAAAAGACCGGCGTCGAGGCCGCTAAAATTTTGGCGAATTTAACTCGGCTGGAACTGGCGTGCATTGCCAAAAAGTCTCCGGGCAACCGAATAGATTTGATTTTGTGATGATACAATAAATAAAAACTAAAAAGGAAGATAGTATGGCAAATTTAGTCATTGTTGAGTCTCCTGCCAAAGCCAAAACCATTAAAAAGTATCTCGGAAAAAATTATGCGGTAACCGCCTCGATGGGACATATTCGGGATCTGCCGAAAACCCGTCTCGGCGTTGATATTGAGCACGATTTTGAGCCGCAGTATATCAATATCAAGGGAAAAGGAGATCTTATTAAATCGATTAAGGCACAGGCTAAAAAGTGTGATAAGGTTTATCTTGCAACCGACCCGGACCGCGAGGGAGAAGCAATTTCTTGGCATCTTGCTTATATTCTGGGATTAAATGCTGAGGACGCCAATCGTGTTACTTTTAACGAAATCACCAAAAGCGGCGTTAAGGCAGGCATGTCTAACCCGAGACAGATCGACTTGGATCTGGTGAATGCGCAGCAGGCGCGGCGGGTGCTGGACCGTATTGTCGGTTACAAGCTCAGCCCGTTTCTCTGGAAAAAAGTCAAGCGCGGGCTTTCTGCGGGCAGAGTGCAGTCTGTTGCGGTTCGACTGATTGTGGATCGCGAAGAAGAAATTAGAGCTTTTCAGTCCAAAGAGTATTGGACCATAGACGCAAAGCTCACCGAAGCAGAGAGCCGCAAGCAATTTGTTGCAAAATTTTACGGAAAAGACGGCAAAAAGATCGAGCTTGAAAACCGGCAAGAGGCAGATGCGGTTATTGCGGCAGTTAAATCTGCTCCCTTTGTGGTGACAGAGGTCAAAAC